>NZ_JBVIQN010000003.1:96115-409259 GCF_055577005.1 Streptomyces sp. NPDC033221 | reverse complement strand
CCCCCCCCCCCCCCCCCCCCCCCCCCCCCCCCCCCCCCCCCCCCCCCCCCCCCCCCCCCCCCCCCCCCCCCCCCCCCCCCCCCCCCCCCCGCCGTCGTTTCCGGGCGCTCTGCCTGGGCGGCCGGCCCGGACGTCTACCTGGCGGACTTCTCGTACGCCGCCACGACCTCCTCCGTCGGGCCGTCCATCACCAGTTCGCCCTTCTCCAGCCACAGCACGCGGTCGCAGGTGTCGCGGATGGCCTTGTTGTTGTGGCTGACGAGGAAGACCGTGCCCGCCTCTTCGCGGAGTTCGCGGATTCTGGCCTCGGAGCGCTTCTGGAAGGCGCGGTCGCCGGTGGCCAGGGCCTCGTCGATCATCAGGACGTCGTGGCTCTTCGCGGCGGCGATGGAGAAGCGCAGCCGGGCCGCCATGCCGGAGGAGTACGTACGCATCGGCAGCGAGATGAAGTCGCCCTTCTCGTTGATGCCGGAGAAGTCGACGATGTCCGGATAGCGGGCACGGACCTCCTCGCGGGACATGCCCATGGCGAGCCCGCCCAGGACGACGTTGCGCTCGCCGGTCAGATCGTTCATCAGGGCCGCGTTCACACCGAGGAGTGACGGCTGGCCGTGGGTGTAGACACGGCCCGCGGCGGGCGGGAGCAGTCCGGCGACGGCGCGCAGCAGCGTGGACTTCCCCGAGCCGTTGGAGCCGATCAGGCCGATCGCCTCACCCTTGTGGGCGACGAAGGTGACGCCCTTGACGGCGTGTACCTCACGGACAGCGGTGCTCGGCCTGCGGCGGACGATCCGGTCGAGGGCGGCCGTTGCGCTGCCCTTGCCGGCGCTGCCGCCGTGCACCTTGTAGACGATGTGGACGTTGTCGCAGATGACGGTGGGGACGCGGTCGGTGTCAGCCACGGCCGTACTCCTCCTCGGCCTTCCAGAAGAAGACGAATCCGGCGACACCGGCCAGCAGGGCCCAGCCGAGGGCCAGCGGCCACACGTGCGGCGGCAGGTCCTGCGCGCGCACCGTGTCGATCAGGGCGTAACGCATCAGGTCGATGTAGATCAGGGCGGGGTTGCAGTTCAGGGCCACCGAGACCAGGTGGGGCGCGGTGCTGGTGAACGCGGAGAGGTTGTAGAAGACGCCGGAGACGTACATCCAGGTGCGCAGCACGAACGGCATCAGCTGCGCGGTGTCCGTGGTCTTCGCGCCGATACGGGCCATGACCAGCGCGAGGCCGGTGTTGAAGACCGACTGGAGCAGCAGGGCGGGGACCATCAGCAGCCAGTGCCAGGTCACCGGTACGCCGCAGATCAGCACGATGGCCGCCAGCACACCCATGGAACAGATGAGCTGCTGGAGCTGGATGAGGGTGTGCGCGACGGGCAGCGCGGCGCGCGGGAAGTGCAGGGCGCGGACCAGGCCGAGGCTGCCGGAGACGGCGCGGGTGCCGGCCAGGACCGTGGACTGGGTGAACGTGAAGACGAAGATGCCGGTGCACAGGAACGGGATGAAGTTCGGGATGCCGCGGTCGGTGCCGAGCAGCACGCCGAAGATCAAGTAGTAGACGCCCGCGTTGAGCAGTGGGGTCATCACCTGCCAGAGCTGGCCCAGGCGCGCCGTGGTGTACATGGCGGCCAGCCGGGCGGTGGCGAAGGACGCGATGAAGTGGCGGCGCGCCCACAGGCGGCGGGTGTACTCCCGCAGCGGCGGGCGGGCGCCGCTGACGGTCAGGCCGTACTGCTCCGCCAGCGTGCGCAGGGCGGGGTCGGGCGGGGCGGCGGCCGGGACCGCGGGGGACGCCTCGGCGGCGCGGGCCGGTGGGGCGAGGGTCTGGGTCATGAGGGCGGTCGCCTCCGGGGAGTGAGGAGGGGCGTGGACGGGGGCGTTCGGGAGGGGCCGCTGTGCGGGCGGCGGGGCGTCGCTTCCGGCGCCGACGCGACGTTAGAACGGTCCCGTATCGTCGTAACGGTGCCGAGCGTACGACCGCCTGACGTCGAAACGCAACCGTTGCGTCGCGACGCTACGATCAAGGCATGGCAAAGGACGGCAGTGAAGTGACCAGGGCCCCGGGCGTGCCGGGCGGGCGGCGGACGCCCGCCGGGGCCGCCGTACTGCGCGAGGAGAAGACCGAGGCGATCCGCGCCGCGGTCTTCGCGGAGCTGGCGGCGGTGGGGTTCGCGCGGATGTCCATCGAGGGCATCGCGCGGCGGGCGGGCGTCGGCAAGACCGCCGTGTACCGGCGCTGGCGCTCCAAGCTGCACCTCGTGCTGGACGTGGTCTCGGCGGTGGCCGCCGAGGGCCTGCCGACGCCGGACACCGGGTCGCTGCGCGGGGACATCCGGATGCTGCTGGAGGTCGCGGCCCGTGCCCTGCGGCACCCGATGGCGTCGCAGATCATCCCGGACCTGCTGGCCGAGGCGGCGCGCAGCCCGGAGATCGCCGAAGCGCTGCGGACCGCCCTGCTCGACAGTCAGCAGGGTGTCGCGGCGGCGATGGTGGCCCGCGCGGCGGAGCGCGGCGAACTGCGGCCGGGCGTCGACGCGCGCCTGGCGCTGGACCTGATGACCGGGCCGCTGTACTGGCGCCTGATGGTCGTGCGCGACGAACTCCCGAAGAGCTACCTGGACGAGCTGGCCTTCGCGGTGGCGGCGGCTCTGGAGGCGTAGGGCAGCCGCCCGGCCTCACCCCGGCCGCCCGGCCCTCGCCCTCACCCCGGCCGCCCGGCCCCACCCCGGCCGTCCGTCCTCACCCCGCCGCCCCGCCGCCCCCGGCCCCGGACCAATCAAGCGAGCGGTGCGCGCCCGGGGACCGAATACTGGGGTGATGCAGCTGGGTACGCGGCTCATCCCGGTGTGGGCCGCCTCCTGTGACGACTGGGGCGTTGCCGGGCGCCGTGGAGGACGTGATCTGTGCCGACGCACCCGTCCCGGCCGTCCCGACGGCGGCTGCTCCAGGTCGCCGGGGGCGGCGCGGCCGCGGTCACGGCCGGGGCCGGGGTGTGGGCCTGGTGCGGCCCGCGCGCGCCGCTGACGCAGGCGGCGGGTCCCGTACGGGAGCGGGAGGCCGCGGTGTCCGGGGCGGAGCAGGCGTTTCTGCACGTCATCGCGCACGCCGACGACTCCCTGTACTTCATGAACCCGGCTCTGGAGCAGTCGGTGCGCGGCGGCGCCCGCTCGGTGACGGTGTGCCTGACCGGCGGTGAGTCGGACGGCCGGAACACCGCCGAGCACGGGCGCGGGAACCGGCTGCCACCGCGCGACCGCCCGGCGTTCGCGCGCGCCCGTACCAACGGGCTGCGGGCCGCGCACGCGGTGATGGCCACCGGCGACCCGCTCAGCCCGTGGGACGTGGAGGCGGTCTCCCTGCTGCCCGGCTTCCAGGTCGAGATCCAGACGCTGCGGGCCGCGCCGCGCAACCAGCTCGTCTTCATGGAACTGGTGGAGGCGCGGACCGTCTCCGGGCCGCGCGCGCGGAGCCTGCGCGGTCTGTGGCTCGGCGTCACGGACGTGCTGCCCACGCTGCGCCCGGAGAGTACCCCCGTGCAGCGCACGTTCCAGTACACCCGCGAACAGGTCGTCGCCTCGCTGGTCGCGCTTCTGGAGCGGGTCCGGCCCACCGTGGTGCGCACCCTCGACCCGAACGCGGTGCACGCCCCGCACGAGCCGCCGCCCGCCGACGACCCCCGGCTGGGCGGGTTCGCGTACTACGACCACCAGGACCACTTCGCCTCGGCCTACTTCGCGCAGGCCGCGCTGGCGGGCTACTGGAAGCGCGGGCACGGCCGCCCCATCGTCGTGGAGAGCTACCTCGGTTACGAGGCGGGCGTACTGCCCAACAACGTCGACCTGCCGACCGCCCGGCGCAAGGGCGAGCTGCTGTCCGTCTACGGCTGGGCCGACGGCCGGGACTGCGGGGACCGGGCGGGCTGTGGCGACCGCAAGGTAGGCGGCACGGCGTTCGACGGCTGGTCACGCAACTGGACGCGCAGCACCCGGCTGCGTGCCCCCGGCTCGAACAGCTGGCTGCGGCCCCTGAAGGACGGGCGGCTCGCCGCCTTCGCCGTGCTGGACGGCGAAGGCGTGTGCTGGACCGAGACCGCGCCGGGCAACGGCACATTCAGCGGCCCGCACCGGCTCGGCGGCGGCCTCCTCCAGGGCCAGATCCACGCCGTGAGCCACCCCGGTGGCGCGCTTCAGCTCTTCGCCTCCCGTACGGTGCTGCCCGCGCGCAACCACGCGCACCGCCGTGAGCTGCTGACCGCCCGCCAGAACGGCACCGCCCGGAACGGCGTGCCGGCCTTCGGCGCGTGGGAGTCGCTGGGCGCCCCGGACGCCGCCCCGGCCAAGTCTTTGGAGACGGGCTTTCCGGCGGCGGCCGTCGACCGGGACGGCACGGTGCACGTCTTCGCCCTCGACTGGCGGGGCGGCATCGCCTGCCGCAGCGGCGCCAAGGGCGGCGACTGGTCGCTGTGGCGGCCCCTGGAGGCGCCGGCCGCCCCCGGCGGGGCGGCGGACCGGGTGCCGGTCCTCGTCGACGGGCTGGACGCGTGCGTGGACTCCGAGGGGCTGGTGCACGTCGTGGCGCCCAGCGCCCGGGCCGTGCACCACTGGGTGTCCAGGGAGCCGGGACAGTTGCCCGAGCCCACCGGGGGCACCGGCCTGCCCGAACCGGCCGGCCCGCTGAGCCTGGTGCCGCTGGGCGACGGGGAGGTGCGCCTCGCGTACCGGCAGAGCGGCACGGCCCAGGTGCTGCTCGGCGGGCGGCGGCCGCGGTCCGGGACCTGGCGGCTGACGGCCCGGTACGAGCCGGTCGGCGGGTACGGGCGGGTGGCCGCGGCGGCCGTCGGCAAGCCCGCGCGGACGGTCGTGCTCGCGGGCCGGGACGGCGCGGGCCTGCTGCGGTACGCACTCGGCGACCCGGAGCAGGACACGCCGGGGCGCTGGCTGACGGGGGAGGTGCCGCACTCGGGCGCGGCGGCCGTCGGGCAGGACACCGACGGGCGCGCGGTGCTGGCGGTCCTCGGCAACGACGGGCGGCTGCACGTGGTGCGGCAGCGGGACGCGGGGGTGGACGGCCCGTTCCCGGAGTGGAAGGCCCAGCCGGTCCCGCGGGGTCAGACCGGTCCCGCGAAACGGGCCGGCTGAGCCTCGTCACCCGTACGGCCGTCTCCCCCGCCCGCCGGAGCGGCCTCCTCGGCCTCCTGCGCGTCCCGTACGGGCACGGACCGCCCCGGTACGGGCCGTACCGGCCTCTCCGGCACCAGGATGCGGGTGGACACCAGATAGGTGAACGGGATCGCGATCACCGCCGCGACCAGGGGTGCGACCCGTGTGCCGAGCCCGCACCAGTTCACCAGCACCACCAGGCCCGCGCTCTGCACCACGTAGTTGGTGACCTGGGTCAGCGGGAAGAGCAGGAACTTCTTCCAGCTGGGCCGGGTGCGGTAGGTGAAGTAGGTGTTCAGGAAGAACGAGCCGGCCATGCTGGACAGGAACGCGATCGTGTACGCCGCGAAGTACGGCATCCAGGGGTGCAGCGCCAGGTAGCACCCGTAGAACGTGAGGGTGTTGACCCCGCCGACGACGGCGAAGCGCAGCAGCCGGCCCCACGGCAAGCGCCCTGGCGGGAACCCGCGGTACGCCCGACGCCTCATCGGCGGGCCCGCCCGGCGACCCGGGCCGTGGGGGTGTGGGTGGGCGTCGTCCCGTTGGTCTCCTTGACCAGGAAGTGCGGGCGGCGCTTGGTCTCGTAGTAGATGCGGCCGATGTACTCGCCGATCAGGCCGAGCATCACCATCTGCAGACCGCCCAGGCCCACGATGATCGCCACCAGCGTCACATAGCCGGGCGCGGTGATGCCGCCGGCGACCGCCGCGCCGACGATCCACAGGGCGTACGCGCCGGCCAGCGCGGCCAGGCTCAGGCCCGTGTAGATCGCCACCCGCAGCGGGCGGCTGTTGAAGGAGATCATGCCGTCGATGCCGTAGTTGACCAGCGCGCCGAAGCACCACTTGGTCCGGCCGCCCTCGCGCCGGGCGTTGCGGTAGTCGAAGGTGACGGTGTCGAAGCCTATCCAGGAGAACAGGCCCTTGGAGAAGCGGTTGTACTCGGGCAGCGAGACCAGCGCGTCCACGGCGGTGCGCGACAGCAGCCGGAAGTCGCCGACGCCGTCGGTCAGTTCCACGTCCACCCATTTGTTGACGGCGCGGTAGTACAGCCGGCTGCACACGCTGCGCAGCGGCTTGTCGCCGTCCCGGCTGCGTTTGGCGATGACCTGGTCGTGGCCGAGCTGGTAGAGGTCGAGCATCTTCTCGATGAGCTGGGGCGGGTGCTGGAGGTCGGCGTCCATGAGGATCACGGCGTCGCCGGTGGCCTCCTTCAGACCCGCGAGCATCGCGGACTCCTTGCCGAAGTTACGGCTGAAGGAGAGGTAGCGGGTGGTGGGGCGGTGTTGCTGGGCGAGGGTGCGTATCCGGTGCAAGGTGCCGTCGGAGCTGCCGTCGTCGACGTAGCACAGCTCGTACTCGACGGCGAGTGTGCCGAGCACCTCTCGGATCTCCTCGTCGAAGCGCCCGATGACTTCCTCTTCGTCGTAACAGGGGACAACGACCGAGAGCTTCATGGAGGGCCCTTTCGCCGGGGCGGAGCGCGGCGGGAGCCACCACGTCCCAGGCAGTAATTCTACTAATCACATGAAATGTCACGATTCGGGCGAGAGGGTGGGGTGGTGCGCTCCGCCCCGCGCCGCCGCACCCCGCAGACGACGGCCACGGCGGCCGTCACCCCCAGCGCGGCACCGCTCACCGCCAGACCCGCCATCAGCCCGGGCGGACGGTACGAGCAGTCCAGCCGCGAGGCGCCCGCCCCGAGCGGTACGGCGATCAGTCCGCCGAACGAGTGAGGGGCCCGGGCGGCGCCGTCGTCCACCCGGCAGCTCCAGCCGGTCACGGCCGGGACGGCGAGGACGGCCGTGCCGGTGCTGCGCGCGGGCAGCACGGCGGACAGCCCGTGCCCGCTCGACGAGAGCCGCACCGGGCCCTGTCCGCGCAGGCGGACGACGGCGCCGGTGAGCTTCTTCGTGGCGAGGCAGCCGAGTGGGTGTTCGGGGACGCGCTGGGCCTTGTGGTTGCTGAAGGACACCGTCAGCCGTCCGTCGGCCGGGACCGTGCCCAGGCCCCTGACCGGGTTCGCGGTCGTCTCCCGGGTGCCGAACCCCGGGGAGGTGTGGCCGAGGGCCCGCACCTTGCCCTCGTACCAGGGCGCGTACCAGTAGACGGCGGAGCCCGGCGCGCACCGGGCGGTGAAGACGGCCGCGCCGCCGCGGCGGGTGGCGGGCAGCCGCCATGCGCCGTCGGCCAGCCGCGGAACCGGACGCACGGTCCGGTCCGGAAAGCCGGCCACGGAACGGCTCCCAGCCGCCGGGCCCCCGGCGCCGCCGCCACCGCCCGCCAGGCGCAGCGGCGGCACCTCGTACACCCGCGCGCCCAGCAGCCGCTCCTGGCGGGCGAAGACCGAGCCGCCGCCGACGCGCGGATCGGCGCGTACGTCGATGCCCCGCCCGGCGGCCCCGCGCCGCCGCTGGTCGAGGCCGTCCGCCGACAGGCCGGGCCGTACGGTCAGCAGGGGCGCGGCGGCGGCCCGGCCCACGTCGACCGGGCCGGCCTGCGGACCGGTCTGGAAGCTGCTCACGCCCATGACCGCGCGGCTTACGGGGTCCTCGAAGCTGCGCGTGTGGCGGCCGTGGATGTACCAGCCGCCGCCCAGCTCGCGCAGCGTGCGCGCGGTCCGCGCGGGCAGGTAGCTGCTGTAGTACGAGCCGCCCTCGCCGCCCAGCAGCAGCGGATCGTTGTTGGCGAACTCGTGCGGGCCGGGGTCGGTGCGGGAGCGCGGCCAGTCCGCACGTTCCTTGATGCCCCGGTGCGCCGCGCGGGCCCGGTCGTTGAGGGTGATCTTCGGCCCCCACCATGCGAGCTTGTCCCGTACGGCCGTCACGGAGAACGCCGCGTACGCCGAGCCGAAGAAGACCGCGCAGGTCAGCGCGGCGGCGACGGCGATACGGACGGTCCGGCGCGCGCCGTCCCGGGCCAGTGCCAGCAGCGCGGCGAGCACCACCGCGCCGCACCCCAGGACCAGGACCCAGGTGGCCGGGCCGACCACGCTGCGGCCGTGGCACAGCGCGGCGAGCAGGGCGACCAGTACGCCGCCCGCCGCCAGCTCGCGCGGGCGCGGCCGGTGCGCCAGCGCCAGCCAGGCGATGATCACCAGCAGGGCGCTGAGCACGAAGGAGGCGCGGTACGGGCTGCCGTTGGGGACCGCCAGGCCGTGCCAGACCAGCAGCGTCGGCTTCCACACGAAGGAGATGCCGACGCAGGCGGCCAGCCCGTACCAGGCGACCCGGGTACGCACCGGAATGGCGCGGACGAACGGGAAGGCCGCCACCAGCAGGAGGCCCAGCATCCCGATGAACAGGTGCGGCGCGGGCACCGAGCCGCGCCCGCCGGGCAGCAGCTCCGCGAGGAAGTCCAGCGTCGGCGGCCGCCCCCGGTAGGAGGCCTCCGGGGCGGGCCGGGACGCTTTGCTGGCCTTGAGCGTGACGGTGACCGCGGGCGCCGCCAGCAGGATGCCGGTCAGCGCCATGGCGGCGGCGCGGGCCGCCGCGCGCAGCCGGTGCCGTACGGAGAGGCCCGTTGCGAGGAGCAGGCGCAGGACGAAGACCAGGGTCATGGCGAGGGTGGCCATCGCCGCCGTGTAGAAGTTCCCCGCCCAGGACGCGCCGACGAGCAGGGTGCCGGCTGCCCAGCGGCGCCGGTGCAGGCACCAGTCGGCGGCGATGCCGGTCAGCGGCAGCGAGACCAGGCCCCACATCCACATGGGGTCGGCGGTGCCGTCGCTCACGACCCAGGCGCAGGTGCCGTAGCCCACCGCGAGCAGCGCGCGCAGCCAGGGCGAGCCGGGGTGCACCCGTCCGAGGAAGGCGGTCATCAGTGCGGTGCCGAGGCCGATGCAGCCGAGGGTGACGAGGAACACCGGCAGCTCGGCCAGGTCGCGGGGGAACAGCCCGACGAGCCAGGAGAACGGATTCATCAGATAGGTGAGGAAGTCGGCGAGAAAGGGCACGCCGTAACCGCTGTTCCAGTTGAAGGCCAGATCGCCGGTGGCGCCGCCGTGCAGCAGGTCCCACAGATGGGCGTGGAACGGTACGAACTGATTTCCGAGGTCATTCACGGCACGTGAGCGGGTACCGAACGGATAGCTGCCGAGCATCGTCATACCGAGGCAATAGGCGCTCATGGCCAGCAATGCCGCGAAAGGCGGCGCGAACCGTGGCCCGGCCAGCGGTTTCGCCGACGCGGTCAGCGTTTTGATGGTCACTTTCACGGGGCGCCGCGCTTCCCTGCTCAGCTGCGTCTTGAGCGAGTAGATGCCGTTTTTGGGTGATCCGCTTTTCATGTACGGCATGTCGTGACCCGGTTCTCGATGCGGGTGATCGTCCCCGGGTCGAGAGTCCTACGGTAAGCCAAATGTCCGCAATAATGCGGTTTGACAAGAGCAAGGTGCGGCGGCGAACGTGCGCTCGTACGCCGGTCGACGGCGTGCCGGGCCGGTCGCGGGCCAAGGTAGCTTTGGGGTCCCGCAGCGCTATGAAAAGAGGATTGGGGTGCCCGTGCCTGACGTCTCCGTAGTCGTGATCGTCTATAACGACGCCGACCGGCTACCGACGGCCGTCCGGTCCGTACTGGACCAGACGCTCCACGGAGTCGAAGTTCTGATCGTCGACGACTGCAGCACGGACAGATCCTTCGAGGTGGCCCAGCAGCTCGCCGCCGCCCACCCGGACCGGGTGCGGGCGCTGCAGCTGCCGGAGAACAGCGGCGGCTGCGGGGCGCCCCGCAACCACGGCGTCCAGCACGCCACCGGCTCGTACGTGATGTTCCTGGACAGCGACGACGTCCTGGAGCCGAACGCCTGCCGCAACATGCTGGAGGCGGCCGAGCGCACCGGCGCCGACCTGGTGTCCGGCATGTGCGTACGGGTCATGGTCGATTCCCGCCATCAGAAGCAGACCGAGTGGTACCCCTGGCTGTACTCCAGAACCCGGACCATCGAATCCATTTCCGAATTGCCCGACCTGCTGGTCTTCGACACGCTGTCGACCAACAAGTGCTACCGGCGGGAATTCCTCCTGGAGGCCGGGCTGGTCTTTCCCGTCGGCATCCACTACGAGGACCTGCTCTTCTCGGCCCAGGCGTACGTGGCGGCCAAGCGGATCACGCTGATCCCCAACCACGTCTACTTCTGGAACGTCTTCGAGAAGGCCGCCACGAAGTCGATCAGCAACCGGCGCCACGAGATCGCCAACTTCGCACACCGCATGGAGATCCACCGCCGGGTGGACGAACTGCTGGAGCGCGAGGGCCTGGACGACCTCAAGTTCCACAAGGACGTCAAGTTCCTCAAGCACGACCTCGTGCTGCATCTGCGTGATCTTCCGCTGCTCGACGAGGAGTACCGCCGCGAGTTCGCCCGGATGGCCAACGGCTATCTCGCCGGCATCGCCCCCGAGGCGTACGAGCGGGTCCAGCGCATTCAGGCCATCTGCGCCTACCTCCTGGCCCGGGAGGACTGGCGGAATCTGATGCCCGCGGTGGACACACTGATCAACCGCGACAAACTCTCCTCGCCGCTCGCCGAGCGCGACGGCCGGGTCTACTGGTGCGCCGAACACCTCGACGACCCCGAGGGCCGCCGGGTCCTGGACGTCACCGACGCCGGCTACCACACCCGCTCGGTCGGCACGCTGTTCCTGCGCAACCAGCTCACCTCCTACGAGGACGACGGCCGCGGCACGGTCCGGCTGGCCGGCACCGTCGTCAACCCGCTCGGCAGGGTCGTCCCCGGCACCCCGCTGCGCGGCCGGCTCGAACTCAAGGCCCGCCGCAAGAGCCTCCAGGCGTTCTCGTTCCCGCTGACCTCGCTGCGCATCGCCGCCGACGGCCTGCACTGGGACGCCGAACTGGACCTCGCCCGCCGGCTGCGCCCGCTCGGCGTCATCGACGCCGTCTGGGACGTCCGGCTGATCCTGGACGTGGACGGCGTCACCACCCGCACCCGGCTGACCGTCGGCGGCGTCGACCTGGACAGCGCCCACGCGCTGCGGGTCCGCCCCCGGCTCACCCGGCTGGTCTCCGACCGCGTCGAGCCCGCCCCCTCCAAGCGCGGCCACCTCACCTTCGTCCTGGACGCCCAGGGCAAGGCGGCCAGGCGCACCAACGAGGTGCTCCGGCAGGCGCTGCGCAGCCCCGCCGCCGACCTCGCCAAGAGCGGCGTGCGCAAGGCCCGCAAGGCCCGGCGCGACCTGAACTCCGGCGAGACCAAACTGCGCGCCTACCACGAGGTGTTCAGCAAGCTGCCGGTCCGCAAGGGCCTGGTCGTCTTCGAGAGCCACCTCGGCAAGCAGTACAGCGACAGCCCCCGCGCCATCTACGAGGAGATGCGCCGCCAGGGCGTCGACTTCGAGGCGGTGTGGGCCTACGACGGCAAGAAGCCGGAGGGCTTCCCCAAGGACGCCACCCTCGTCCAGCGCTGGAGCTGGCAGTACCTGCGCGCCCTCGCCCAGGCCGAGTTCTGGATCGACAACCAGGGCTTCCCGCTGCGCCTGGTCAAGCGCCCGGAGACCACCTACATCCAGACCTGGCACGGCTCCGCCCTCAAGCGCATGGGCTTCGACGAGCCGCGCATGAAACTCAAGACGCGGGCCGCCAAGGAGGACTTCCAGAAGGTCCTGGACCGCTTCGACCACTTCCTGGTCCGCTCCGAGCACGACGTACGGACCCTGGCCGGCGCCTTCCGGCTGCGCGACGAGGTGCTGCTGCGCAGCGGCTACCCGCGCAACGACGCGCTGGTCGCGACGCGCCGCGCCGAGGAGGCGAGCGGGGTGCGCGAGCGCGGCCCGATCGCCGAGGAGCTGGGCATCCCGGCGGACAAGACGGTGCTGCTGTACGCGCCGACCTTCCGCGCCCACCCCAACGGCTCGGTGCGCGGCTTCGAACTCCCCTTTGACGTGGACGAGTTCGCCGAGCGCTTCGGTGACCGCTTCGTGCTGCTGATGCGCTCGCACTACCTGAACAACGTGGTGCTGCCGCCGTCCGTACGCGGCAAGGTCATCGACGCCACCGGGTACCACGACATCACCCCGCTGCTCCAACTGGCCGACGGCCTGATCACGGACTACTCCTCCGTGATGTTCGACTACGCGCTGCTCGACCGGCCGATGCTGTTCTTCGCGTACGACTACGAGGAGTACGCCAACGAGGCGCGCGGCACCTACTTCGACCTCAAGGAGAAGGCGCCCGGGCCGGTGCTGGGCACCGCCGAGGAGTTGTTCGAGGCCATCGAGGGCCTCAAGGCGGCCGACGACGGGCACCGCGCGGCACGGCGCCGCTTCACCGCCGAGTTCGGCGAGTACGACCAGGGCGACGCGGCCCGCCAGATCGTCGACCGGTTCTTCGGCGGCACCGGCCGCGGCGCGGAGAGCGGCCCGGCACACGGCGGCGCGCTGCCCGCCCCCACCGTCATCACCGGCTCCGCGCACAGCGGTTCTTCCGTGAAGGGGGAAGCCCATGACCGGGCGTGACATCTTCATCGTCTCCAACAACGTGGACGAGATGGGCGGGGTGACCACCTGGTCCCACCAGATGGCCCGGCTTTTCACCGCGAGCGGCCACCGGGTGCACGTCATCGGCGTCGTGCCGGCCCCCGAGGAACTGCGCGCCGACCTCGGCGCCGACCTGCCGTACGCCACCACGACGCTGTACGACGCGCACCCGCCGAAGGCCGTACCGGCCGCCCGCGGCCTCAAGGGCCGGCTGAACATCGCCGAGCAGCGGCGGCGCGCCGCCCGCCAGGCCGGGATGCAGGAGCAGGCGGACCGGCTCAGCGCGCTGTTCCGCGGGGCCCGGCCGGGCGGAGTGGTCATCGTGACGCAGGTATGGGCCATGGAATGGGTGAACCTCGCCGACACCGCGGGCCTGCCGGTCGTCGGCATGACCCACGAGTCCTTCGACGCCTGCCGCAAGTCCTCGCGCTTCGGGCGGGTCAAGAAGCACTACAAGGACGTGGACCGGCTGCTCGCCCTCACCCGCGAGGACGCCGACCTGTGGATCCGCCAGGGCATGGACAACGCGGACTTCATGCCCAACCCGCTGCCGGTGACGCCCGAGGTGCCCTCCGACCGCACCGCCAAGGTCGTCGCCAGCATCGGCCGGCTCTCCGACGAGAAGGGCGTCGACCTGCTCCTCGACACCTGGGCCATGGTCGCGCCGGACCACCCGGACTGGACCCTGCGGATCTACGGCTCCGGCGACGACGAGGACGTCCTCAAGAAGCAGGCCACCACCCTCGGGCTGAACGGCTCGGTCGCGTTCATGGGCCGTACCGACGACGTGGCGGAGGCGCTGCGCGGCGCCTCGGTCTTCGCCCAGTCCTCCCGGGCCGAGGGCTTCCCGCTCTCCCTCATGGAGGCGATGGCCAGTGGCGTGCCGTGCGCGGCGTTCGACTGCGCGCCCGGCGTCCACGAGATCGTGCGGGACGGCGAGGACGGCCTGCTGGCCGTGGTCGGCAACACCACCGAACTGGCCCGGCACATCGACGCGCTGATCTCCGACAAGGAGCTGCGCGACCGGCTCGGCACGGCGGCGCGGGAGAACGTCCAGCGCTACTCGACCGACCGGATCACCAAGCGCTGGGAGGAGCTCTTCGCCCTGCTGGAGCGCTGAGGTCCCCGGACCGGCCCCGCGGGGCCGGTCCGCACCGGACGACGGAAGAGGCACACCGTGGCAGCAGACCGTCCGCCCGCCCCCGACGGCCGGGGCCGCCACGGCCCGGCCGTCTCGGTCGTCGTGCCGGTGCACAACACCCGGCGTTATCTGGACCGGTGCCTGGGGTCCGTCTTCGCCCAGAGCCTCGGGCCGGACGCCGTCGAACTGATCGCCGTGGACGACGGGTCCGACGACGGCAGCGGCGCCTGGCTGGACGAACAGGCCCGTACGCACCGGAACCTGACGGTGGTGCACCAGCCGCCGTCGGGCGGCGCAGGGCGGCCGCGCAACGTCGGCATGGACCTCGCCCGCGGCCGGTACCTCTTCTTCCTCGACTCCGACGACCACCTCGGCACCGAGGCCCTGGAACGGCTCACCGCGCTGGCCGACACCCATGGCTCGGACCTCGTCTACGGGCGCATAGTCGGCGTCGGCGGGCGCCCGGCCCCCGTCGACCTGCACACCACCAGCCCCCGCGTCACGCCCTACGACTCGCCCGTCTACTGGACGCTGGCCGCCTACAAACTCTTCCGCCGCTCCTACGTCCAGGAGCGCGGACTGCGCTTCGTCGAGGGCCGGCTGCTCGCCGAGGACCTGCCCTTCGGCATCCGCGCCCTGCTCGGCGCGGACACCGTCTCCGTCCTCGGCGACTACGACTGCTACTACCTCCGGGGCCGCGACGACGACAGCAACGCCAGCCGCCAGGACCTGGACTGGCCCGAGCACCTCGGCTACATCGCCACCGTGCTCGCCCAGGTCGCGGAGCTGGTGCCGCCGGGCCCCGGCCGCGACACGCTCATGGTCCGCCACTTCCACGGCGAGATCCTCGCCCAGTTCGCCGCGCCGTATCTCGCCCGGGACGCCGCGGGCCGCCGGGCCATGGCGAAGGCCGCCCGCCCGCTGGTCGAGGCCTACCTCACCGACCGGGTGCTGGCCGCCCTCCCGCCCCGGCTGCGGCTGCGGGCGCACTGTCTGCGCGCGGGGCTGACGGACGAGCTGAGCGAGATCGTACGGGCGGACACCGGGCGGGAGCCGGGGCCGCCGGTGGCCGGTGACGACGGCCGGGAATACGCCGCGTACCCGTACTTCCGCGACCCGGAGCACGGCATCCCGGACGCCTGCTACGCCCTGCGGATGGCCGGACCCGGCGAAACGGCCTGAAAAGCCGTCCGCCCCCGGCAGGACCGGGGGCGGACGGCGGAACGCTCGGATCAGGCGCCGGCGCGGTGGTGCTGCCAGCCCTCCCAGGCGGAAGTGATCATGTCGCGTACGTCGTGGCGGGCCTTCCAGCCCAGCTCATCCGCGATGCGGTCGGCGGCGGCGACGACCCGGGCCGGGTCGCCGGGGCGGCGCGGGGTCACCTCGGCGACGACGCCGGTGTGGCCGGTGATCTCGTTGATCAGGTCGACCATCTCCTTGACGGAGACGCCCTCACCACGGCCGATGTTCAGCGTCAGGTCGCGCACCGGGCCGGGCTCGGCCAGCTTGCGCGCGGCGGCCAGATGGGCGTCCGCCAGGTCCGCGACGTGGATGTAGTCGCGGATGCAGGTGCCGTCCGGGGTCGGGTAGTCATCGCCGAAGATCCGCGGGGACTCGCCGTCGGTGAGCTTCTCGAAGACCATCGGGACGATGTTGAAGACGCCCATGTCGGCCAGCTCGGGGGTGGCGGTGCCGGCCACGTTGAAGTAGCGCAGGCACGCGGTGCTGATGCCGTGCGCCTTGCCCGCCGCGCGCGCCATCCACTCGCCGACGAGCTTGGTCTCGCCGTACGGGTTGATCGGCGCGCAGGGGGTGTCCTCGGTGACCAGGTCCACGTCCGGCATGCCGTAGACGGCTGCCGAGGAGGAGAAGACGAACCGCCCGACGCCGCCCGCCGCCATGGCCTCCAGCAGCGTCTGCAGGCCGTGCACGTTCTCGCGGTAGTAGTGCAGCGGCATCTCGACGGACTCGCCGACCTGCTTCTTCGCGGCGAGGTGCACGACACCGGTGATGCCGTGCTCGGCGATGGTCCGGTCCAGCAGCTCGCGGTCCAGGGTGGAGCCCACCACCATCGGGACGCCCTCGGGAATCCGGGCGGCCACGCCCGTGGAGAGGTCGTCGAGCACCACGACCCGCTCGCCCGCCTGTGTCATGGCCCGTACGACGTGGGCGCCGATGTAGCCGGCGCCGCCCGTGATCAAGTAAGACATCTCGCCATCCTAAGGTGGTCGTTGCTCGTCGGGTGGTGCGGGAGCGAACGCCGGCGGGCGGTGCTCCGGAGGGCGTACGGACGGATCCGGCGCGCTGACCGGGGGCGTCGCGCGACCGCCGCCGCGCCCGGCCCGGCCGCCGCCGGCCGGGCCGCTGTGACATGACTAACGAGCGCGCCCGAGGCCGCGGCGCAGCTTGCGGGCCGCGATCTGCCACGTGGTGCGCATTCCGGACGCCATCCGCAGCGCCAGCGCGCCGCCGGTGGTCGCGTACGGCTGCGCCAGCAGCAGGCCGTGCCGGGCGCTGGGCAGCGCGAACCGCCGCAGTCCGGGTCCGGTGGCCCGCAGCGAGGCGTGCAGGACGGAGCCGTCCTTGCAGTGCACCCGGGCGGCCAGGTCCCACGGCACGGGCGTCCCGGAGCCGCTGTCGGCGCGGGTGACGAGGGCGCCGAGGTCGAGCGTCGTCTCGGCCGTCCAGGCGTCGCCCGACGGGGCCGGGGTGAGCGTGGCGGTGTGCACGGGCCCGCGGCGGCCGCCCGCCCGGCGGCGCAGCTCCACGTCGATGACGGCGGGCCCGGCGGCGCCCACCCGCCCGTACAGCTCGTGCAGGCGCAGCCGCAGCAGGGAGCGGGTGCCGAGGACCGGTTCGGCGTCGATGGTCACCGGCAGTTCATCGGCGGGCAGCGCGGCCAGGCCGTCCAGTGCGGCCCCGGGCAGGCCGGGCGACCACACGGGCCGCTCGGCGTCGCGCGCGTACGGCGGCAGCAGCCGTCCGGGGCGGGCGGCGAGCTGGGTGAGCCGGTCGGAGTCGACCGGCTCCTCGGAGGCGAGCAGCACCCGGGCGAGCCAGCGGGCCGGGGCGGTGGCGGCGAGCAGCTCGCCCTCCTCGAAGCCGGACAGGTACGCGCGGGTCAGCCGCCACCACTCCTGCCGGTAGTCCGGGCCGCGGGTGTGCAGCTCCCGGACGTACATCCGCAGGTCGTGGTCGAGGAACTTGGTGCGCGCCGCGTGCGCGAGGTCCCGGTGCCCGGCGTCGGCCAGGATGCGCACGCTGGTGCGGTGCGCCTCGATACGGGACTCCCAGTTGGCGACGTCCCGGCGGTCCAGTGAGATCGACTGCTTCTCGGCGCTGCGCCGTACGTGCCAGACGTAGACCTCGTCGGGGACGACCGCGATCCGCGGGGCGGCGGCCAGCACCCGGGCGGTGAAGACGAAGTCCTCGTAGGTGAAGCGGCCGTCGGGGAAGAGGACGCCGTGGTCGAGCAGGAAGGCCCGGTCGTAGAGCTTGTTGACGCACAGGGTGTCGCCGACCAGCTCGGGGTGGTCGGCGACGGGCGCGTACAGCGCGGGTTCGTGGTAGAGGCCGGGCTGCCAGGGCACCTCGCGCGGGCCCGGCAGTTCGCGGCGTACGCACAGCCCGGCGGTCACCGGGGCGTCGAGGCGCAGCGCGGCCTCCAGGAGGGCGTCGACGGCGCCGTCCGGCAGTACGTCGTCGCTGTCCAGGAACATCACATAGCGTCCGGCGGCGGCCCGCAGCCCGTCGTTGCGGGGGGTGCCGCAGCCGCCGCTGTTGTCGGCGCGGTGGATCACCCGCAGCCGCGGATGGTCGCGCGCGAGGCGGTCCAGGACCTGGCCCGTGCGGTCGGTGGAGGCGTCGTCGACCGCGATCACCTCGGCGATCGCGTCGCCCTGCGCCAGCGCGGAGCGTACCGCCTCGCCGACCAGGGCGGCGTCGTTGTAGGCGATCACGACGATGCTGACTTGCGCGGACGGTGTGAGGGCAGGCCCAGGCTGCGGCTCTGGGGCTTCATTCGCAGTCACTACATCTACATTTCGTGTCGGTGTGGTCGGCGCCGTAGGGCCCCCGTGGTTTCCGCCCCTCTGCACAGAGGGCCGGAAGCCGGCACACGGTTGCATGCGCGCTTCTGCTCGGGGCCATCTTGCCGTCCCGTGCCCGGCGGCCGGGCGGTGGCCCCCTTCCGTGACGGATGCCCCAACTCGCCCCGCACCGGCGGGGTGCGCCCCCAATTTCCGCCCTTCCGTGACATGTGGCTTCAACTCGCCCACGGCCGGTGGGTCACCGGCCGTGGGCCGAACGGGTGACGGGCGCGATCGACAGTGCGTGGCGGACTGATTACGCTCTGCGTCCGTTCCCCGTGTGTACTCGGTCCGCGAGCCCCGACCTTGGGATGGCCATGCCCCGGTTCAGCGTCATCGTCCCCGCCCGCAGCGTCCAGGGTTTCCTGCGCGCCTGCCTGGACTCCGTACTGGAGCAGTCCCACCGGGACGTGGAGCTGATCGCCGTCGACGACTGCTCGGCGGACGCCACCGGCGCGATCGTCGACGAGTACGCGCGCCGCGACCCGCGCCTGACCGCCCTGCACCTGCGCCGCCCGAGCGGCGCCGGACCGTCCCGCAACGCCGGTGCCGCGCTGGCCGGCGGTGACTACCTGCTCTTCCTGGACGGCGACGACACGCTGGCCCCCGGCGCGCTGGCCGCCGTCGACGCACGGCTGCGGGCGTGCGGCGAGCCGGACGTCCTGCTGTGGGGCCACGAACGGATGGACGTCTGGGAGCGGCGGCGCCCCGGTGGCGACGGCGCCTTCCTGGAGTCGGCGGGCGACACCGTCTTCGACGCCGCGCAGCGCCCCGATGTGCTCGGTGTCGAGCCCGCCGCCTGGAACCGCGCGGTCCGCCGCGAGCACTGGTCCGGCCGGGGGCTCGCCTTCGCCGACGGCCCGTACGAGGACGTTCCGTACGCGTACGAGAGCCTGCTGACCGCCGGGCGCGTCGCGGCGCTCGACCGGGTGTGCGTCACCTGGCGCGAGCGGCGGCGAGGCAGCGCCGTCACGACCCCCGGGCGCCACCACTTCGTCGCCGTCGAACGCTACGAGGAGCTGTTCGCCCGGCTGGACGGGCTGCTGCCGGGCGACGGGGACGGACGCGAGGGCGGGGCCGGGGCCGGAGTCGGTGACGCGGGCGGGGAGCCGGCCCCTGCGGAAGACGGCCGGCTGCCGCTGCTGACCGTGCTGCACGCCCGGATGACCGACCGGCTGCTGGCGATCCTCGACGACCCCGACCGCATCGTGCCCGCCGACCGCGCCGCCTTCTTCCGCGCCGCGAGCCGCTGCATCCGGCGGCACCGCCCGGACGGCGCGCCGCTGCCGGCCGCGCTGCGCTCGTACCGCGCCTACCGGTCGCTGCACGGCGCCCAGGTGCTGCGGCGCGAGGTGGCCAAGGAGCTGCGCGACCGCGGCGAGGCCGCCGCCCGTACGGCCTTCCGGCGCTACTACGGCCTGCGGCTGCACGCCCCGCTCGACCCCGACCTCGTGCTCTACGGCGCCCGCGGCAACCGCGCGGTGACCGGCAACCCGTACGCCGTCGACCGCAAGGCCCGCGAGATCGCGCCCCAGCTGCACGGCGTCTGGGCGGTCCACGAGGACGCGGTGGACGCCGTCCCGGCGGGCACCGACCATGTCATCGTGGGCTCCCGCCGCTACTGGGAGCTGCTGGCCCGCGCCACGTACCTGGTCACCGACGGCGACTTCCCCGGCGCGGCCGGGCGGCCGGGACAGATCTGCCTCCAGACCCACCAGGGCACCCCGCTGAAGGCCACGGGCCTGGACACGCACCGCTACGCGGCCGGCCCGGCGGGACCGGGCCCCGGCCGCGTCCTCGAACACGCCGACCAGTGGGATTACTGCCTCTCCGCCAACCAGCACACCAGCGAGATCTGGGAGCGCGCCTACCCCAGCTCGTACGAGACGCTGGCCACCGGCTTCCCCCGCAACGACCGGTACGCGACCGCCACCGCGGCCGACGTGCGCGCGGTACGGGCCGCGCTCGGCGTCCGGCCCGGAGCGACCGCCGTCCTGTACGCGCCCACCCACCGCGACCGGCCGGGCGGCGCCGTCCCGCCACTGGACGTGGCCCGACTGGCCGCCGAGCTCGGCCCGCGCTTCCAGCTCCTGTTCCGCGCCCACCCGTACAGCCGGCCGCACAGTGAGCGCCCCCACCCGGACGCGCGGACGGCCTTCCACGGGGAGAGCGACGCGGTCCTGGACGTCTCCGGCCACCCGCACATCGAGGACCTGTGCCTGGCCGCCGACGCGCTGCTGTGCGACTTCTCCTCCGTACTGTTCGACTACGCCGTCCTCGACCGGCCGATCGTCGTGCACACCGCCGACTGGGACACCTTCCGGCTCACCCGCGGCGTCTACGTCGACCTGCTGTCCGGGCAGCCCGGCGACACCCCCGGCGTCCTCGCGCCGGACGAGGCGGCCGTCGCCGGGGCCTTCCACTCCGGGCGCTGGGACGGCCCGGCGGCGGCGTCGCTGCGGGCCGCCTTCCGCGACCGCTTCTGCCAGTACGACGACGGGCTGGCGGCGGAGCGGGTGGTGCGCCGGGTCCTCCTCGGCGAGGACGACCTGCTGCCCCCACTGCCACCGGGCGAACGCCGGACCGCCCCGTCGCCCCGGGCCGCGGAACGGGCCGCGGCCCGGGAGGACAGCGGTACGCGCACCCTGACGGGGCCCGGTGCCGTCGTCGGGTGACGTGGGGTGACCCGGCCGGTCCGGGGCGGCTGAGCGGTCCGGTGCGGGCTCGGCGGACCTGCGCGGGCTCAGCGGGCCGCCGAGCGGCGGCGGGCGGCGACCACGGCCTTGGTGATGAACGGCGGCAGGACGTTCACCGCGAGACGGCGGGCCGGGCTGCGGCGCGAACGGGCGGCAGGGCGGGCGGCCGGGCGGGGCGCGGCGGCGCGGGCGGGTGACTGCGGGCCGGCGGCGGTGGCGGCCGGGGAGGCCGGACCGGCGTTGCGCGCGGGCTCCGTACGGTGCCGGGAAACCGGGTGCGCGGGCTCCTTGGCGCCCTTGGCGCTCAGCCGGATCAGCGGCGCCCCGTTGACCTCCTGCACCTCGTGCCACATTCCCTCGCGGCCGGTCAGCCACGCCAGCAGCGCGGCCTGTACGGGCGCGGGGTCGCCCCAGGTGCCGTAGAACTTGGTCGGCGTGATGCAGATCGGGCGCAGCGCCTGGCCGGTGACCGCCTGCCAGGTGGCGGCGGCCACCCCGGGGCAGTGCTCGGCGCGGAAGTCGTCGAGGACGACGATGCCCTGGGGCGTGAGCAGGTCGCGCACCGTGACGATGTCGCCGTGCACATGCTCGTACAGATGCGAGGCGTCGATATGCGCGAAGCGGCAGCTGCCCGGCTCGACATGGTCCGCCACGGCCGAGCTGAGCCCCTGCACGATCTCGGGCAGCTCGTCGTGGAAGGCCAGGTAGTTGGCCTCGAAGGCGCGGCGGGTCAGCGTGGCGTAGGACTTCGCCATCTCCTTGGAGTTGGAGGCGTCCTCGGCGGGGGAGTCGAACAGGTCGCAGACCGTGAAGCGGTCGCCGGCGCGCAGCCGGGCGCCCATGAAGATGGCGCTCTTGCCCAGGTAGGCGCCGAGTTCCAGCAGGTCGCCGGGCTCGGAGCGGTCCGCCTGGCGGGCCAGGAACCAGTCGAAGAGCAGCTGGTCGGCGGTGAAGAACCAGCCTTTGACGTCGGACAGCCGCCCGGGGCGCGGGAGGTGTCCGTCACTGAGGTCTGCGGTGCGGGCAGTCATGTGCGGTCCGTCTCCAGACGGTCGAGGGGTCGGGGCCCGTGCGGCGCACGCGGCGGCCCGCGCCGCGGCGGCCGTACCCGCCGTCGGCGTGCCCGTCATCGTGGGGCAGCAACGTGAACGGAAAGTGGCGTCCGGCACAGCGTTCCCTTACGCCGCCGCACCTGTTCCCGTACCCCTCCGGATCCCGCCGGGAGCGGTCACTTCACCGCGCCCGCCATCACCCCGGAGACGAACTGCCGCTGGAAGGCGAAGAAGACGACCAGCGGGACCACCATCGACAGGAACGCGCCGGGCGCCAGTACGTCGATGTTGTTGCCGAACTGCCGCACCTCCTGCTGGAGCGCGACCGTGATCGGCGGACTGCCGCTGTCCGCGAAGATCAGCGCCACCAGCAGGTCGTTCCACACCCACAGGAACTGGAAGATGCCCAGGGAGGCGATGGCGGGCCCGCCCAGCGGCAGCACCACCCGGGTGAACAGGCGCAGTTCGTTCGCGCCGTCCAGCCGGGCCGCCTCCAGCAGCTCGCGCGGGATCTCGGCGAAGAAGTTGCGCAGCAGGAACACCGCGAAGGGCAGGCCGAAGGCGGTGTGGAAGAGGATCACACCGGGCGTCGTCTCGAACAGTCCGATCGCACCGAACAGCTCGGCGACGGGGATGAGCGCCACCTGCACGGGCACCACCAGCAGCCCGACGACGACCATGAACCACACGTCGCGGCCGGGGAAGTCCATCCAGGCGAACGCGTACCCGGCCAGCGCCCCGATGACGACCACCAGCACCGTCGCCGGCACCGTGATCAGCGCGGTGGTCAGCAGCGAGTCCATCACCTTGGCGTTCTCCAGGAGATGGCCGTAGCTGGACCAGGTGAGCTGGGCGGGCTCGGCGAACACCTTCCACCAGCCGGACTCGGCGATGTCCTGCGGCGAGCGCAGCGAGGACACCAGCAGGCCGACCGTCGGCATCAGCCAGAACAGCCCGGTCAGGATCAGGACGACCCGCAGGGCGCCGCCGCCCGTGCGGGCCGCGATCCGGGCGGGCAGGGACCGCTTGGCCCGTACGACACCGTCGGCGGTGGTCATCGCCCGCGCTCCTTCCGTAGGCGCCGGAGATTGACGTACATCACCGGCAGGACGAGCAGCAGCAGGAACACCGCGATGGCGCTGCCGATGCCCTGGTCCACATCCGTGCCGAACGACGACTGGAAGAGCTGGAGCGCGAGCACGTTGGCGTCCTTGAGGCTGGAGCCCGGCGCGATGATGTAGACCAGGTCGAAGATCTTCAGCACGTTGATCATGAGGGTGACCAGCACGACGATCAGGACGGGCGCCAGCAGCGGCACCGTCACCCGGCGGAAGACCTGCCACTCGCTGGCACCGTCCACCCGCGCCGCCTCCAGCAGCTCCCGCGGCATCCCGGCCAGGCCGGCCGCGATCAGCACCATCGCGAACCCGGCCCACATCCAGATGTACGCGCCGATGATGGCGGGGGTGACCAGGGCCGGGCCGAGCCAGTTCACGCCGTTGTACGCCGCGGCGAAGTTCGCCGCGGGCAGCCGCAGCAGGGCGCCGTCCGCGGCGGCGGGCAGCGCGAACCGCCCGTCCGGGCCGGTCGTCGTGCTCGCCACGGTCCGGCCGTCCTTGACCGCCTCGACCGTCAGGCCGGGCAGCCCCTTCTCGGAGCGGTCGACGATGTTCGGGGTGCCGCCGCCACCGCGGGTGAAGTCCAGCCAGACGGTGCCGGTGACCTTGCCCGGCTCCGGGCGCGCGGCCGTCGCCGGGCGCGCGTCGCCCAGGTCGGCGGGCTGCACGGCCACCAGCGGCAGGTTCGCCGGGTCGCCCGCGCGCACCGGCTTTCCGGTGGTGTACGCGCCGCCGGACGCCGTCAGCCCGGCGTTGGGACGGGGCTTGGCGCCCGGGTACGGCGCCGGCTCCGCGAACGTGTCGTGCACGCCGACCCATACGGCGTTGGCGACACCGCGCTCCGGGTCCTGGTCGTACACCAGCCGGAAGATGATGCCCGCGGCCAGCATCGAGATCGCCATCGGCATGAAGACGACCAGCTTGAAGGCGGTGCCCCAACGGACCCGCTCGGTGAGCACCGCGAAGATCAGGCCGAGGGCGGTGGCGACGGTGGGGGCCACCACGACCCAGATGACGTTGTTCTTCAGGGCGATCCGGATCCGCTCGTCGGTGAACAGCTCGCCGTAGTTGCCCAGCCCCACGAACCCGTCGCCGGACGCGTCGAACAGGCTCCGGTAGACCGAGAAGCCGATGGGGTAGACGACCAGCGCCCCGAGCAGGACGAAGGCGGGCAGCAGGAAGACGGCGGCGATCCAGGGGCGGGTGCCCGCCACACTTTTGACCCGGCGCAGCGTGCCGGTGCGCGGACGGACCGGGCCGGCCGGCCCGCCCGCGGTCGCAGCGTTCATGGTGGTGTCCCCCGGTCGATGCGGTCAGCGGCGGTGTTGCGCACCGTGGGTGCGCTGCGCGGCGGCGGGCCGTGCGGGGCCCACCGCCGCAGGGACGCTCCGGGTCAGCTGCCGTACGCCTTGGCGGCGTCCTGCTCCAGCTTCTTCTGGGTGCCCGCGATGTCCTTGGGGTTCTTCAGGAAGTCCTGGAGGTCCTTCCACTCGCCCTGTCCCGGCTTGCCGCCGAAACTGGCCGGCGCCTGGTCGGACATGTCGAAGCGGAAGCCGTCGCCCGCCTTGACCAGCGCCTCGGCTATCTCGCGCATCGTGTCGTTGGCGTACGCGGCCTTGTCCAGTTCCTTGTTGGGGGAGATGAACCCGCCGGCCTGCGCCCAGATCTTCGCGGCGTCCGTGGAGGCGAGGAAGGTGAGCAGGGCCTGCGCGCCCTTGGTGTCCTTCAGGGCCACCGCCGCGTCGCCGCCGGTCACCACCGGCGACCGGGAGCCCACCGCGGGGAACGGGAAGACCTTGGCGTCCGTGCCGACCTTGGCCTTGGTCTGGGCGATGTTGGTGGCGGCGTAGTCCGCCGAGGAGACCATGGCGGCCTTCGGCTGGTCGCCGCCGCTGAAGGTCTGGGTGACCGAGGCGGGGAACTGGGTCTGCAGCGCGCCGCTGTTACCGCCGGCCAGCAGCCCCGTCGTGCCGAAGAGCCGGCCGAGCGCGGTCAGTGCCTTGGTGACGGTCGGGTCGGTCCACTTGATCTTGTGCTGGGCGAGCTGGTCGTACTTCTCCGGACCGGCCTGCGAGAGGTAGATGTTCTCGAACCAGTCGGTCAGCGTCCAGCCGTCCGCGCCGCCCACCGAGACCGGCGGCACCCCGGAGTCCGAGAGGGTCTGCGCGGTCTTGAGGAACTCCGCCCAGTCCTTCGGCTCGGCCACCCCCGCGTTCTCGAACGCCTTGGCGTTGTACCAGATCAACGACTTGTTGCTGGCTTTGTAGTACACGCCGTACTCGGTGTTGCCGTACGAGCCCAGCTGCCGCCAGCCCGGGGAGAAGTTCTTGGCCAGCTGCTCCTTGGCCTCGGGCCCGAGCGGCTTGAGCCAGCCCTTGCGCGCGAACTCCCGCAACACGCCGACCTGCGGCGGGAATGCCACGTCCGGCTGCCCGCCGCCGGCCACCTTCGAGCCGATGAACCCGGCCATGTCGTCGCCGCTGGGGATGTAGTCGACGGTCGCGCCGGTGCGCTTCTCGAACTCCTCCAGCACCTTCAGGAAGCTCGCCCGCTCCGGGCCCGTCCACACCGCCGACACCTGCAGTTTCTGGCCGGTCAGCTTGGGAAGCTGGACGGAGACACCGCCGCTGCGGCCTTTGTCGCCGCCCTCGCTCTTGCCGCCGTCACCGCCGTCACCGCCGTCACCCCCGCCGCTGCACGCGGTCAGCGTCAGGGCGCCCGCCGCGGCAAGTGCCAGGGCGGCGCGGGTCGTTGCGGTGGCGCGCGCGCCGGCGCGCCGTGTGCGTGAAGAAGTGCCCATCCCCGTAAGCCCCTCCCGTGCGGTGCACCGAGCGCCGTGGGACGGCCCGCGCCGTGCGACGGCCCGCCGGGCACAGTCCTACGCCCGGATCACCGGCCCCGCAATACCGCCTCTCGCCTCAACTGGCCTTTCGTGACCGGCCCGTTACCCCTCGCGTACACCTCACGATTGCGCTTCGCGCGCCGCGCCGGGCCCGCGCGTGGCGCGGCCGGCCGCCGGGGACCGGACACCGGGTCTCAGAGCAGCGGCGGAGCGGCGGGCGCTCCGGAGGACTGGGCGGCCCGCTGCAGGGCGCTCGCCAGCAGGGCCAGGTCGGTCGGGCCGTTGCCCAGCTCGCGCAGCGGGCGGCGGGCCGGCGGATCGCCCATCCGCTCCCACTCCAGCGGTACGACCGTGGGGCGGAGCGTGGACGTACGGGGTATCCGCCCGGTCACCCGGCCGGCCTGGAACGGCGTCACGGAGGAGTCCGCCACGCGGTGCAGCCGGCCGCGGCCGGGCGGCACCGGCTCGGCCGCGTCCGCCGCCGGGCCCAGTTCCACCCGCAGTCCGGCCGCGCGGTCCGTGGCCGTGTCGGCCGTACGGTCCGGGTGGCCGGTGGCCGCTATCAGATGCACGCCGAGCGCCACGCCGTCCCGCGCCACCGCCTCCAGCGCCCGCACCACCGAACCGGCCGCGGGCCGGCCCGTACTGCCGAGGGCCGGGGCGACCAGCGCGTCGAAGTCGTCGACCAGCACGAACAGCCGGGACATCGGCACGGTCTGCGGCGCCTGCCCCTCGGGGCCGGGCCCGGGAGCGCTGCGCGCCCGCAGCCGCAGGGTGCCCGTCGACGTGGAGTCCTGCTCGGCGGCCGGGCCGGACGGACCGTCGGACGGGCGCCGGGGCGCCGGGGTGCGCGGCGCGGGCAGGTGCCGGGCCCGCCACTCGGCGAAGTCCCCGCCGGCCAGGATCTCGGCGCGCCGCTTCAGCTCGGAGCTGAGCGCCTGCGCGAACTGCCGCATCCGCACCGGGTCGGAGGCCGACAGATGGGTGGTCACATGCGGCAGGTCCGTGCACAGCCGCAGGCCCTCGCCGCGCTCCGGGCCCGCGCCGTCCACCAGGACGAGGGCGAGCAGGTCCGGGCGGTCGGCGGCGGCGAGCGAGGCGGCCAGCGAGCGCAGCAGCTCCGTCTTGCCGCTGCCCGGACCGCCGGTGACCAGCAGATGGCAGGCGTCGGTGGCCGGGTCGGCGCAGAGCGGCCCGTGCGGGCCCGCGCCCAGCACGGCGGCGGCGCCCGCCCGGCCGGGATCCGAGGCGGCGGCCCAACGGACCATCAGCGAGGCCGGGGTGGCCCGCGCCAGGCCCAGCTCGTCCAGCAGGCGGGCGGTGTCCGGCAGCGGTACCGCCGCACTGCGCGCCGGGCGCCCGCCGAGGCCGGCGCCCGTGTCGGCCTCGCGCAGCGGCGCGAGGGCGCGCGCGAACCGCTCGGCCCAGGCGCCGGAGACCGCGTCGACCGCGGCGACCGTGCCGTTCGGGTCCGTGCCGGGCTGGACGACGCGCAGCGCCGTGGCGACATCGCCGCTCAGCACCGCGACCGCGCCGCACTCGCCGAACGCGGGCGACGCCGCACGGGCGGCCTCGTACGTCGCGGCCAGCGGGAAGGCCGGGGTGGCGGCGGGTGTCTCGGCCAGGCAGAGCACATGGATGCCGGCCGCCGGGCCGTTCGCCGCGAGCCGGGCGGTCGTCTCGCGCAGCGCGGCGGAGCCGGGGTCGCCGTCCACGATCAGCAGGGTGTACGGGCCGTTGTAGCGCGCGGCGGCGGAGGCGACGGCGGACCGTTCGGCACCGGCCCAGTGCGGGCCCAGCGGGCCGTCGTCGAGGCGGCGCGCCAGCTCGGCCGTACGGGCCGTCGCCTGCTCCTTCTCGTACGCGAGCAGCAGCCGGCAGTCCTGGGCGTGGGCCGGGCGCACCTGGGGGAGCCAGCCGAGCCAGGACCAGTCGGCCAGCCGGTCCTCCAGCGGGCGCGCGCGGTCCGTGCTGATCAGCACGATTTCGAGGGTGGCGGGGGAGTGCAGGGCGGCGAGCTGTGCCACTGTGGCGCGCGCGAGTCCGCCGAGCCGGGCGCGCGGCCCGGCGAGGCCCAGGGCGCCAGCCCGGCGCAGCTCCACGGTCACCGGCGCGGCGGCCCGGCCGCCGTCCTGCGCGACCGTGCCGAGCCGGACGGTGAGCGCGTCCTGGTGGTCGGGGCCGCGCTCCCAGAGCCGGGGCCCGGGGCCGAGCGCGGTCAGCAGCACCGTAGCCGGGTCGGGCCACCGCTCGTCGGCCGCCTCCGGGCTCAGCCGCTCGCCCGCGGGCCCGTACGTATGGTCCGCGGCGCCGGAAGCCGCTGCCTGCGACTGCCGCTGCTGCTCCTGCCACACGGTCGGCGCGGGGGCGGGCGCTGCCCCGGCGCGCCCGTCGGCGGGCCGGGCGCCGGCCAGCCGGCGGGCCCAGGCGCCGAGGCCGCCCCGGCGTGCGGCCTTGGGGGCCGCTCCGGAGTCCTGGCGCGGGTCGTCGCGCAGCTCATCGGCGGGCAGGTCCGCGGCGCGTGGCTCTTCGTCGGAGGCCAGGTTCTGCCCGCCGCCGTGGGTCCGCTCCGCACCGGCGGCGTCCGGGGCGTACGGCGCGTACTGCTCCTGCGGGCTGCCGGGATACGGGGTGCCGCGCAGCGGGGTGCCGCGGCGCGCCGGACTGTCGTACGCGGCGGGCAGCTCCTCCCCGGAACGCGGATCGCCGTACGGGACAGGGGTGTACGGGCCCGTGACGTGGGCCGTGGTGCCCTGGGCGGCAGGGGGCGGGAAGCCCTGCGCCGGCACCACGGGCCGTCGGGTGTCCTGGTCGTGTGCGGCGGAGCGCGCGCCGGGGACGGTGGCGGCACCGGGACACGCGGCGCCCTCGGCATCCCGGGCGGCGGCGTCCGGCTCGGAGACGCGCAGCCGGCCCTCGCCGTCGGGGGCACACGCCAGGGCCGGGTCGGGCTCGGCGGGCGCGGCCTGGAGGCGCAGCGCCGATTCGCCGATGCGCAGCAGCGCGCCGGGCGGCAGCGGCACCGGCCGCTCGCCGACCTCGGCGCCGCCGACGGCCGTCCCGTTGGTGGAGTGCAGGTCGGCGACGAGCACCGAGCCGTCCGGCTCGACCGTCACCGCGCAGTGCAGCCGGGAGACGTCCGGGTCGTCGAGGGGTACGTCGGCCTCCGCCGAGCGGCCGACGCGGATCGCGCCGCCCTGGCCGCCGTGCAGGAGGTGCACCCCGCCGGCGTCCGGCCCGGAGACGACCCGCAGCCGGGGCGCGCCGTGCGGCAGGCCATGGGCCGGGGCGGGGCCCGGGCCGCCGAGGGAGAGCACCGCGCCGTCGATCAGCGGGGGCTCGCCGACCGCGGCGCGCTGCGGGTCCAGCCGCTCGCCGCCCGCGTACAGCACGACGGCGCCGCCGGAGCCGCCCGCGCCGGCACCGCCCTTGCCGCTGCCGCTGCTGCCGATGTCCGCGCCGGACCCGGCCACGGCGGCCGCGAGGCCGCCCGCGACCGTGGCGAGCGCCGTCCCGGCGGGGGCCGTGACGAGGACGTCGCAGGCCCGCGTGGGGTGGCCGCTGCGCGGCCCGAGGACGGTCAGCCGGATCTGCATCGCCGTCAGCGGTCCCTTCCGCCCGGACCGTCGGCGGGGGCCCCGTGACCTCCCCCGCCGCGCCCGGGCACTCGGCACGTACAAGTCCCTGGGCGCGGGGCTCGTGCTCCCGCGCCGCACGCGCGCGACGGAGGCCCCGCACCCCCACCGCTTCCGTGCTGGGTGCATCCTCGCACCTGCCACTGACAACACGCCCGCCGACCATCACTCAGTGATCTTGATCGGTCGCTCCCGGGCGAAAAACCGCCTGATCGGGTACTGCGAACGGCCTGTTTTCGATCATCGGTGTTCGCTGTTCGGCCGGACACGGACACCGATCCCGGTCCGCCCGCAACCATCCGTCCGTAATGCGCGTCTTTCCCCCGAGCCCCGCCCGATCGTCCCGCCGTACGGCCCGTTCGGCGGCACTACAGTGGGGCGACGGGCCGCCGCGACCCACCGGCCCGGCAAGGATCGATCACGACCAGGGAGCGCACGTGCGGCCGGTAGGCAGCAAGTACCTGCTTGAGGAGCCGCTGGGACGCGGCGCCACGGGCACCGTCTGGCGTGCCCGTCAGAGGGAAACGGCGGGCGCCGAGGCCGCGGTGGCCGGGGAGCCCGGCGAGACGGTCGCGATCAAGGTCCTCAAGGAGGAGCTGGCGCACGACCCGGACGTCGTCATGCGCTTCCTGCGCGAGCGCTCGGTGCTGCTGCGGCTCACCCACCCGAACATCGTCCGCACCCGCGACCTGGTCGTCGAGGGCGATCTGCTCGCCCTGGTCATGGACCTCGTCGACGGCCCCGACCTGCACCGCCACCTGCGCGACAACGGGCCCTTCAGCCCCGTCGCGGCGGCCCTGCTGACCGCGCAGATCGCCGACGCGCTGGCCGCCAGCCACGCCGACGGCGTCGTGCACCGCGACCTGAAGCCCGCCAACGTCCTGCTCCAGGGCACCGGCGACGGCGACACCGCCGAGCTGCACCCGATGCTCACCGACTTCGGCATCGCGCGCCTCGCGGACTCGCCCGGCCTGACCCGCACCCACGAATTCGTCGGCACCCCCGCCTACGTGGCGCCGGAGTCCGCCGAGGGCCGCCCGCAGACCTCCGCCGTGGACATCTACGGCGCCGGCATCCTGCTGTACGAGCTGGTCACCGGCCGTCCGCCGTTCGGCGGCGCCAGTGCCCTCGAAGTGCTGCACCGCCACCTCAGCGAGGAGCCGCGCCGCCCGTCCACCGTCCCTGAGCCGCTGTGGACGGTCATAGAGCGCTGCCTGAGCAAGGAGCCGGGGAACCGGCCCAGCGCCGAGAACCTGGCCCGCGCGCTGCGCACGGTCGCCGCGGGCGTCGGCGTGCACGCGACCCCGGCGCAGGCCGAGGCCGCGCTCGGCGTCGCCGCGCTGCTCGCGCCGGACCCGTCGCCCGCCACGGTGCCCGGCACCGGCACCGGCACCGGCGCTTCGGGCGACGCCGACCCGACCCAGGTGCTGCCGTCCACCGGCGGCTCGTACGACCCGGCCGCGGCGACCAGCGTGCTGCCGTCCACCAGTGGCCAGGGCGGCCCGGACGCCGACCCGACCCAGGTGCTCGCCTCCGGCAACGGCGGTCAGGGCCAGGGCTACGGCCAGGGCGGCGCCGATCCGACCCGCGCGATGCCGCCCGTACCGCCGGGCCCGCCCGGCGGTCAGGCCGAGGGGCCGCACCCTTGGGAGTCCCAGATGCGGGCCGCCCGGGACCGCAACGAGCAGACCCAGTACCTGGATCCCGGTCAGGATCCGTTGCAGCGCCGTCCGCAGCGGCAGCCCGCACAGCCCCAGCAGCGCCCCCAGCAGCCGCCGCAGTACCAGCAGCAGGCCCCGGCGCCGTACCAGCAGCAGGCGCCCGCGCCCTATCAGCCGCCGCAGCACCAGCCGCAGCAGGCACCGCGCCGGCAGCAGCCGCCGCCCCAGCGCTACGAGCCCGAGCGGCCGCCGGAGCGGGAGCCCCGGCCGCGCCGCGAGCCCCGGCAGCGCAGCGCCAACCCGATGCGCATCCCCGGCCTGGGCTGCCTGAAGGGCTGCCTGTTCGTGCTGGTGATCCTGTTCGTCGGCGGCTGGGCGGTCTGGGAGTTCTCCCCGCTCCAGGAGTGGATCGGTACGACCAAGGGCTACTTCGAACAGATCGGCGACATCATCGGCAGCGTCCGGAACTTCTTCAACGACGTCGGCAACTGGTTCGGCAAGTGACACAAGGGCGTCGTGTGACGTGCGCCGGTGGCGTCCAACACGGCGACTGAGGGGATTTGTCGACTTCCGGGGGGCGATTTCCCCCACAGAAGTGACAGCCGGGCCCATCCTGGGCACGGAACCCCCTGGCACCCGCGTAGCTTTGACGCCACCTTCAGCCCCCTGAGGACGCTCAGCGGGCCCGACACGTCGGAGCAGTCTTGGCACGGAAGATCGGCAGCCGGTACACCGCCCACCAGATCCTTGGCCGCGGCAGCGCCGGCACGGTATGGCTCGGCGACGGACCCGAGGGGGCCGTCGCCATCAAGCTGCTGCGCGAGGACCTCGCCGCCGACCAGGAACTGGTCGGCCGCTTCGTCCAGGAGCGCGCGGCGCTGCTCGGCCTGGACCACCCGCACGTCGTCGGCGTGCGCGACCTGGTCGTCGACGGCAACGACCTCGCCCTGGTCATGGACCTCGTACGGGGTACGGACCTGCGCACCCGCCTGGACCGGGAGCGCCGCCTCGCCCCGGAGGCCGCCGTCGCGATCGCCGCCGACGTGGCCGACGGCCTCGCCGCCGCCCACAAGGCCGGCGTCGTGCACCGCGACGTGAAGCCCGAGAACGTCCTGCTGGACATGCAGGGGCCGCTCGGACCCGGCGGCGCCCACCCCGCGCTGCTCACCGACTTCGGCATCGCCCGCCTCGTCGACACGCCCCGGCACACCCGGGCCACCAAGGTCATCGGCACGCCCGACTACCTCGCGCCCGAGATCATCGAAGGCCTGCCGCCGCGCGCGTCCGTCGACGTGTACGCGCTCGCCACGGTGCTGTACGAGATGCTGGCCGGCTTCACCCCCTTCGGCGGCGGCCACCCCGGCGCGGTGCTGCGCCGCCACGTCACCGAGGCCGTGGCGCCGCTGCCGGGCATCCCGGACGAACTGTGGCAGCTGCTCCTGCAGTGCCTGGCCAAGGCGCCCGCCTCCCGGCTGCGCGCCCCCGAACTGGCCGCCCGGCTGCGCGAGATCCTGCCGGACCTGGCGGGTCACCCGCCGCTGGACATCGACGAGCCCGACGGCGACCAGGCCGCCGAGGAGCCCGAGGAGGCCGCCACCGGCCCGTACGCGTCCGGTACCGCCGGATCCGGGTCCGGTGCGTACGACGAGTCCCTCTACCCGCCGGTCGCGCCGGGCGGCTCCCGGCCGCGCGGCGCCGTACCGCTCGTCCACGGCTCGGCCGCCCCCGACTCGAACCGCGAGACCCACACGAGCATGCGCGTCCCCGGCCCGGACGAGCTGGCGGGCGGTGCCCACGGCACGGCACGTGCCCCGCGCGCCGCGGGCGAGCCCCGGGCCGGCTCGGCCCGGCACCGCGAGGCGGTGCGCCGCCGCCGGGTGAAACTGGGCCTGGCCGCCGCCGCGGTGGTGGCCGCCGCCGGACTCGGTGGCTGGTTCGCCTCCCAGCACGGCGACTCCGGCGACGCCAGGCCGGGCGTCCAGCACTCCGACGCGACGACCCCGCGGCCCACGCGCTGACCCCGCGGCCGGCCCCCTGACCCGGGCCGCCGCCCCGGCCCGCCGGTCGGAGCGGCGGCCGTGCCACCGGTCCGCACCCCTCCCCACCTGCCTCCTCGCGCCGCCGCCCGGGAAGCGGCGCGAGGCTCGGGACACGCAGACGGCGGCAGCCGTTAGGCTGGGGAGCGTGGCAGTCGTCGATGTATCCGAAGAGCTGAAGTCCCTCTCCTCGACCATGGGGTCGATCGAGGCCGTCCTGGACCTCGACAAGATGAGGGCCGATATCGCCGCGCTTGAGGAGCAGGCAGCGGCGCCGTCCCTCTGGGACGACCCGGAGAGCGCGCAGAAGATCACCAGCCGGCTGTCCTATCTCCAGGGCCAGCTGCGCCGGGCCGAGGAACTGCGCGGCCGGGTCGACGACGTCGGTGTGCTCTTCGAGCTCGCCGAGGCCGAGGGGGACGACGAGACCCGGGCCGAGGCCGAGAGCGAGCTGGCCGACGTCCGCAAGGCCGTCGACGAGCTGGAGGTCCGCACGCTGCTGTCCGGCGAGTACGACTCCCGCGAGGCCGTCGTCAACATCCGTGCCGAGGCCGGCGGCGTGGACGCCGCCGACTTCGCCGAGAAGCTCCAGCGCATGTACCTGCGCTGGGCCGAGCGGCACGGCTACAAGGCCGAGGTGTACGAGACCTCGTACGCCGAAGAGGCCGGCATCAAGTCGACCACCTTCGCCATCCAGGTGCCGTACGCCTACGGCACGCTCTCCGTCGAGCAGGGCACCCACCGCCTCGTGCGCATCTCGCCCTTCGACAACCAGGGCCGCCGCCAGACGTCCTTCGCGGGCGTCGAGGTGCTGCCGGTGGTCGAGCAGACCGACCACATCGAGATCGACGAGTCCGAGCTGCGCGTCGACGTGTACCGCTCCTCCGGCCCCGGCGGCCAGGGCGTCAACACCACCGACTCCGCGGTGCGCCTGACGCACATCCCGACCGGCATCGTCGTCTCCTGCCAGAACGAGCGCTCGCAGATCCAGAACAAGGCGACCGCGATGAACGTCCTCCAGGCGAAGCTGCTCGAACGCCGCCGCCAGGAGGAGCAGGCCAAGATGGACGCGCTCAAGGGCGACGGCGGCAATTCCTGGGGCAACCAGATGCGGTCGTACGTTCTGCACCCGTACCAGATGGTCAAGGACCTGCGTACCGAGTTCGAGGTCGGTAATCCGCAGGGCGTGCTCGACGGCGACATCGACGGCTTCCTGGAAGCGGGCATTCGCTGGCGCAAGCAGCAGGAACAGGGGAAGTAACCCTCCGGCACAAGCCGCCGGAAAACACCGTCCGGATAATGCGTGAAAACAACTGTCGCTTATTGAGCGGCAGTTGTTTTTCGCTGCCGTTCGACCATGTGGCGGTTTGGTCACAGTCATACGTCCATGGACCCCGCAACTCCCCTCAATTCGGTCATCGCACCTTTATTTGACCTTGACGATGATGTGAGAACTGGGAAGGGTGGTACGTGGCATACGTATGTCTGGGGTGTGCGTGTGAACGGGGATCTGAGTGCGACGGCCGCAGGGCGGTACGGCAACTCGCCTACCCGGGTCGGCTGCTGCCCCGAACAGCGATGCTCCCATGACGAGTAGCTACTGGGGGTAGCAGTACATGACGAAGAAGACGCGGCTGCGCGTAGCGCGCATTGCGGCCGGTGCGGTGATCGCGGCCGGTGCGTCGCTCACCGCGGCCGGCGCGGCCTCGGCGGTCGGCACGGACCAGGCATCCGGTTCCCACTCCAGCGGCCTGATCGGTGGCCTGGGTGACATCTTCGACGGTGGCGGGGACTCCGGTGGCAGCACCACCGGCGAGACCACCACCGGCGGCTTGATCACTGGTGGGCAGTCGGGCAGCCAGACCGGCGGTAACGAGACCGGTGGTCAGTCCGGTAGTCAGACCGGCGGTAACGAGACGGGCGGCCAGTCGGGCAGCCAGACCGGTGGCACCCAGTCCGGCGGCCAGTCGGGCAGCCAGACCGGCGGCCAGACCGGCGGCCAGAGCGGCACCCAGACCGGTGGCACCCAGACTGGTGGCCAGTCCGGCAGCCAGACCGGCGGCAGTCAGACCGGCGGCACCCAGACCGGTGGTGCCCAGACCGGCGGCACGCAGACCGGTGGTCAGAGCGGCAGCCAGACCGGCGGCACCCAGACCGGCGGCCAGTCCGGTTCGCAGACCGGCGGCGGCCACTCCGGCGGCTCGGGCAGCACCGGCGGTTCGGGCAGCACGGGCGGTTCGGGCAGCACCGGCGGCAGCGGCTCCACTGGTGGCAGTGGCTCCACCGGCGGCAGCGGCTCCACCGGTGGCAGCGGCTCCACCGGTGGCAGCGACGACGGCACCGGCACCGGCACCGACAACGAGGGCACCACGCCGATCGAGCAGCCCGGCGAGGGCAACGAGCAGATCGTGAACACGCCCGGCCAGCCGCAGCAGCAGGCCAAGGGCGGCGAGCTGGCGGAGACCGGTGCCTCCGGCACCACCTTCCTGCTCGTCGGCGCGGCGACGATGATCGCCGGTGGCATCGGCTTCCGCCTGATGCCGCGCCTGATCAACAAGAACGGCGGCGGCGCGGCCGCGGCCTGACACCAGGCTCCGCCCCGTACGCGGGGCAGTGCGTGACGAAGGGCCCGGAGCGCGAGCAGCGGTCCGGGCCCTTCGGTGTGCTCATGTCCGCGGCGCACCGGGCGCGGTGACGCTCCGTACGCGAAGCGTCACGCGGGGGTCCGGTGGTCCGGGCCCGCCTCAGGCGGCCTGGTGCACCAGTATCGCCAGCGCGATCAGCGCCACCAGCAGCGCCACCAGGGCCGCGGGCGTCACCTGGCCGAACAGCCCGGTCTCCTGCAGCCGTTCCCTGCTGGCCCGGCACACGGGGCAGCGGCCCTCGTTCACGGGGGCCGCGCAGTTGGCGCACACCAGCCGGTCGTACGTCATGCGACCTCCTCCTCAACCGCTGCAACGCGCAGGCGACCACGATGGTTCCCTCTACCACTGTGCCAGCTCGTCGGCGGAACGGCGCGCCCCGGTCGGCTTCCGGCCTTTTCGGCGCGACGGCCCGGATCCACGGGCCGGAATGTGCTCGTTTTGTCCCCGTAGATGCCGTGAATAAACGCACCAACCCCGAACGGCGACTGCGCCTTCGCGCGAGACTCGCGTATGGTCACGCTCACCGACGGGAGCCACGACAGGGGCATCCCGTGCCGCTACCCAGGTCGACCGTGGTGCATCAGTGATCCGATTCGACAACGTCTCCAAGACCTACCCGAAGCAGAACCGCCCCGCCCTCAGGGATGTTTCCCTGGAGATCGAGCGCGGCGAGTTCGTCTTCCTGGTGGGCTCCTCGGGCTCCGGCAAGTCCACCTTCCTGCGTCTGCTCCTGCGTGAGGAGCGCGCCAGCCATGGCGCCGTGCACGTACTGGGCAAGGACCTCGCGAAGCTCTCCAACTGGAAGGTGCCGCAGATGCGGCGCCAGGTGGGCACCGTATTCCAGGACTTCCGGCTGCTTCCCAACAAGACGGTGGGACAGAACGTCGCCTTCGCCCTCGAAGTCATCGGCAAGCCGCGCGGCCAGATCCGCAAGACGGTCCCCGAGGTGCTCGACCTCGTCGGCCTCGGCGGCAAGGACGACCGGATGCCGGGCGAGCTGTCCGGTGGTGAGCAGCAGCGCGTCGCCATCGCGCGGGCGTTCGTCAACCGTCCGCTGCTGCTCATCGCGGACGAGCCCACCGGCAACCTCGACCCGCAGACCTCGGTCGGCATCATGAAGCTGCTGGACCGGATCAACCGGACCGGTACGACGGTGGTCATGGCCACCCACGACCAGCAGATCGTCGACCAGATGCGCAAGCGCGTCATGGAACTCGAAAAGGGCCGGCTCGTGCGCGACCAGTCGCGTGGCGTGTACGGCTACCAGCACTAAGCGTGTACGGCCCCCAGCACTGAAAGGACGCCATGCGCGCCCAGTTCGTCCTGTCGGAGATCGGCGTCGGTCTCCGCCGGAATCTCACGATGACCTTCGCGGTCATCGTCTCCGTCGCCCTCTCGCTCGGTCTGTTCGGCGCCTCGCTGCTGATGCGCGACCAGGTCAGCACGATGAAGGGCTATTGGTACGACAAGGTCAACGTCTCCGTCTTCTTCTGCAACAAGAACGACACCGAGACCGGTGCCAACTGCGCCAAGGGCGCGGCCACCGAGCAGCAGAAGAACGACATCAAGGCGGAGCTGGACCGCCTGCCGATCGTGCAGAGCGTGACGCACGAGTCCAGCGACGAGGCGTTCAAGCACTACAAGGAGCAGTTCGGTGACACGCCCATCGCGGGCCTGGTCACCCCGGACCAGTTCCAGGAGTCCTTCCGGGTCAAGCTGAAGGACCCGACGAAGTACGAAGTGATCAAGTCGGCGTTCTCCGAGCGGCCCGGTGTCCAGGAGGTGCAGGACCAGCGGGACACCGTCGAACCGCTGTTCAACCTCCTCAACGGCATGAACATCGCCGCGTTGGTGGTGATGGCGCTGATGCTGGTGGTGGCGCTGATGCTGATCGTCAACACGGTGCGGGTGTCGGCGTTCAGCCGGCGCCGGGAGACCGGGATCATGCGCCTGGTGGGCGCCTCCAGCTTCTACATCCAGATGCCGTTCATCCTGGAGGCGGCCATCGCGGGCCTGCTGGGGGCGGTGTTCGCCTGTGTGCTGATCGTCGGCGGCAAGTGGGTGCTGATCAACAACTGGCTGGCCGCGCGGATCCAGGTCATCAACTTCATTGGCTGGGATTCGGTCGTGGCCGTGCTGCCGCTGGTGCTGCTGATCGGTCTGTTGATGCCGGCGCTCGCCGCGTTCTTCGCGCTCCGCAAGTACCTCAAGGTGTGACGTAAGCCAAGGGCGCCGTACGGTCAACTCCCCGTACGGCGCTTCTTTCTGGCCTACACTCACCGGCATGACGGGCCCGTGTTTGTTCGTCCGGCCCCGCCGCAGCCGCCGCGGGGCGGCCCTGACGTTGGTCTTCGTCAGTGTGCTGGCCACCGGCGCGGCGGCGGGCACCTGGGAGGAGAGCGGACACCCGGGGGACGAACGGCGGATATCCGGGCGCGCGGCCGCCGAGGCGGACCGCGTCCACCGGGCGCAGCGCGCCGGCCGGCCCGCTGACGGACCGCACGCGACGGGTTCCCAGGCGGCGGACGACGTCGTCAGCCGCAGTGGTGACCGCTGGTCGACGGCGTTCTCGGCCCGCGAGTACGAGGACTTCCAGCAGGAGCTGAACGGCGAGTACGTGGGCGTGGGCCTGTGGCTGCGGCAGGCGGCGGACGGCCGCGCCCTGGTCTCCCGGGTACGGCCCGGCGGCCCCGCCGCGGCGGCCGGCCTGCGCGCGGGCGACGACCTGCGCGCGGTGGACGGCGTGGCCTCGCGGGGCAGCCGGATCACCGAGGTCGTGGCACGGCTGCGCGGCGACGCCGGACCGGCCGCCGAAGGCCTCGCGCCGGGCGCCGGGAGCAGCGTCGCCCTGGAGCTGCGGCGCGGTACGCGCCAGTGGACCGAGACCCTGCACCGGGCCCGCCTGCGGGACCGGAACGTGACCACCGACCACCCCGACGGCCCGGACGGGCCCACCCGCATCACCGTCGGCGCCTTCAGCAGCGGCACGGGCGAGGAGATCCGCCGGGCGGTGCGCGCCGCCTCCCCGCGCGGCGGTGTGCTGCTGGACCTGCGCGGCAACACCGGCGGCCTGGTGCACGAGGCGGTCACCGCCGCCTCCGCCTTCCTGGAGGGCGGCCTGGTCGCCACGTACGACGTCCGCGGCAGCCAGCGCGCCCTGTACGCGAAGGACGGCGGGAACACACAGATCCCCCTCGCGGTGCTCGTGGACGGCGGCACGATGAGCGCCGGCGAGCTGCTGGCCGGGGCGCTCCAGGACCGCGGCCGCGCGGTGCTCGTCGGCACCCCGACCTTCGGCAAGGGCTCGGTGCAGCTGCCCAGCGAGCAGCCGGACGGCTCGGTCGCCGAGCTGACCGTCGGCCACTACCGCACGCCGTCGGGCCGCACGGTCGACGGGCGCGGCATCACCCCGGACCTGACCGCCGAGGACGACGCCCCGGCGCGCGCCCGCACAGTATTGAGTGGCCTCGGGGGCGGGGCGTAGTGCGAAAATGGCTCCACTATGACTAAGACGTCCAAGGCCAAGAAGAACAACAAGAAGGACGACGGGACCGGCCGCAAGCTCATCGCCCAGCACAAGAAGGCGCGGCACGACTACCTCATCCTGGACACGTACGAGTGCGGGCTGGTGCTGACCGGCACCGAGGTCAAGTCGCTGCGCCAGGGCCGGGCATCCCTGGCCGACGGCTTCGTGCAGATCGACCGCGGCGAGGCGTGGCTGCACAACGTGCACATCCCGGAGTACGCCCAGGGCACGTGGACCAACCACAGCGCGCGCCGCAAGCGCAAGCTGCTGCTGCACCGCCTGGAGATCGACAAGCTGGAGTCGAAGTCGCAGGAGACCAGCCACACGATCGTGCCGCTGTCGCTGTACTTCACGAACGGCCGCGCGAAGGTCGAGATCGCGCTCGCCAAGGGCAAGAAGGAGTACGACAAGCGGCAGACGCTGCGCGAGCAGCAGGACCGTCGCGAGGCGCACCGGGCGATCTCGGCGGCCAAGCGGCGCGAGCGCGGCTGACCGGGCAGGAATACGCTGGCATCGTCGCGCGTTGGTCACGTACGATGGGCTGCGCACCGCACGCCGGTGCAGGCACCACCTTGAAAAAACAACATGGGGATGATCGGTTTCGACAGCGGATGTCGAAGCAGGGGAAGCGAGCCGAGGAAGCGGCAATGATCTCGTAAACCATATGTCGCAAAAAATAATCGCCAACACCAAGCGCGATTCCTTCGCCCTCGCTGCCTAAGTAGCGACTTGCGAAGTGTCAGCCCGGGGGTGTTCCCGACCCGGATCCTGGCATCAGCTAGGGAACTAAACTTCTAGGTCCGGTCACGGGTCCTGGGAGGAAATCAAACAGTGACTGAGCCCGTCGGAGACGTGTCCGCGAGATCTCCGGGGCTGAGAAAATCGCAGCGGACTGCGCTCGGAGAAGCCCTGTTTCCGCACCGTTGGACGCGGGTTCGATTCCCGCCATCTCCACTCGACGGAGAAACCGGAGGCCCCGGCCCCCGGACCCGTCACCCCATGTGAGGCGAAGGCCCCGCTGTCCAGGCAGCGGGGCCTTTGTCGTTGCCGTCTTTGTCGTCGCCGCCGCGCTGCGGTCCTCACGACGGCCGCCGGGCGGCCCGTACGGCGTGTGCGGTGCCGGCCGCGGCCAGGGCCAGGGCTGCCGCAGTGGCGGGCACGGTGTAGCCCGCCGCGGTGCCCGCCGGCAGGTGCTGCACGGCCCAGCCGCCGCCCGCCGAGCCCGCCGCGATGCCGGTCAGCAGTGCGGTCACGGCCAGCGTCATGCCCTCGTTCAGGCGGTCGGCCGGTATCCGCGACTGGATCAGGCCCATGCCGGTGACCATGGTCGGCGCCGTGGCCATTCCGGCGAGCAGCAGGGCTGCCCCCAGGAGGACCCCGCCGCCCGCGCCCGCCGCCGTGAACGGCAGCCACATCAGCGCGGCCATGGCGGCGACGCACCGTACGAGGCGGCGGTCCGCCGGTCCGGCCGGGCGCAGCACTCCGTACAGGAGGCCTGCCGCGCAGGACCCGGCCGCCTGGAGGGCGAGCAGCGGGCCCGCCACGGCGCGCTGTCCGTGTGCGTCCGTGAAGCCGATGGTGACGACTTCCAGCGATCCGAAGACGGCGCCGGTGGCGAGGAACGTCAGCAGGAGGGGCAGCAGTGATGTCACCAGACGTCCGGCGCCGTGGTGGGCGGACACGGCCGCGACCGGCGGTTCTGTACGGTGCTGGGCGGCGAACAGCAGTACACCCGTCAGCAGCAGCGCCGCGCCGGTCAGCGTGCCCGCCTCAGGGAAGAGCCCGGTGCACAGGAAGGCCGCCAGCACCGGTCCGAGCATGAAGCACACCTCGTCGGCCGCCTGCTCGAAGGAGTTGGCGGTGTGCAGCGCGCCCGGGTCGTCGCGCAGGAGGTAAGCCCAGCGGGCGCGTGCCATGCCGCCGGTGTTCGGGGTGGTCGCGGTGCAGGCGTACGCGGCGAAGAGCGTCCAGGACGGCGCGCCGAAGCGGACGCACAGCAGCAGGGCGAGCGATCCGAGGACGGCCAGTGCCGTCGCGGGGACGGCGACCCTGGCCTGTCCGTACCGGTCGACCAGCCGCGCCGTCCACGGCCCGGCGACCGCCGTCGCCGCGAGCCCGGTCGCGGTGACCGCCCCGGCCAGCGCGTACGAGCCGCGCGATCCGGCGATCATCAGGATCGCGCTGACGCTGAACATGCCCATCGGCAGCCGGGCGAGGAGGTTGGCGGCGGTGAAGGCGCGGGCGCCGGGGACGGCGAAGATCCGTCCGTACGGCACGAGTACGCGCCGGAGCGCGGCGGGGGAGCGGCGGCGCCGGCGGCGGGCGGGCGGAACGGGCGGGGCGGTCACCGGGCGGGCGGCGAGGAAGAGGATCACGCAACTACGGTCGCCGCACGGCCCGTTCCCCGTCCAACACCTGATCCGTACGCATTCACGCACTCCCGTTGTCAATCACGGAGACGCGCCCGTACCCCGCGCGCGCCGGTGGCACGATGAGCGCGTGCCCCGAGACCTCGACCCGCGTCTGCTCCGCGCCTTCACCGCCGTCGCCGACGAACTGCACTTCACCCGCGCCGCCACCCGGCTGTACGTCGCCCAGCAGGCCCTCAGCCGCGACATCCGGCGGCTGGAACGGGAAGTGGGGGCCGACCTCTTCGACCGTACGACGCGCCGGGTCGCCCTCACCGAGGAGGGCACCCGGCTGCTCCCGTACGCGCGCCGGGTGCTGGCCGCCCACGACGACCTGGCCGCCGCCTTCCACGCCCCCGAGGACCGTCCGCTGCTGGTCGACGTCAGTGTCCCCATCGGCACGGCACACGCCGTGTTGCAGGAGGCCCGCCGGCTGGCCCCCGCCTGCGAACTCGTCGCGCGCTTCCACAGCGGCCTGACCGGCGCGGCGGCCGAACTCGCCGCCGGACGGCTGGACGTCTCCTTCGGACGCGTCGCCGGACTGCCCCCGGCCGTCCGGGCCTGTCTGGAACACTGGCCCGTCCGGTACGAGCCGATGGCCGTCCTCCTGGACGAGGACCACCCGCTGACGGCCCGGCCCGCCGTGCCGCTGTCCGCCCTCGCGGGCGAGACCCTCTACGCCGGGGCCGGAAACCCGCACACCGCCGAGTGGACCGACCTCGCCGCCCGCCTCTTCACCGGACGGGGCATCGCGATGGCCGCGCCGTTCCCGGAGATCGAGGGATCGGCGGAGTTCCTGCGCGTGGTGCGCAAACAGGGCTGGTCGGTGCTGGCCAGCGTCGAGTTCATCGATGTGCCCGGCATGGCGCTGCGGCCGGTCACCGACCCCGTGCCGCTCTCGCCGATATCCCTGGTGTGGCGGCGCGGCCTGCGCCACCCGGGCCTGGACGCGCTCCGTACGGCCTGCCGGGAGCTGGCCGCCGAACACGGGTGGCTGCGGCGACCGGACGGCCCGGTGTGGCTGCCCGAGGAGGACGCGGCCCTGATGGAACACCGTGGGTGACGGCCGAACTTTTGCCGTATAAGCAACCTATAAGCGCTGGAATCCCTCCCTATGGACGGCAGGAACGACAGCCGGACTACTGGGGGTCCCGTGCGCAAGCGCCCGCTGACCGTGGCGGCCCTGGCCACGCTCGTCCTGAGCGGTGGCCTGGTCGCCTGCGACGAACCGCGTGTCGACGCGTTGCACGCGAGCTGCACGACCAAGGATCTGAGGTGGAAGGTCACGCTGAAGAAGAAGGCCCACGGCGCCCACCGGGAAGGCCGCCTCTCGGCGGTCAACACCGGTGCGGACGAGTGCATCTTCCGCGGCTTCCCCGACTTCCTCGTACGCGTCGGCAAGGGGCCCGAGGCGGGCGGCGTGGGGCACGGCCGGGCCCGCGCGGTGAACCTGCCCAGCGGTACGGGCGTCGTGGTCGACCTGCGCTACCGGGACGCCGAACCCGGGCGGCCGGACCCCGCGGAATGCCTGGTGAGCAACGGCTCCGCCGAGGTGACGGCGCCGCGCGACACCAAGGGCACGCTGGTCCAGGTGTGGGACGAGAGCGGCCGGCGGGCCCGGCTCGACGTGTGCGACAACGTCATCCGCATGGCACCGCCACGGCGGGCGGCCACCGGCTGAGGGCCCGCGGAACGTACCGGGCACCCGGGGATGCACCGGTCACGGTCGCGGACCCGTGAGAGGTACGGGTCGCGAGGGCGGACCCGCGGGGCGTACCGGCCGGCACCACACGACCGGCCGGCACTCCCCGCCGGCGGACCTTCGCCGCCGGGCGCCTCGGACGGTCAGGCGCGCCGCAGGTAACAGAACTGCCCGGTGGCCTTGCTCAGCCACATCTTGCGGTCGCCGCCCTCGCCCATCAGCGAGGGGCTGTCGAACTGGTGCGGGACCTTCTCGTCGGGGTTGACGGTGACGACGACGCGCTCCAGCAGCCAGTTGTCCTTCTCGCCGTCGCTCGCGAACCGGATGTAGACCGGGAAGCGGTCCAGGTCCTCGGTGCGCAGCTGCGGCCGGCGCGGGTCGTTGTGGTCCGCGTTCAGCAGGTTGGTGCCGTCGCCGAGGGTGTACGTGGCCTTGGCGCCGCGCTCGAAGTCGTCGGCGGAGGTGTCGAGCAGGAACTCCCGGCCGCCCATACCGAGGTAGACCCAGCCGTTGGTGCCGGCGTCGGCCTCGTCCGCGGTGGCGACATACGCTTCGATCTTGGTGATGTCCATCTGGTGGTCCCCTCTTGCCGGATGGTGAAGGCCGGACATTTCAGGGCCTGAGGTTGTTGCACCCGGAAATACCGGCCGTCAGGTCACAGGTGTCGTGCCGGCGCGCCGGTGGGCCCGGCGCCGCTGGAGCACCATCCGATGGTGAGCAGAGACCCCAACGTCCACAAGCGCGTTTTCCGGCCGGGACGGACGGGGCCCGAGGCAAGGGAGAGGTGTCCGGTGCACGGGTCACGTCCCGCCAAACCGGGTGTGCGAACGCAATGGTTGACCGCCTCGGCGGGGCCGTACGCGCCACCGCTCAGCGGGGCACGGACAGCAGCGGGTGGTAGAGCCGGGTGTCGTCGGGCTCGCCCACGGGACGGCCGTCCACCGCGACCCACGCATGGGCGCGGAACGGTTCCGTCCGCACTCCCGTGCACCACTGCGGCCACCGCCCGCGCAGCCGGCACAACAGCGCCGTCGCCACCGAGCGTTGCAGGCAGCCGTTGCCCGCGCACCGCACGCTGACCGTGACGACGGCATGCCGGGCGCGTACGGCCTCCGGCTCGGTGGCCGGACGGGCGCCACGCCGTACGGAATCCAGCACCCGGCACAGGGTGCGCGGGGAGAACGACGTCAGGAGGCGGGCCGCGGCGACACAGCCCAGGGTGGCGCAGCGCGCGGCGAACGACAGGCGCACCGGGCCGCCCGCGGCGACCGGGTAGCTCACGAGGTCACCAACTTCGCCGACACCAGCGACTCCAGCAGCGCGACGGCGTCCGCGGCCACCCGGTCGGCTGCCGAGGGGTGCCGGTAGCGCAGCTCGTCGGCGGCCGACGCGCAGGTGCCGCCCGCCAGGAGGTGTTCCAGGACGAACGCGCCGGTGTTGTTCATCTGCCAGTAGCGGCCCGTACGGGCGTTGAGCAGCACCATGCCTCCGGGGGTGCGCACACTGCTGACATGGGGGGCGAGGGCGAACATCGGGTTCAGGCTCCTTCCGCGGCGGGAACGGTGGGGCGGGCAAGGACGGGCGTCTGCGTCTCCTGGAGGGAGCGCAGCCAGTACTCGGCCGCCAGGGTGGGGTCGAGAGGTTGCAGAGTGCGGGAAAGCGGCTGCAGCGAGGTCAGGACCGTCCGCAGCGCCTCGGGCCGGATCAGGCCCAGACCGGCCAGGCGTGAGTCGTCGCAGAGCGCGGACAGGGCCCCGCGGTGGCGGCGCAGGCCCGCGTAGACCTCGGCGCTGTGCTCGCCCTTCGTGCCCCGGGCCCGTACCGCGTCCGGCAGGATGCCGCGCATCGCCGCGCTGAGCAGGGGCTTGTACGAGCCGAACGCGACCTGGTCGGCGAGCCGCACGCTCAGCGCCGCCTCGATCACGTTGTCGTCCAGGAACGGGGCCTCGAAGGCGACGCCGTGGGGCGCGGCCAGGGCGCCCGCGCCGCGCATGATCTCCCCGGCCCGGACGGCGGCCCGCAGTGTCTCGTGCTGGCAGCGCAGCGGCGCGAAGGGCTCCGGCTCCCCGGCCGCCGCCTCGCGCATCAGACGGCGGACGGTGGCCACCGCGTCCGGATGCGCCCACGGCGGCATGGCCGGCACGACCTCCCAGTCGGCGCCGCTGTCGCCGGAGCGCACGCCGGGCACGATCCGGTCGGCGCAGGACTCCAGCCACTGCGGGTACGGGACGCCGCCGAACAGGGTGCGCAGGGTGTCGACCAGCGTCCAGCGGCCGAGGCGGCGGGCGGTGCACGCGCGCCGGGCGGCGGAGCGGAAGTCCGTACGGGCCAGGGAGTTCAGCGCCACCGGGCGCGGGCAGAACAGTTCGTCGCCGCCCACGCCGACCAGGTGGGTACGGGAGCCGCGGGCGGCGACGAGGCCGGCCTGGTGGGCGAGGCGGGCGCTCTCCCGGACCACGGCGAGCGGGCCCGCCGGGTCGCCGAGCCCCGGCCGCGGCGGGGCGTACCAGGTGGGCGCTTCGGCGTACGGGAGCGGCAGGTGCTCGGCAGTCCGCAGCAGGGCCGCGCCGTGGCCGCTCCACATGCTGTCGTCGTTGGCCTCGTCCCGGCACACCCAGGCCGTGGTGATCAGCCGGGTGCTGTCGCGGGCGGCGAGGAAGCACAGGCTGGTGGAGTCCATGCCGCCGGAGAGGTCGGCGCTGACCGTCGGCGCGCGGGTGCGTACGCGTACCGCCTCGGTCAGGGCGTCGCGTACGGACTCGGCGGCGTCCTCCAGCCACAGGTCGGGCCGCGGCGGCTGCCACCAGCGCGCCGTGGTGTGCCGTCCGTCGGCGTCCAGCGTCAGGCAGTGGCCGGGCGCGACGACGTGCACCGCCCGCCAGGAGGGGCGCTGGGCGAGCGGGAACGGCGCGAACGGCGCGAGCAGCCGCAGCGCCAGGCTCTCCTCGTCGACGGAGCCGAGGCCCGGGGCGCCGGTGGGCAGGCCGGCGGCGGCCGCCTCGCGGGCCAGCGCCGCCAGGTCCTGCGGGCGGCTGCCCGCGACCGTGACGCCGTTGATGCCCGCGTGATGGATCTGCCGGACCGTCGACAGGCTGCCCTGGCACCGGACGCGGCGGCCCATGGTGGCCAGCAGGAAGAAGCTGCCGGGCAGTTCGCGGACCCGGCTGTCCAGGTCTTCGAGGCGGCGCAGCCGGCGCAGCAGCCGGTCCAGGGTGTCGGCGTCGGCCGAGGTCGTGCCGAGCAGCAGCAGCCGGTCCGGTCCCGAACCGGCCGCGACGGTCTCGTCATCGGTCCAGCGACCCATGATCCAGGGGCGTCCGGAGGGGTGGCGCACCGTCCGCACGGTGGGGTCGCGCCGCAGACACAGGCACAGCGGACCGGTCGCGGGATGATCGGGGAAGACGACGAAATCCACGATGACTTACCACCCCTGGCGTGCGGTGCGGGCGTGTGGCACATGGTGCGTAGGTCGGATCCGGACGGGCGCGGTCGGATCCGGTCGGGTGCGGGCAGGTGTACGGACAGCTGCGGGCCGGTACGGGGTGGGGGCCGTACCGCCGGGCCGGGGCGCCGCGGGGCGGCTGGGCCCGCGGCGCCACCCGCCGTCCGGCCGGACCGGTGGAGGCGGCCCCTGCCGGGGCGGGCGGTGCGCGCCCGGGCAGGGGCCGCCGGACTGGGGGGCGTGTGGGCGACGTCCCGTCAGGCCGGAGGCCTACAGGCCCCACCGGGGCGTGGCTGGGTTCCGATGGGGCCCGATCGGCTTCCGAGTCACCACCAGCCGCGGCCGCGACCTCCCCAGCCGTCCCAGTTATGGCCGCCGTATCCGAGCGTCAGCTCGGTGAAGCCGCCGGCCTCGGCGAGCTCCGGTGCCTCGTACTCGACCGGCTCGGGCTGTTCCTGGATGTCCGCCATGGGAATGTGTCCCCTTCCCTCAGAAGTGCCGCACCGCCCATGACCACAGGCTGTGTTCATTCGGTTACTCAGCGCGTCCAGAAAAGATGCTGCCACCATCCACGGCCCCTGCCATTGCCCCTAAAGGGTGATGAAGGGGGCGCACGGGGTGCATTGGCGTAACCTCCGGCGGTTGTGCGCCACCAGCGCGTATCCCGCTCACCGCGCGCTCCCGGACGCGGTGAGCGCAAGGTTTCGCAGCGGTCACGCACCGCCACAGAGGGGAAACGCGCCCTCCCTAGCGTCGTGGATACGGCGGAAACCGGCAGCTGGGAGACGTGATGACCGACACAGGAACGGCCACGGGCGATGCGGTGGCCCGCACCCCCACGCGGAGGGCGGGCCGCTGGATCGAACACTGGGACCCGGAGGACGAGACGTTCTGGCGCGAGCGCGGACAGCGGGTCGCCCGGCGCAACCTCGTCCTCTCCATCGTCTGCGAGCACATCGGGTTCTCCGTGTGGAGCCTGTGGTCGGTGCTGGTGCTGTTCATGGGGCCCGAGTACGGGATCGACGCGGCAGGGAAGTTCTTCCTGGTGGCGCTGCCGACGCTGGTGGGGGCGGTGCTGCGGGTGCCGTACACCTTCGCGGTGGCGCGGTTCGGCGGGCGCAACTGGACGGTGTGCAGCGTCGCGCTGCTGCTCGTCCCCGCGGCCGCCGCGGTCTTCGCGCTGCGGCCGGGCACCTCGTACACCGTCTTCCTGCTGGTCGCGGCCCTGGCCGGGGTCGGCGGCGGGAACTTCGCCTCGTCCATGACGAACATCAACTCCTTCTATCCGCTGCGGAAGAAGGGCTGGGCGCTCGGCCTGAACGCGGGCGGCGGCAACATCGGCGTACCCGTCGTCCAGCTGCTCGGACTGCTCGTCATCGCCACGGCCGGCGCGGCGCACCCGCGGCTGCTGCTCGCGGTCTACCTGCCGCTGATCGTCATCGCCGCCGTACTGGCGGCACGCTTCATGGACAACCTGCGCCCGGTACGCAACGACACCGGGGCGGCCCGGGACGCGGCCCGCGACCCGCACACCTGGATCGTCTCGCTCCTCTACGTCGGCACGTTCGGGTCGTTCATCGGCTACGGCTTCGCCTTCGGCCTGGTCCTGCAGACCCAGTTCGCCCGTACGCCCCTCCAGGCGGCGTCGCTGACCTTCATCGGGCCGCTGCTCGGCTCCCTGGTGCGGCCGGTGGGCGGCCGGCTGGCGGACCGGTACGGCGGGGCCCGGATCACCCTGGCGAACTTCGCGGCGATGGCCCTGGCCACCGGCGTGGTGATCCTGGCGTCGGCGCGCCACTCGCTGGACGTCTTCCTCGCCGGCTTCGTCGCCCTGTTCGTGCTCTCCGGGCTCGGCAACGGCTCCACGTACAAGATGATCCCCGGCATCTTCCAGGCCAAGGCGCTGGCGAAAGGCCTGACGGGCGAGGCGGCCGCGGCCCACGGGCGGCGGTTGTCCGGCGCGGCGATGGGACTGATCGGCGCCGTCGGCGCGCTCGGCGGCCTGGGCATCAACCTCGCCCTCCGCCAGGCGTTCCAGTCGGCGGGCACCGGCACACCGGCGTTCGTGGCCTTCCTCGGCTGCTACGCGCTGTGCTCCGCGGTGACCTGGGCCGTATACCTGAGGCGCACGGCGGCCACCGTGGCCGTACGGGAGCGGGAGGCGGCGGCGCCCGCGCTCGCCGAGGTGTGACGCGCGGAGCGCCGGGCGCCCGCCGCGGTCCGTAACAGCTGGGAAATACTGCGGGAGTGAGCCTGTCACCGGCGGTTGGCAGGCTCGGACCTTCACGGTGCCCGGTGGCGCCGGAGTCAGGACAAGCCAGGGACGGACCATGCACGAGGGCGAGCAGGACGAGCGTCGGGACGACGACGGCGGCGCGGGGCACGGCGAGCGGCAGCGCGACGAACGCCGCGACGACCGCCGGGGGGACGGCCGAGAAAGCGGCCGAGAGGGCGGCGACCGTGGGCCGGACGCCGTGGCCGCCGCCCCGGACGTACGCCCCCTGGACGGCTTCACGGTCGGCGTCACCGCCGCCCGCCGCGCCGAGGAGCTGGGCACCCTGCTCGAACGGCGCGGCGCCCAGGTCGTGCACGCCCCCGCGCTGCGCATCGTGCCCCTGTCCGACGACGCGGAACTGCTCGCCGCCACCAAGGACCTGATCGACCGGGCGCCGGACGTGGTCATCGCGACCACCGCGATCGGCTTCCGGGGCTGGATCGAGGCCGCCGAGGGCTGGGGGGTCGGCGAGGCGCTGCTCAACCGGCTCGGCGCCGTCGAACTGCTGGCCCGCGGGCCCAAGGTCAAGGGCGCCATCCGCGCGGCCGGGCTGACGGAGAAGTGGTCGCCGCGGTCCGAGTCGCTGGCGGAGGTGCTGGACCGGCTCCTGGCGGACGGCGTACGCGGACGGCGGATCGCCATCCAGCTGCACGGCGAACCGCTGCCCGGCTTCGTGGAGTCGCTGCGGGCGGGCGGCGCCGAGGTGGTCGGCGTCCCGGTCTACCGCTGGATGCCGCCCGCCGACATCGGTCCCGTCGACCGGCTGCTGGACGCGGCGGTCGGCCGCGGCCTGGACGCGATCACCTTCACCAGCGCGCCGGCCGCCGCCTCGCTGCTGCGCCGCGCCGAGGAGCGCGGCCTGCTCGACGGACTGCTGCACGCGCTGCGGCACGAGGTGCTGCCCGCCTGCGTCGGACCGGTCACCGCGCTGCCCCTCGAAGCGCACGAGGTGACCACGTACCAGCCCGAACGCTTCCGGCTCGGCCCGCTCGTCCAGCTCCTGTGCCGGGAACTCCCGGAACGGGTGCGCCCGTTGACGGTCGCCGGGCGGCGGGTGGAGATCCGGGGGCAGGCCGTCCTGGTCGACGGCGCGCTGCGGCCCGTGCCCCCGGCGGGGATGGCGCTGCTGCGCGCCCTGGCCCGCCGTCCCGGCTGGGTGGTCTCCCGCGCCGACCTGCTGAGCGCCCTGCCGGGCTCGGGCCGCGACGAGCACGCGGTGGAGACGGCGATGGCCCGGCTGCGAGGGGCGCTGGGCGCGCCCAAGCTGATCCAGACGGTGGTCAAGCGGGGGTACCGGCTGGCGCTCGATCCGCAGCTGGGGGCCAAGTACGGCGACGGGTGACGTGACGTTCCGCGCCGTACGGCCGGGTCCGGTGCCATTCCGTACGGCCGGGGCCGGGAGCTTTTCGGGCTGCCGGCACCCGGACCGCCGTCCCGGGCCGCCGAATCCGACCCGCCGTACCCGACCCGCCCCTACGCGGGGTTGGCCACCCGGATCTTGGACTGCCCGTGCGGCCGGGTCTCCCAGTCCTCCATGAACCGGGCCGTCAGGCCGTGCTTGCGGGCCAGTGCCAGCAGCGTCTCGGTGCGGTAGTAGAAGTCCTCGCGCAGCACCTGGTGTTCGGCGCCCTCGGTGCGGTCGAAGGTGAAGTCGAAGAACCCGCCGGGCGCCAGGATGCGGCCGACGTGCCGGAAGCATTCGTCGATCACGGACAGCGGCGAATGCGAGAAGACGCTGTGCGCGTGCACCACGTCGAAGTGCCGGTCCGGCAGGAAGTCGAAGGTCAGATCCTGGGTGAGCGTCAGGTGCGGCAGCTTGTCCTGCAGCTCGTAGGTGGCCAGGGTCTTCTTGGCGGAGACGAGGATGTCCGGGGAGATGTCGATGCCATAGTAGTTGCCGGTGCCGAGGTGGGCGATGAAGCGCCAGCCGGCTCGCAGGTTGCCGCAGCCGATGTCCAGCATCCGCATGTCCGGCCGCAGCCCGTGTTCCATCAGGTAGCCGAACTGCATCTCGCCGAGCGCCAGCCACCGTTCGTGGCTGCGGCTGCCGACCGCGGCCTCCGGGTCGCGTCCGGCGTCGGAGGCCATCACGGCGCGGTAGTACGCGACGTGGTCGGGGTGCTTGAGGCGGAGCCAGCCGTCCCGGGCGGTACGCCGGAGGTACGGTGCGATGCGCGCCGGGTTGCTGACCGCGTAACGGACCTTGTGCGTCAGGCTGGAGCGGTTCTTGAGCAGGGTCTTGGCCGACATGATCGGGACTATACATCAGCTGTATACATGCGATGTATACAGGGTGGGCCGCGCGGTACGCGGCGGTGCCGAGGCTTCCGGCCGGGGGCCGTGCCGGGCACTCTGATAGGGCAGAGGTTGTCTCCTAAGGAGTGACGGGCACATGGCGGCGCCTTTTGACCTGCGGTTCGACTGCGGGCGGATCTGCCTGGACCTGATGGCCACGACCGGCCGGGCCGCCGAACGGCTGACCGGCCCCGAACATCTGGCGGCCTGGCTGGTGGGTTCGGGCGTCGTCCCCGGCAGCGCCCAGCTCGGCGCCGTCGACCGCGGCTGGGTCGTACGCTTCCGGATGCTGCGCGAACTGCTGCGCCGCGTGATCCACGACGAATTGCGCGGCCGGGCCGCCGACGGGGACCTGCGCCTGCTCAACGCGGCGGCCGCCGCCCCGGTGCCGCCCGCCCGAGCCGTACGCGCCGACGACGGCGCCCTGGTCCGGGCGCTCACCGGGCCGCCCGACTGCGCCGGACTGCTGGCGGCGGTGGCGCGGGACGCCATCGGGATGCTGACCGACACGGCGACGCGCGGCCAGTTGCGGCAGTGCGAGGGCGAGAGCTGCTCGCTGGTGTACCTGGACACCTCGCGCGGGCGGCGGCGCCGGTGGTGCTCCAGCGAGGTGTGCGGAAACCGTGAGCGGGTGGCACGCCACCGCCGGCGGGCGGTGAGCCGCGCGGGCCAGCAGCCTGCCGTGAGCGCCCAGGTTCAGCTCGCTGCCGTACGTACGGTGCCGACGAACACGTAATCGGCCCGGTACGGCACGGCGGCCTCCGGGCGCACTGCCGGGTCGCAGGTGCCGGTGGGGGCGACGCCGCCCGCCGTGTTCAGCCGGAAGATCTCCCCGGTGCCGCCGAGCCTTCCGTCCGGACGCCCCGCCCGGTGTGCGTCCAGCGCGAGTTCGGGGATGTTGCCCGCGCCGTTCGGGGTTTTGGAACGCACCGTGCCGGTGACGGCGGAGCGGTCCGGCGCCACCCACGCGGGCGGGCCCTTGGGGCCGGGGGCGGCGAAGAAGTGCGCGATGCCGCCTTCGAGCCGGGCCCGTACGTTCCGCTGGGTGTAGGTGTACCGCCCGTCGGCCTGTCGCGTACAGGTGTAGATCTGCGCGCCGTGGATCACCGGCGCCTGCACGCTGTGCCGCAGGGCCCGTTCCGGGTCGAGAGGGCGGTCCAGCGCGTGCAGTTGTCCGCGTACCGCGCCGTGCGGGAATTGCGCCGTACGGAGATTGAAAGAGAAACCATTCGGCTGTTTCCGCAGGGCATCCCGCACGCGCCGGTCAAAAACCTCGACCGTGCCGCTCACCGTGTGGTGCTCCGCGCCCCGCCCCGCCGCCTTCCCGGCGGAAAGCCGCCGCGTGAACAGGGGAATGCGCACCGGCCCTTCGGCGTCTTTCCCCGCCTCCTGGAGCACGGCGGCGGTGGGCGCGGCGACACCCCGGAAGGACAGCGCGAAGGAGAGCCGGTCGCCGCGGAGCCGGAGGAAGGCCAGACCCCGCCCGTCCCGGTCGCCCGGCGCGGCCACCTCGTTCGCCCCGTTCAGACTGCTCACGAAGGAAGCCGCGACGGCGTCCCCGGCCCGCGAAGCCCCCTTCGAGTCCCCGGCCTGCCCTTTCTCCCCGGCCTGCGCGGGCGGCGCCACGAGCGCCACCACGACGGTGGCCACGGCGCCGGCAGCGGCGATGGTCCTGCCACGGCTCACGGTGTACCTCCCTGCCGTCGGTGCCCGGCCTGGGCGCCGGGCTCGTCGGGCTGCTGTACGGGGTGCCCGGCGCGGCCGTTCACCGGGGAAAGGAGGGCGGTGTCACGGCGGCCGGGCCGAACGCCCGGAAGGGGAAAACCGTGCCGCCCGCGCGGGCGCCCGAGAGGGCTCACGCACGGGCGCGCGCAAAACGCCCGCCCACCCGTTCGGGTAACCCCTGCCACCGCTCGGGGAATTCGCCCGGCAGGTGCTGAGCAGCGGCGCCCCCGGCCCCGTACTGCTGGCTGAAGGGGCGTGCACACAGGCCCTATTCAGGCCCGGAATTCGAGACGAGGGGGCGGACATGCGCGAGCCCGGCCGCGGACGGCAGATCGAGGTGATCGGCGGTGCAGACGGTGACGGCAGTGACGCCGGCGACCCACGCGGGCGCTGATGCCCATGCGCAGCGAATGTCCGATCCGCGCTATCGACCCGGGAGTTGGCGTGCGCAAGGATGCCGTCGTGGCAGACAGTACGGCGCCGGACGAGGAGCTGATGCGGGCCCTCTACGAGGAGCACGCGGGCCCGCTGCTCGCCTTCGTGCTGCGCCTGGTCGCCGGGGACCGGCACCGGGCGGAGGACGTGGTGCAGGAGACCCTGCTGCGGGCCTGGCGCAACGCCGGCCAGCTGCAGCGCGCGACCGGCTCCGTCCGCCCCTGGCTGGTGACCGTCGCCCGGCGGATCGTCATCGACAGTCACCGCAGCCGCCAGGCACGCCCCCAGGAGGTCGACGCCGCCCCCCTGGAATCGATGCCGGCCGCCGACGAGATCGACCGGGCCCTGCGCCTGATGACGATCACCGAGGCGCTCGGCGACCTCAGTGCGGCCCACCGGGAGGCGTTGATAGAGACCTACTTCAAGGGACGTACGGTCAGCGAGGCGGCCGAAGTGCTCAGGGTGCCGGCCGGGACCGTACGGTCCCGGGTCTTCTACGCCCTGCGTTCCCTGAAGCTCTCACTTGAAGAACGAGGAGTGACGGCGTGATGCGGCCCACGGAGCCCGTGGCACACACCGATGCCGGCGCCTACGCGCTGGGCGTCCTGGACGCCGCCGAGGCGGCACGCTTCGAGGAGCACCTGGCCGGCTGCGACCGGTGCGCCGCCGAACTGGACGGCCTGCTGGGCCTGCCGCCGCTGCTCGCCGACGCCAGGGAGTCGGCGCCCGACGCGGAGGCCGTCGCCCCGGTCCCCGGTCCGGGCCTGCTGGACGGCCTCCTGGCCGAGGTCGGCGCGGTGCGCCGCACCCGCCGCCGGCGCCGCCTGTACCTGGTGGCCGCCGCTGCCGTCCTGGTCGTCGGCGGCCCGCTGACCACGTACGCGCTGACCGCCGGGGAGGGCGAGGAGTCCCCGGAGCATCTGACGGGCTACGCCCGCACGATGTACGAGCACGGCGAGAAGGTCGGCACGGTCGACCCGGTGACCAGGGTCGCCGCCAGCGTCTCCCTGGAGCGCAAGCCCTGGGGCACCCACGTCGCCCTCAAGCTGGGCAATGTCAAGGGCCCGCTCACCTGCGACCTGGTCGCGGTGGGCAAGAGCGGCGCGGAGCAGACCGTGACGACCTGGGCGGTGCCCCCGGGCGGTTACGGCCTCAAGGACGGCGCCGCCAAGTGGAACAAGGAGCCCCTCTACACCCACGGCGGCTCGGCGATGAACCGTTCCAACATCGACCGTTTCGAGGTCCGCACCCTCGACGGCAGGCGGCTGGCCGAGATCAAGGTCTGACCGGCCGGCCCCACCCTTCCGAAGCGGCGGAATGGTTGATTCCGCACCATCCGCCCGCCAACGGTGCCCGGTTTGCTCCCGCCCGGTGGTGATTTCGTCCTTTGGGCCAGGTGCGCAGGGTGCCCGGTTCGCGTACGGTTGACGGCTGCCCTACGCACAGAAGAAGGGGGCCTGGGTGGCCGCGCAGAATGCCACGCACGCGCCGGACTCCGTCGACGACGCACAGCCGGACAGCACACGCGAACGCGAGATCGCGTCCGAACAGGAGCATCTCGACCGTGTCTACCAGCGTCTGGAAGAGAAGATCCATGAGGCCGAGTTCCTCATGGACGACGCCGCCAAACGCGGCCAGGTCGGCACGCCCGGCGCCCTCGCCGAGCGGGACGCCCAGGTCTTCCAGGCCGGCGCCCACCTGAACCGGCTCAACTCCGAGTACGAGGACTTCCTCTTCGGCCGGATCGACCTGCTCCTGGGCAAGGACGGCAAGAAGGGCCCGGACGGCGCCTACACCTCCGTCGACCCCGCCGACGGCGCGATCACCGACGGCCGCGCCGAGATCGCCGAGACGCTGCACATCGGCCGCCTCGGCGTGCTCGACGCCGATTACAGCCCGCTGGTCATCGACTGGCGCGCCCCCGCCGCCGCCCCCTTCTACCGGGCCACCCCGGTCGCGCCCGGCCGCGTCGTACGCCGCCGGGTCATCCGCTCCAAGGGCCGCCGCGTCCTGGGGGTCGAGGACGACCTGATGCGCCCGGAGATCACCGCGACGCTCGACGGCGAGGAACTGCCCGCGGTCGGCGACGGCGCGCTGATGGCCGCCCTGGGCCGGGCCCGCAGCCACACGATGCGCGACATCGTCGCCTCCATCCAGGCCGAGCAGGACATGGTCATCCGGGCCCCCGCCGCCTCCGTCACGGAGGTCGAGGGCGGCCCCGGCACCGGCAAGACCGCCGTGGCGCTGCACCGCGCCGCCTACCTCCTCTACCAGGACCGCCGCCGTTACGCGGGCGGCATCCTCATCGTCTCCCCGACGCCGCTGCTCGTCGCGTACACCGAAGGCGTCCTGCCGTCGCTCGGCGAGGAGGGCCAGGTCGCCATCCGCGCGCTGGGGTCCCTGATGGACGGCGCCGAGGCCACCGCGTACGACTCCCCGGCCGTGGCCCGTATCAAGGGCTCCAGCCGGATGCAGAAACTGCTGCGCAAGGCGGCGCGCGGGGCCCTGGAAATGGCCGGGACGGCGTCCGCGGGGGCCGCCGCCAAGCCCGCCGACGGCCAGCTCGCCTTCGGCGACGAGGACGACGAGTCCGCAGAGGCCCCCGCCGGGCCGCCGGACCGGCTGCGCGTCGTCGTCTTCGGCGCCCGCGTCGAACTGGACGCACGCGACCTGCACCGCATCCGGCAGTCCGCCCTCGGCGGCACCGCGCCGGTCAACCTGCTGCGCCCGCGCGCCCGCCGCCTCATCCTGGACGCCCTCTGGTCCAGATCCGGCTCGGCCAAGCGCTACACCGACCCCGAACTGGCCGCCGAGGCGCGCCAGGCGTTCGACGAGGACATCACCACCGAGCCGGACTTCCAGGACTTCCTCGACGCCTGGTGGCCGGAGCTGAACCCGCGCGGTGTACTGGCCGCCATGGCCGACGAGCGCCGGCTGGGCCGCTGGGCGCGCCGGGTGCTCAACCAGCGCGAGGTACGCCGGCTGGCCCGTTCGCTGAGCCGTCTGGACGACAAGGGGCAGGGGCCGCTGTCGGTCCACGACGTGGCCCTCCTGGACGAGCTGCAGCTGATCCTCGGCGCGCCGCCCCGGCCCGCCAGGCCCCGCGACGCCGACCCGCTGGACCAGCTCACCGGTCTGGAGGAGCTGAGCACCTACGGCGAGCGCATGTCCGGCGGCGGCCGCGGCAGACGCGAGCGGCTGGAGGAGGAGCGTACGGACTACGCCCACGTCATCGTCGACGAGGCGCAGGATCTGACGCCCATGCAGTGGCGGATGGTCGGCCGCCGCGGCCGGCACGCGACGTGGACGGTGGTCGGCGACCCGGCGCAGTCGTCCTGGTCCGACCCGGACGAGGCGGCCGTCGCCCGCGACGAGGCGCTGGGCACCCGCCCGCGCCGCCGCTTCACCCTCACCGTCAACTACCGCAACCCCGCCGAGATCGCGGAGCTTGCGGCGCGGGTGCTGGCGCTGGCGATGCCGGGTATGGAAGCGCCGGAGGCGGTCCGCTCGACGGGTCTGACGCCGCGTTTCGCGGTCGCCGACGACGCCGACCTGGCCGGGTCCGTACGGGATGCGGCCCGGCTGCTGCTGGACGAGGTGGACGGCACGGTCGGTGTCGTGGTGGCGATGGAACGCCGCGCGCAGGCCCGCCGCTGGCTGGCGGGGCTGGGCGACCGGGTGGTGGCGCTGGGCTCGCTGGAGGCCAAGGGCCTGGAGTACGACGCGACGCTGGTGGTCTCGCCCGCCGAGATCGCGGACGAGTCGCCGGCCGGGCTGCGGGTGCTGTACGTGGCGCTGACCCGGGCCACCCAGCAGCTGACGGTGCTGTCCGGGGCGCGGGACGAGCCGGACGAGGACGGGGTGCCGGACCTGCTCAGGGACTGAGGCGGGCGGTCGGCGGGGCCGCCCGGGTCCGGCCGGCCCGGGCCGCGCGGGGGAGTCCGGCGACGGCCGGGAAAGAAGGTCGCGGGACGGGATTCGCTTCGAGAGATGGTTTGTTAGCCTTGGTGGTGGCACCGGCCCGATCCAAGCCCCCGGGCCCAACCATAGTCGCTACGAGCGACCACTTGCCGCGAGGCGAGCATGGCGGGTCGGTGTCACTGAACCACACGACGGGCGCCTTCCGGAGCAATCCGGGAGGCGCCCGTCGCCGTTCGCGCACTGTTCATCCGCGGTCGGCGGTCAGGTCTTCCGTTCGACCGAACCCTCTCGTATGGTGGAAAAGCATTTCCGGAATCACCGGCTGGTTACCGTATACCGGCTGGTAGGTGGGACGATCGGTCCTCGCGCTCCGGCCAGGTCCCGCCGCGGACCCCGGAGCGGCGCGCAGAGTGAAACAAGGGAAAGCAGAGGAAGTCGGCCATGGCAACGGCGCCTAGCGTCTCGTATTCGATGACGGTGCGGCTGGAGGTTCCCGCGAGCGGTACGGCGGTCAGCCAGCTCACCACGGCCGTGGAGTCCTCCGGCGGCTCCGTCACCGGCCTCGATGTGACCGCCTCCGGCCACGAAAAGCTCCGCATCGACGTCACCATCGCCGCGACCTCCACCGCGCACGCGGACGAGATCGTCGAGAAGCTCCGTGGCATCGAGGGTGTCTCGCTCGGCAAGGTCTCCGACCGTACGTTCCTGATGCACCTCGGCGGCAAGATCGAGATGCAGTCCAAGCACCCCATCCGCAACCGTGACGACCTGTCGATGGTCTACACCCCCGGCGTCGCCCGGGTCTGCAAGGCCATCGCCGACAACCCCGAGGACGCCCGGCGCCTGACCATCAAGCGCAACAGCGTCGCGGTCGTCACCGACGGCTCCGCCGTACTGGGCCTGGGCAACATCGGCCCCAAGGCCGCGCTGCCCGTCATGGAGGGCAAGGCGGCCCTCTTCAAGCGCTTCGCCGGCATCGACGCCTGGCCGCTGTGCCTGGACACCCAGGACACCGACGCCATCGTGGAGATCGTCAAGGCCATCGCCCCCGGCTTCGCGGGCATCAATCTGGAGGACATCTCCGCGCCCCGCTGCTTCGAGATCGAGGCCCGGCTGCGCGAGGCCCTGGACATCCCGGTCTTCCACGACGACCAGCACGGCACCGCCATCGTGGTGCTCGCCGCGCTGACCAACGCGCTGCGCGTGGTCGACAAGAAGTTCGAGGACGTCCGCGTGGTGATGTCCGGCGCCGGCGCCGCCGGCACGGCCATCCTCAAGCTGCTGATGGCGGCCGGCGTCCAGCACGCCGTCGTCGCCGACATCAACGGCGTGGTGCACGCGGGACGCAAGGACCTGGTCGACGCCGACCCCGACTCGCCGCTGCGCTGGATCGCCGACAACACCAACCCGGAGGGCGAGACCGGCACCCTCAAGGAGGCCATCGTCGGCGCCGACGTCTTCATCGGCGTGTCCGCGCCGAACGTCCTGGACGGCGACGACGTGGCCAAGATGGCCGACGGCGCGATCGTGTTCGCACTCGCCAACCCCGACCCCGAGGTGGACCCGGCCGTCGCCCGGCAGACCGCCTCCGTCGTGGCCACCGGCCGCTCCGACTTCCCGAACCAGATCAACAACGTGCTGGTCTTCCCGGGCGTCTTCCGCGGCCTGCTGGACGCCCAGTCCCGTACGGTGAACACGGAAATGATGCTGGCGGCGGCCGGCGCGCTGGCGAACGTCGTCCTGGACGACGAGCGCAACGCGAACTACATCATCCCCAGCGTCTTCAACGACAAGGTCGCGGGCGCGGTGGCCGACGCGGTGAAGGAGGCCGCGAAGGCCGCCGGGGAGGCTGTGACGGCCGCCACGACGGCCTGACGTCCGGCGCGTCGCGTGACACCGGGCCCTTGGCGCCCCCCTAGGCTGGCGGGCAGGCAACGGCCGCCGCTCTGCGGGGCCGGCCCGGTGAGGCACGGTGCGGGACGTCACCACTCTGAGGCAGTGGCGCTTTTCGTGTGACCCTCCTGGGTGCCGGATTGGCTTTACCGCCGCAGGTGGGGGCAGGATGCTCCCCCGAGGACTCCGTCCAGGGGGCACCCCCAGGGCGCGAAAGGATCTGAAGGCAGACCCGGGTCCGGGGACTGTCCGAGGGCCCTGGCAGCATCGGCTTCGATCTCACGCCTCATTGGCAAGAAGAACACGGGAGTACAAACATGAACCGCAGTGAGCTGGTGGCCGCTCTGGCCGACCGCGCCGAGGTGACCCGCAAGGACGCCGACGCCGTTCTGGCCGCGCTCGCCGAGACCGTCGGCGAGGTCGTCGCCAAGGGCGACGAGAAGGTCACCATCCCCGGCTTCCTCACCTTCGAGCGCACCCACCGTGCCGCTCGCACCGCGCGCAACCCGCAGACCGGCGACCCGATCCAGATCCCGGCCGGCTACAGCGTGAAGGTCTCCGCGGGCTCGAAGCTCAAGGAAGCCGCCAAGGGCAAGTAAGCCACCCCGGGGCCCGCGGGCCCCGGTGACAAAGGCGTGAGGGCGGCCGTCCCCATCGGGGGCGGCCGCCCTCTTTGCCGTCCGGCGCCCGGGAAGGGCCCCAGAAGGCCCGTGAATGGGGCCTGTGGGGCTCTTGTGGCTCCTGTGGTTCTACAGCGGCGTAGAGGCCGCCCAGGGCGCGTAGCGGGGCATACGGCGGCGCCCGCCCGCCCCGGCCACCGCCGCGCCCCCCCCCGCCGGCCCGTCGCACCCGCAATCCGTGCGACGCCGGGGAGCGGGCGGCACCCACCCCACAGGGCCGGATTCAATCATTCACAAAAGCGAATCCATGCGACCTGTGCCGCACCCCGCACACGCGACAGGAGGGGCGGTCACCCGACTGGGTGACCGCCCCTCCTGTCATTCCTGCACGAGCCTGACGCCCGCCGCGCCTCTCAGGCGCTCAATGCCCCATTCGGCAGCTCCACGTGCGCCCCCAGGCTCACGAGCTTCTCCATGAAGTTCTCGTAACCCCGGTTGATCAGGTCGATGCCGTGCACCCGCGAGGTGCCCTGCGCCGCGAGCGCGGCGATCAGGTACGAGAAGCCGCCCCGCAGGTCCGGGATGACCAGGTCGGCGCCCTGCAGCTTGGTCGGCCCGGACACCACCGCCGAGTGCAGGAAGTTGCGCTGCCCGAAGCGGCAGGCGCTGCCGCCCAGGCACTCGCGGTACAGCTGGATGTGCGCGCCCATCTGGTTGAGCGCCGAGGTGAAGCCGAGCCGGGACTCGTACACCGTCTCGTGGACGATGGACAGGCCGGACGCCTGCGTCAGCGCGACCACCAGCGGCTGCTGCCAGTCGGTCTGGAAACCGGGGTGCACGTCGGTCTCCAGGGCGATCGCGTCCAGCGAGCCGCCCGGGTGCCAGAAGCGGATGCCCTCGTCGTCGATCTCGAAGGCGCCGCCGACCTTGCGGTAGGTGTTCAGGAAGGTCATCATCGAGCGCTGCTGGGCGCCGCGCACGTAAATGTTGCCCTCGGTGGCCAGCGCCGCCGACGCCCAGGAGGCCGCCTCCAGGCGGTCCGGGAGGGCGCGGTGGTTGTAGCCGCCCAGCTTCTCGACACCGGTGATCCGGATGGTCCGGTCGGTGTCCATGGAGATGATCGCGCCCATCTTCTGCAGTACGCAGATCAGGTCCTCGATCTCCGGCTCCACGGCCGCGTTCGACAGCTCGGTGACGCCCTCCGCCAGTACGGCGGTCAGCAGCACCTGCTCGGTCGAGCCGACGGACGGGTACGGCAGCCGGATCTTGCAGCCGCGCAGCCGCTGCGGGGCCTCCAGATACTGCCCGTCGTCCCGCTTCTCGATGGTCGCGCCGAACTGGCGCAGCACGTCGAAGTGGAAGTCGACCGGCCGGCCGCCGATGTCACAGCCGCCCAGGCCCGGGATGAAGGCGTGGCCGAGGCGGTGCAGCAGCGGGCCGCAGAAGAGGATCGGGATGCGCGAGGACCCGGCGTGGGCGTCGATGTCGGCGACATTGGCGCTCTCCACGTGCGACGGGTCGAGGATGAGCTCGCCCGCTTCGTCGCCGGGACGCACCGTGACGCCGTGCAGTTGCAGCAGGCCGCGTACGACGCGTACGTCGCGGATGTCGGGCACATTGCGCAGTCTGCTCGGGCTGCTGCCGAGCAGCGCGGCGACCATGGCCTTGGGCACGAGGTTCTTCGCGCCGCGAACCCGGATCTCGCCCTCCAGCGGGGTGCCGCCGTGGACAAGCAGTACGTCGTCGGTAGAGACGGTCATGGATCTCGCGTTCCTGGAGACGGACAGGGGGCCAAGGGGAAATGGTAAGGGCGGTGGAGGGGTTGCCCGTAGGCCGGAGCGGGTCCGGGGCGTGTAATGGCTTTGTCACAACACCCTCCGCAACGGTCCGCCTTTGTTCTGTAATCGACATTCGATACGGTGCGTACGACTATGCCCCGCAATGTCACCTCTGCCGCGGAGCCGTGCGCCGGGGCTGCCGTCGTACGCCCTGCGCTGCTCTCGCCCGGGTACCGCTGTTGACTCCCCGCCGCGGTACGAAGTGCGGGATCATGTCCTCATGACCGAGGTGTCCTCGCTCACCGGCCGGCTGCTCGTCGCCACACCGGCGCTCGCCGACCCGAACTTCGATCGCGCGGTGGTGCTCCTGCTCGACCATGACGAGGAGGGGTCCCTCGGTGTGGTCCTCAACCGTCCGACGCCCGTCGGCGTCGGCGACATACTCCAGCCGTGGGCGTCCCTGGCCGGCGAGCCCGGCGTGGTCTTCCAGGGCGGCCCGGTCTCACTGGACTCGGCCCTGGGCGTGGCCGTCGTACCGGGCGGCCCGGAGACACCGGAGAGCGCCCTGGTCGGCGACGGCCCCCTGGGCTGGCGCCGCGTACACGGCGCCATAGGGCTGGTGGACCTGGAAGCCCCGCCGGAACTGCTCTCCACGGTCCTCGGCAGCCTCCGCATCTTCGCCGGCTACGCGGGCTGGGGCCCCGGCCAGCTGGAGGACGAACTGGTCGAGGGCGCCTGGTACGTCGTCGAATCCGAACCGGGCGACGTTTCCTCCCCGGATCCGGAACAACTTTGGCGAGCCGTCCTGCGCCGCCAGCGGAACGAGCTGGCGATGGTGGCTACGTATCCGGATGATCCGTCGTTGAACTGACGGGGGCCTGTCTTCCGGGTGCTCCGCCGTGCGCCCCTGGGCCGACTTCGCCGCTTGGCCCCGGGCCCGGCGCCCGCCGAGACCGCAGGTTCAGACCAGCGCCTTCTCGATGGCTTCAAAAATGTCCGCGTCGGTCTCCTGCTGCCAGGTCGGCAGGTCCGGCCAGTCGGCCACATAGCCCGGCTTCGGGTCCTCGAAGTGCTTGAACATCTGGGCCGTCCAGCAGGTCGCGACGAACCGGCTCTTCTGCTCGCGGGACAGCCGCGATGTACGGCCTCCGCTGACCTCGACGAATCGGCGGATCTGGTCGTGCACGGCCCCGGCGGCTTCGCGCTCCCACTGAGGGGTGTCCTCCCACGGGGTGACGTACCCGGCTTTGGGTTCGCCGGGAAAGCGGCGGCGGACTCCCGCGATCCAGCTCTCCCGGAACAGTCGTGCGCCTTCGGTCTGCGACATGCCGACCCCTCTCGTCACGGTGGGCTGAGCGTGGCGATCTCCGCCCTCAGCTCCGCCACGCGGTGGTCGCGGCTCAAGGGGCCGATCTCGTCGCACAGGGCTCGGAGTCTACGGGCGACGTAACCGGACGATGAGGCCCGGGCGAGCCCGACGGCTTCCCCGCCGTACGTGACGACTTGTTCGACGTCCCGCCGCTTCGCGCCGATGGCTGCCAGGCCGGTCAGGGCTGCGCCCCTGCGCCGGTAGGAGTGTCCGGAAGCCAGAGCTTCCTGTCCCAGCGCCCTCTGCAGAGCCTCCTCCGCCAGGTCGAGACGGCCGAGCTGCACGTAGCGCGCGCCTCGCTCCTCCGTCAGGCGTGCGCCGCCGAAGCGAAGCCATCCGCCATTGACGCTGCTGCCGGTGAGGCTCCGGACGGCCTCGGCTCGGTCCATCGCGCGCTCGCACCCGTCCAGGTCGCCCAGACCGGCGTAAGCCTCGGCTTGTACCGAAGCGACCCAGTGACGGGTCGGGAGGCCGCCGTCGCCCTTGCCTGCGAGTCCTTCGGCCGCGCCGAGCAGCTGCGTCGCTTGGCGGTAGCGCCCCTCGGACAGTTCCACGTAGGCGTGGCGTACGAGCGCACAGGCCCACAGGTCGAACGCTCCGGAGTCCTTGCTGACCGCCGCCGCGAGTGCGTACGAGGCGACGGCGTCGCCGTACCGGTTCCCGTCGAACGCCACTTCGCCGGCCAGCTGAAAGAGGTCGCCTGCCGCACTCAGCAGGGGCCGGGTGTCACCGCGGCCCGTGAGCGCTTCGTTGAGCACTGCCAGCTGGCCGCGGATGACGGGGTACAGCGAACCTTTGGACCGGGCGAGCCGGTAGACCTGCCAGAGGTGGCCGTTCATCTTGGCGAAGTCGGCGGCCGTCCCTCGGCGGACGGCTTCCGTGAGGGCGGCTGCCTCATCGGTCGGCCAGACGGTCAAGGCGCCGCTGACGGTCAGTATGCGGAGGAATTCACGGCGGATCATTTCGTCGAGGTCTCCCGCGTCCGGAGGGGCACTGGGCTGAGGCCCCGCAGTGTCCTGCCCTGATGGTCGTGCCGGAGTCAGGAGGTCGTCCAGCTCCGAAAGGCTGATGTCGAGGGCGATCGCCAGACCCCGTCGCTGCGGCGGCTGAGGGGCGGTTTTTGTGCTTTCCCAGCGGCAGACCGTTGTGCGGTCCACACCGAGCATCCGGGCCAATCTCTCCTGGCTGCAGCCGAGGGCCCTGCGTCGTTCCGCGAGTCCCATACAGCTCCTCCCTGCGGTCCGGGCGTCGGCCTCCGTGCACGGATCTGCGTCAAGACTGCCGCATCGATGCCGTGGGATTCGCCGACTCCTGCCTCTCTACTCGGAGTTGCCGAGCGCGGCTCGGCAGGAAACGGCGAAGGGATCCGACCATGGCAACGCGGAACGCGGCTGAAGGACACGAGCGAGGAGATGCCTCACGGGTGCCCGGCCCGGATGCCGGGAAGCGCGTGCTGATGACGCTGCGCGTGTCCCGTGACTCCGGGCGCACGTGGGGGCGGACCATTGCGGTCCGTGAGGGTGATTCGGTGAGGCTTCTGGCGAGCCCGCAGTACCCGATGTGCGAGTGCCGGCGCTGTGCGGTACCTGTGCGGTCGCTCAGGCCTGCTCCGTGATGCGCTGCACGAGCCGGCGCTGCTTGCCGTACGGCAGCGCCTCTCCGGCGAGGAGGCCGCTCGCACACCGGGTTCGCGATCTTCACGGTCGGTGACGCCGCCGGGGGCGGGGGCCCAGGCGCCCCCGCTGCCGTGGGCGGCGGCCGGTGTCGCGACTCTGGGGCTTGCCCTCCATCTGTGCGCGGGCCGCCGCTCCCGGGACGTCGCGCGCGTCGGTACCCTTGGCGGTTATGAGCACTGTTGAGCCCGAGCGTGGGGCAGGTACGGGGACCCTCGTAGAGCCGACGCCGCAGACGTCGCACGGTGACGGCGATCACGAGCGCTACGCCCACTATGTCCAGAAGGACAAGATCATGGCGAGCGCGCTCGACGGGACTCCCGTCGTCGCTCTCTGCGGCAAGGTGTGGGTCCCGGGCCGGGACCCGAAGAAGTACCCGGTCTGCCCGATGTGCAAGGAGATCTACGAGTCCATGGGCGCCGGCGGCGACAAGGACAAGGACAAGGGCGGCAAGGGCGGCGGCAAGAAGTAGTCCCGCCGGAGCCGGCGCGCTGCCGCGCGGCTCCTCGCCCCGCCTCGCGCGTGTCCGGCCCGTTTCCGTACGAGGAGCGGGCCGCACGCGCGCTGCGCGCTGCATACGGAGGCCCGGCCCCCTGCGGGGAGCCGGGCCTCCGGCGTTGGTGCGCCGGGTGTGTCAGCTGCGCCAGGGGGTGAGGTTGAAGATGTCGCCGCTCTCGGTGTTGGCGACGCACTGGTTCGGATAGGTGTGCTTGTAGGCGGTCGTCTTGCCGTGCCAGGTGCCGTGGGCGACGACCGTGACCGGCTGGTAGATGCGCGGGCAGGCGCGGTGGATCTGCGGGACGCGGGCGTAGTCGCCGTTGGCGAGGGCCAGCTTGAGGCAGGAGGCCTCCGGCGTCGGGTGGCTGCCGCCGGTGGGGAAGCACCGCAGGTAGGCGGCGGCGAGGAGCGGGCCGGAGGGGTCGGTGCCCTCGTGGACGGCGATGTGCTGGCGGCCGCCGGTCTCCGGCTGGGCGTCCGTGGCGGCGGCGGGGGTCGTGGCGAAGGGGAGCAGCCCCAGGGCGGCGACGGCCAGCAGGGCGGTGCGTACGGGTCTTGCGCGCATGGGTTCGGTCGGTCCTTTGCGTGTCGTGCGGCTGGGAGCTGCTTCCAGGGGGGCTGCCGGGGACCGGTCCGCGCGGACGAGGCCCGGGGCTGCTTCTGGTAGCCGAGGAGGGACATCTGATTCATAGATAGACGTACCGGGACGGATTGGCGGCCAATGTGGGCCAGTGGCGGCGTGTCGCCCGTGCCGGTGCCCCATCGGCTCTTGTGGGGGAGCGTCGGCGCGCTTAGCCTCCTGAGGATTGTGCATGGCGAAACGCCCGTTGCGTATATTGCAACGATCCTTCAGGGAGTCACCGATGCAGCTCTCCGCCCGAACAGCCGCCTGCGCGGCGGCACTTGTCCTGGCCGTCGGCACCGCCGCCGGCTGCGCCCCGTCCACCTCGGGCGGCGGTGCCAAGGAGGACGACAAGACCGGCACGCTGCGGGTCTGGCTCTTCCAGGAGGTGAACAACAAGCCCAAGGAAGAGGTCGTCCGCAAGGCGGTGGCGGACTTCGAGGCCGCGCACCGGGGCGCGAAGGCCGAGGTGGACTACATCCCGGTCGACACCCGCGCCCAGCGCATCAAGGCCGCCTTCAACGACCCCAAGAGCGCCCCCGACGTCATCGAGTACGGGAACACCGACACCGCCGGATACGTGAAGGACGGCGGACTGGCCGACGTCGGCGCGGAGTTCGGCGCCTGGAAGGACGCCAAGGACACCGACCCGACGGCCAAGGAATCGGTGACCGTGGACGGCAAGGTCTACGGCGCGCCGCTGTTCGTCGGCGTCCGGGCGCTGTACTACCGCACCGATGTGTTCAAGGACCTGGGCATCGCCGTACCCACCACGCTGGACGAGGTCGCCACGGCCGCCCGCAAGATCCGTGAAGAGCGTCCGGAGCTGTACGGGATCGCCGTCGGCGGCGCGTACACGTACGGCGCGCTGCCCTTCCTGTGGGCGCACGGCGGCGAACTCGCCACCGGCAAGGGCGAGTCGTACACCGCCGCGGTGAACGGCCCCAAGGCCCGGGCGGGCATCAAGGCGTACGCGGACCTCTTCGGCGACGCCAACTGCCCGGCTGCCAAGTGCGCCGAGATGGGCGGCAACGACACCGTCGCCGCGTTCGCCGCCGGAAAGGCGGGCATGGCGATCGGCGGTGACTTCAGCCACCAGGCCATGGAGGACGGCAAGGTCAAGGGCAAGTACGCGGTCGTACCGCTGCCCGGCACCACGAAGGGCTCGATCGCCCCGGCCTTCGCGGGCGGCAACAACATCGGTGTGCTGAAGAGCAGCGCGCACCGCACGCTGGCCGTCGGCCTGATGAAGCAGCTGGCCGGCAAGGACACCCAGCGGCGGCTGTTCGACGCGATGGGCTTCCTGCCGACGTACGGTGACGTACGGGCCGAGGCGGCGAAGAAGCAGCCGTTCGTCCGGCCCTTCGTGCGGACGCTGGAGGCGGGCGCCAAGTTCGTGCCGGCCTCCCCGGCCTGGGGCACCATCGACTCCTCGCTGGTCCTGCCGACGATGTACCAGGAGATCGTCAGCGGCCGCAAGGACGTCGCCGCGGCGTCCGGTGACGCGGCCAAGAAGATGGACGAGGCGTTCAAGAAGTGACGCTCACGGTCAAGGAAGCACGCCCCGGGGGCGGCCGTACGCCGCTCTCCGGCGGCCGCCGGACGCGGCCGCCGTCCCGGCACGGGAGCCGCTGGACGCCGTGGCTCTACCTCGCCCCCGCCCTGGTCGTCCTGGGCGGGCTGCTCGTCTACCCGATCTACCAGCTCGGCCTGATCTCCTTCCTCGAATACACCCAGGCCCAGGTCAGCGGCGGCGAACCGACCAGCTTCAAGGGGCTCGCGAACTACGCCGAACTGTTCGGCGACGGCCAGTTCTGGCAGGTGCTGCTCGCCACGGTGGTGTTCGCCGCGGCCTGCGTCCTGAGCACCCTCGCCGTCGGCTGCGCGTTCGCCGTCCTGCTCACCCGGATACGGGCGGTGCCGCGGCTGGCCCTGATGCTCACCGCGCTCGGCGCCTGGGCCACCCCCGCCATCACCGGCTCCACCGTCTGGGTCTTCCTGTTCGACCCGGACTTCGGGCCGGTCAACCGGCTGCTGGGCCTCGGCGACTTCTCCTGGACCTACGGGCGCTACAGCGCCTTCGCACTGGTGCTGCTGGAAGTCGTGTGGTGCTCGTTCCCGTTCGTGATGGTGACCGTATACGCGGGCATCAGGGCGATACCGGGCGAGGTATTGGAGGCGGCGGCCATGGACGGCGCGTCGCAGTGGCGGATCTGGCGCTCGGTCATGGCGCCGATGCTGCGGCCGATCCTCGTCGTCGTCACCATCCAGTCGGTCATCTGGGACTTCAAGGTCTTCACCCAGATCTACGTCATGACCAACGGCGGCGGCATCGCCGGGCAGAACCTCGTACTGAACGTGTACGCCTACCAGAAGGCGTTCGCCTCGTCCCAGTACAGCCTGGGCTCGGCGATCGGCATCGTGATGCTGCTGATCCTGCTGGCCGTCACGCTCGTCTACCTGCGCCTGCTGCGCCGACAGGGGGAGGAATCGTGAGTACGGTCCGTACGCCGCGGATCCGGCGGCCGGGACGGCTGGCCGCCGAGGCGGGCGCCCTGCTGATCGCTGCCGCCGTGGCCTTCCCCCTCTACTGGATGGTGCTGTCCGCCTTCAAACCGGCAGGCGAGATCCAGTCCACCGAGCCGCTGCCCTGGACCCTGCATCCCTCGCTGGACGCCTTCCGGCGGGTCTTCCAGCAGCAGGACTTCGGCCGCTACTTCCTCAACAGCCTGTTCGTGGCGGGCGTCGTCGTCATCGTGTCCGCGCTGATCGCCTTCCTCGCGGCGACCGCCGTCACCCGCTTCCGCTTCCGGTTCCGCACGACGCTGCTGATCATGTTCCTGGTCGCGCAGATGGTGCCGGTCGAGGCGCTGACCATCCCGCTGTTCTTCCTGATGCGGGACGTCGGCGACGCCGTGCCCGGCATCGGCCTGAACACCCTCGGCTCACTGGTCCTGCCGCACCTCGCCTTCTCCCTGCCCTTCGCGATCTGGATGCTGCGCGGCTTCGTCAAGGCCGTACCCGAGGCGCTGGAGGAGGCCGCCTACCTGGACGGCGCGTCCCGCGCCCGCTTCCTGTGGCAGATCCTCTTCCCGCTGGTCTTCCCCGGGCTCGTCGCGACCAGCGTCTTCTCCTTCATCAGCACCTGGAACGACTTCCTCTTCGCCAAGTCCTTCATCATCAGCGCCACCGAGAACTCCACGCTCCCGATGGCCCTGCTGGTCTTCTTCAAGCCGGACGAGAACGACTGGGGCGGCATCATGGCGGCCTCGACCGTGATGACCGTGCCCGTACTGGTGTTCTTCGTCCTCGTGCAGCGCAGGCTGGTGTCGGGCCTGGGCGGCGCGGTGAAGGACTGACGGTGCCCACGGCCCCCGGCACTCCCGTGAACCGCCCCGGCCACCCCGGCCATTCCCGCCCCCCTTTGGTCCAGGAAGAGAAGGGTCAGCCCATGGACGACGCAGCGACGGCGGACGGCTCCCGCGCGGAGACCGCCCGTACGGAGACCACCCTGATACCGCAGCCCCGCGACACCCGGCCGGACGACGGCGCGTTCCTCCTCGGGCCGGGCACCGTGCTGGACGCGGGCCCCGGTACGGAGGCCACCGCCACCTGGCTGCGCGGCACCATCGGCGCCGCGACCGGCCTGTCGCTCCCGCCCGGCACCGGGGACGGCCCCGACGGCGGTGGCGTGCTCCGCCTGCGCGTCGACGCGGCGACCGCCGACGCGCTCGGCCCCGAGGGCTACCGCCTGTCGGCCGACAGCAGCGGCGTCACCCTCCTCGGCGGCGGCGCGGCCGGCACGTTCTGGGGCGCGCAGACCCTGCGGCAGCTCCTCGGCCCCGGCGCGCACCGCCGCGCATCCCTGCACCCCGGCCGGCACTGGTCCGTACCGGCCGTACGCATCGAGGACGCGCCCCGCTTCGCCTGGCGCGGCATGATGCTCGACGTCGCCCGCCACTTCCTGCCCAAGGACGGCGTACTGCGCTACCTCGACCTGCTCGCCGCGCACAAACTCAACGTCCTGCACTTCCACCTCACCGACGACCAGGGCTGGCGGATCGAGATCAAGCGCCACCCCCGGCTCACCGGGACCGGCGCCTGGCGGGAGCGCACCAAGCTCGGCCACCGGGCCTCACCCCTGTGGGACGACCGCCCGCACGGCGGCTACTACACCCAGGACGACATCCGGGAGATCGTCGCCTACGCCGCCGCCCGGCACATCACCGTCGTCCCGGAGATCGAGATCCCCGGCCACTCGCAGGCCGCCATCGCGGCCTACCCGGAACTGGGCAACACCGACGTCGTCGACACCGCCTCCCTCACGCCGTGGGACACCTGGGGCGTCAACCCGAACCTGCTGACCCCCGCCGACACCACCCTCCGCTTCTACGAAGGCGTACTGGAGGAGGTCCTCGCCCTCTTCCCCTCCCGGTTCGTGCACATCGGCGGCGACGAGTGCCCCAAGGACCAGTGGCGCGCCTCGCCGTACGCCCAGGCCCGCATCAAGGAACTGGGACTGGCCGACGAGGACGAACTGCAGAGCTGGTTCATCCGGCACTTCGACCGCTGGCTCGCCGACCGTGGGCGCCGCCTGATCGGCTGGGACGAGATCCTGGAGGGCGGTCTCGCGCCCGGCGCCGCGGTGTCCTCCTGGCGCGGCTACGCGGGCGGCATCGCCGCGGCCCGCGCGGGCCACGACGTCGTCATGTGCCCCGAGCAGCAGGTCTACCTGGACCACCGGCAGGACGGCGGCCCCGACGAGCCCGTACCGATCGGCTACGTACGGACCCTGGAGGACGTGTACCGCTTCGAGCCGGTGCCGCCGCAGCTCACACCGGCCGAGGCCGCCCACGTCCTCGGCACCCAGGCCAACGTCTGGACCGAGGTGATGGAGAACCAGCAGCGCCTGGACTACCAGGTCTTCCCGCGCCTCGCCGCCTTCGCCGAGGTGGCCTGGTCACAGCTGCCGCCCCCCGGGGAACGCGACCACGCCGGCTTCACCCGCCGGATGGCCGCCCACTACGACCGCCTGGACGCCCTCGGCGTCGACTACCGGCCGCCCGGTGGCCCCCTCCCGTGGCAGCGGCGCCCCGGGTTGCTCGGACGCCCGATCGAGGGGTCGCCCCCAAACGTGTGAGCCGGGGCGGATGCGGGCGGCCGGAGCGGCCGGTTGCTGGGACGGTGGTTCCTCGCGGAAGGCACTCAAGGCGGCCAAGGTGAGGTATGTCCGGTAAATCGCACCAGGTGTCCCAGAATGCGCCCGCACGCGCGCCGCTCGGCCCCCGGCCGGCGGCGCCCGGCCGCACGGCGGAGCCCCTCTCCGGTTCGTGCCCCGAACGTCCCGTACGCCCCGAACATCGGCCATGTCCCGCCCGTGCGGCGCCCCCTGCCGCACGGGAGCGTCCCGAACCCGGGCCCTAGCACCGCGGGCCTGCAAAGATGTGCCAGAGTTGCCACGTCCGGACCGTGAGCACGTACCGTACGGCGGAGCGGAACAGCCGGGACACCGGGGAAGGGGCAGCTGGGTTGACCACGCACGCACCGCAGGCTTCGCAATCGGTGACGTTGCCGGCCTCGCTCGACGAGGCCGTGGCGGCGCTCGCCGCCATGCCCGCCGCCGTGCCCGTCGCGGGCGGTACGGACCTGATGGCCGCCGTCAACTCCGGGCTGCTGCGGCCCGCGGGACTGGTGGGCCTCGGCCGGATCAGCGAGATCCGCGGCTGGCAGTACCAGGACGGCCACGCCCTCCTCGGCGCCGGCCTGACCCTCGCCCGGATGGGACGGCCCGACTTCGCGGCGCTCATCCCGGGCCTGGCCGCCGCCGCCCGCGCCGCCGGACCCCCGCAGGTCCGCAACGCGGGCACCCTCGGCGGCAACATCGTCACCTCCGCGCCCACCGGCGACACCCTGCCGGTGCTCGCCGCCCTCGAAGCGAACCTGGTCGTCGCCGGACCCGGCGGCGCCCGCCGCGAGGTCCCCGTCAGCCACCTGCTGGCCGGCCGCGAGATGCTGCGCCCCGGAGAACTCGTCGGCTACGTACGGGTACCGCTGCTGCACGCCCCGCAGACCTTCCTGAAGGCCACCGGCCGCACCGGCCCCGGCCGCGCCACCGCCTCGGTGGCCCTCGTCCTCGACCCGGCCCGGCGCGGCGTGCGCTGCGCGGTCGGCGCGGTGGCCGCCATGCCCCTGCGGCCCCTGGAGGCCGAGCAGTGGGTGGCCTCGATCATCGACTGGGACGGCGAACGGACCCTGGTACCCGAGGCGCTGGCCGCCTTCGGCGACTACGTGGCCGCCGCCTGCATCCCGGACCCGCCCCCGCCGCAGGACGGCACGCAACCGCAGACCCTGCCGCCCGCCGCGCTGCACCTGCGCCGTACGGTGGCGGCCCTGGCCCGCCGAGCACTTGGGAGGGCGCTCTCGTGAGCGACGCCGACCGCCCCGACCGTCCCGACCGGCGCAACAGCCCCGAGGACACCCAGCCACTGCGCGTCGTGCGGCCGCAGGACCGCCAGCGCTGGGAGCCGCTCCCCCAGGGCAACGAGTACGAGTCGGAGGCCACCGCCTTCGTCCAGCTCCCCGAGGGCTTCACCAGCGGCCCCTACCCGGGTGGTTACGGCTACCAGGGCTACCCGGACGCCTACGGCACCGGTGCGCCCGAAAGCCATGGCGGCGTGCCCGGCGCCGGCGACCACGGCGGCTACGCCGCCGACCCGCTCGCCGCGCCCGGCCACGGCTACACCCCGCCGTCCTCCTTCGCGCCGCCCACCCCGGGCGCGACGACCGACCCGTCGGCCACCGGGCAGTGGACGATGCCGTTCGCGGACGGCCCGGCCACCGACCTGCCCGCGCACGGGCTGCCCGACGGCGGGGGGCACACCGGGGTGCCGGGCGGCCACTACACGGACGGCCCGGACTACACGGACGGCCAGGACGGCGCGTCGCACCCGCTCTGGCCCGCCGCGGGCACGGACGGGTCCAGCGGCACCACCGGCCAGTGGGCGATCCCGACCGCCCCGGACGAGGTGCTGGAGGAGTCCGGCGAGTACCTGCTCGGCGACGACCGTACGCACCCCGCCTCCGGGTACGGCAGCGCCTACGGACCCGTCGACCACGGTCACGGTCACGGGCTCGGCCCGGACCCGGCGGCCACCGGCCAGTGGAACTTCACCACCGACCAGCACCCGGGCCCCGGCCACCTGCCGTACGACCAGCAGCCGCACCGGCCCGCCGACCAGGTGACCCCCGGCTACGACCCCGGCCCCGGCGTGCCCGCGGCCGGCGGAAGCGGGGGCGGCACCCTGGGCGGCGGCGCGGGCAACTGGTCGCTGCCCGCCGACGCGCTGGCGCAGTGGCCGCCGCGCGCCGAACCGCTCGACGAGCCGCGTACGGAGCCGGAAGACGAGGCGCCGGCGCACCAGGAGCCGGAACCGGCGCTGGAGCCGCAGCCGCAGCTGGAGCCGGAGGCCGGGGAGGACGCCGGTCGGGCTCAGGAGCCTGCGGCCGGACCGATCGCTCTCGGCCCGGCTGCCGCTGACACCGCGCATGCCGACGCCGTTACCACCGGACCGGCCGTGGCCGAGACCGAGCCGCCCGCCGCCGAGTCGGGTGCGGACGAGGTCACCGCCGAGTCCGGCACCTCCCCGGAAGCCGACGGCCACGACGCCACGGACGCGCTTCCGGCCGCCGACGCTCTGCCCGCCGCCGCCTCGGAGGCGGCCGGACCAGAGGAGGCTGCCGACGGCGGGACCGCCGACGTCACCGCCGAAGTCACCGCCGCCGGGACGGAGATCGGGGCCGGGGCCGAGGCCGAGGTGGGGTCCGGGACCGGTACCGGGACCGATCCCCGGACGGAGAACGAGGCGCCGTCCGCCCCGGCCGAGGCCGGTGACCAAGCCGCTCCCGACGCCCCGGCGGACGCTCCCGAGGCTGTGGCCGAGCCCGTCATGCTCGCGGAGCCCGCCACCGTTCCGGAGCCCGTGACGGCCCCGGAGCCCGGCACCACGGCCGAAGAACCGGCCGAAGTACCGGCCGTGGCACCGGAATCAGCGCCGGAACCGACACCGGAACCGACACCGGCACCGACACCGGAACCGACACCGGCACCGACACCGGCACCGGCCGCCGCCACAGCCGAAGCCCCCGCCTCCGCCCCCACCGAAACCGCCCCCGCCCCGGACCCCGGCCCCACCGACCCCCACGACGAACACCCCCACATCTCCTACGTCCTGACCGTCAACGGCGCCGACCGCCCCGTCACCGACGCCTGGATCGGCGAGTCGCTGCTGTACGTGCTGCGTGAGCGGCTGGGTCTCGCCGGGGCCAAGGACGGCTGTGCGCAGGGCGAGTGCGGGGCCTGTTCCGTGCAGGTCGACGGGCGGCTGGTGGCGTCGTGCCTGGTGCCCGCCGCGACCACGGCGGGCAGCGAGGTCCGTACGGTCGAGGGGCTCGCGCAACACGGCGCGCCCTCCGACGTGCAGTGCGCCCTGGCCAACTCCGGCGCGGTGCAGTGCGGTTTCTGCATCCCCGGCATGGCGATGACCGTCCACGACCTGCTGGAGGGCAACCACGCCCCCACCGAGCTGGAGACCCGGCAGGCCCTGTGCGGCAACCTGTGCCGCTGCTCGGGCTACCGGGGCGTGCTCGACGCGGTCAATGAGGTCGTACGGAACCGCGCCGACGCCGCCGCTGCCGCCGAAGAGGCCGCGGCCGCCGTTCCCGAGACGCCCGGCACCCCCCGCATCCCGCACCAGGCGGGCCCCGCCGACCCGCAGGGCCCCGCTTCCCACGGCCACCACCCCCACGGGCCGCACCCCCACGGCCCGGGCGCTGATCCGCAGTCCGGAGGCTCCGCATGACCGGCACATCCGAGGGCGCCGGCGCCGTCACCGCGACCCCCGCCGCGGGCGTTCCCCTCCCCGCCGACCCGCCGCCGATCGGCCTCGGCGTCTCCCTGCCGTCCGCGGACGCGCCCGCCAAGACCGAGGGCGTCTTCCCGTACGCCTCCGACCTGTGGGCCGAGGGCCTGCTGTGGGCCGCGATCCTGCGCTCCCCGTACCCGAGCGCCCGCATCCTGTCGGTCGACACCAAGCAGGCCGTGGAGATGCCGGGCGTACGGGCCGTCGTCACGCACGCGGACGTGCCGGGTGACGCCGGACACGGCCGGGGCACACCGGACCGCCCGGTCTTCGCCCACGACATGGTCCGCCACCACGGTGAGCCGATCGCGGCCGTCGCCGCCGACCACCCCGACACGGCCCGGCTGGCGGCCGCGGCCATCGAGGTCGAGTACGAGGTCCTGGAGCCGGTCACCGATCCGCAACTGGCCTTCGAGGCCGAGCCGCTGCACCCGGACGGCAACCTGATCCGGCACATCCCGCTGCACTTCGGCGACCCGGAGGTGGTCGGCGAGACCATCGTCGAGGGCCTGTACCGCATCGGCCGCCAGGACCCGGCGCCGATCGGTGCCGAGGCCGGGCTCGCGGTGCCCCGCCCGGACGGCGGCGTGGAGATCTACACCGCCTCCACCGATCCGCACACCGACCGCGACCTGGCCGCCGCCTGCTTCGGCCTGGAGCCGGAGCGGGTCCGCGTCGTCGTCACCGGTGTGCCCGGCGCGACCGCGGACCGCGAGGACCCGGGCATGCAGCTCTCCCTCGGGCTGCTGGCGCTGCGCACCGGCTGCCCGGTGAAGCTGGCCGCCACCCGCGAGGAGTCCTTCCTCGGCCACGCCCACCGCCACCCCACCTTGCTGCGCTACCGGCACCACGCGGACGCCGACGGCAAGCTGGTCAAGGTCGAGGCGCAGATCCTGATGGACGCGGGCGCGTACGCGGACACCTCCGCCGAAGCGCTCGCCGCCGCCGTGTCGTTCGCCTGCGGCCCGTACGTCGTCCCGCACGCCTTCATCGAGGGCTGGGCGGTCCGCACCAACAACCCGCCGTCCGGCCACCTGCGCGGCGAGGGCGCGATGCAGGTCTGCGCCGCGTACGAGGGCCAGATGGACAAGCTGGCCGCCAAGCTCGGCATGGACCCGGCCGACCTGCGGCTGCGCAACGTCATGGCCACCGGCGACCTGCTGCCCACCGGCCAGACCGTCACCTGCCCGGCGCCGGTCGCCGAACTGCTGCGCGCCGTCAAGGACGAGCCGCTGCCCGAACTCCCCAAGGACACCCCGGAGGAGGACTGGCTGCTGCCCGGCGGCCTGGAGGGCGCCGGCGAGCCGTCCGCGGTGCGCCGCGGCGTCGGCTACGCGCTCGGCATGGTGCACATGCTCGGCGCGGAGGGCACCGACGAGGTGTCCACCGCCACGGTCAAGGTCAGCGGCTCGGTCGCCACCGTGCTGTGCGCCGCCGTGGAGACCGGCTCCGGCTTCTCGACTCTCGCGCGGCAGATCGTCCAGGAGACCCTGGGCATCGACGAGGTGCACGTGGCGGGCGTCGACACCGACCAGCCGTCGGCCGGACGCGCCTGTCACGGCCGGCACACCTGGGTCTCCGGCGGCGCCGTCGAACGCGCCGCCAAGATGGTGCGTACCCAGCTCCTCCAGCCCCTCGCGCACAAGTTCGGCATGTCCACCGAGCTCCTCCAGATCAACGACGGCAAGATCACCTCGTACGACGGGGTGCTCAGCACCACCGTCGCGGAGGCCCTGGACGGCAAGGAGCTGTGGGCCACCGCGCAGTGCCGCCCGCACCCCACCGAGCCGCTGGACGAGAGCGGCCAGGGCGACGCGTTCGTGGGCCTGGCCTTCTGCGCCATCCGCTGCGTCGCGGACGTGGACATCGAACTCGGCACCATCCGGGTCGTCGAGATGTCCGTCGCCCAGGACGTCGGCCGGGTCCTCAACCCGCGCCAGCTCCGCGCCCGTATCGAGGCCGGGGTCACCCAGGGCCTCGGCGCGGCCCTGATGGAGAACCTGCGCACCACCCGCGGCCAGGTACGTCACCCCGACCTCACCGGCTACCCCCTGCCCACCGCCCTCGACGCCCCCGACATCCGTATCGTCAAGCTCGTCGAGGAACGTGACGTGGTGGCCCCGTTCGGCGCCAAACCGGCCAGCGCGGTCCCGGTCGTCACCTCCCCGGCCGCCGTCGCCTCCGCCGTACGGGCCGCCACCGGCCGCCCGATAGGGCGCCTCCCGATCCGGCCGCAGGCGGCGGTGGCGCAGCAGCAGTAGGCGCCGTACACACGTGAAGGAAGCCCCGTATACGTACGGGGCCTCCTTCACGCTCCCGGAGGCCGTGATCGGATTCGAACCGACGTAACCGGATTTGCAATCCGGCCCCTGAACCGCTCGGGCACACGGCCGTGATGAGGCGATGTACCGAGAGTAGGCCGGGGGCCCGGGGGAGGGGCAAGGGCCCGGGCGGGGCTGCCACGAGGTTGCAATGCGGTGTTCACGAGTCCGGGTAGCCGCCGGTTCCCGGGGGCGCGGGCGTCGCTCAGGCGGCGTGCAGGAACTCCTCCACCACCCGGACGAAGAGGGCCGGTTCGTCGACCCAGGGGTAGTGGCCCGCTTCGGGCAGGGACCGTACCCGGCCGTCGGGGAAGGACTCCGCGACCAGTTCGCCCGCCCGTACGCCCGTCACCGCATCCCGGCCGCCGGTGACGGCCAGCACCGGGCACGTCACCTCGCGGAGGCCCGCCAGCAGCGTCTGGCGGGCCGGTTCGTCCACGCCCTGCCAGAAGCCCGCCCGCGGCACCGGGGCCAACTGCTCGCCCTCCGCCGCCGCGTGGACCTGCTGCGGCGCCTCCCAGCGCCCGTACGCGAGCGGCGCCGCGCGCAGCAACAGGTCCCGTACCTCCGCCATGTCGGGCGTCTCCGCCAGGCGCTGTACCGCCGCTGCCGCCTCCGGCCACCACACCTCGTCCTTCCGGGCCTCGAAGATCTCCCGCGCGTCATCGGGCAGTTCCCCCTGGAGACGGGAGCCGGGGCAGACCAGGACCAGCCGGGTGAGGCGGCCCGGGTACGCGGCCGCGTACGCCTGCGCGGTCGCCGCCCCCGCGTCGTGCGCCAGCAGCGCGAAGCGTTCCAGGCCCAGGTGGGCGCGGAGTGCCTCCAGGTCCTCGGCCAGGTGCGGGAAGGCGTAGCGGGACGGGTCGGCGGCGGCCGGGGAGGAACCCGTGCCACGGCTGTCCGGGATCACCAGCTGCCGCCGCTCCGCCAGGCCGACGAGGCCGCCCAGGTACGCGGCGTCCCGGCCCGGTCCGCCCGCCAGGCACACCAGAGGCGGCAGCCCGGAATCGTCCGGACCGAGCATGCGGTAATGCAGTTCGGCGTCGTCGTAGCTGGTGAAGTACGGCATGGCCCCAGCTTGCCGTACGGGGGAGAGGCCCCGCGTGGCGGCCACGGCCCGGCGTCCTAGTCCCAACGTCCCAGAAGATCCCCTCCCCGCGACAGGGGCACACCGTACCGACGCCTCTTACGCTGACCGCATGACTGCCGTGGACCCGCGCGACGCCGCCGAAGTGCCCCTGCAAGCAGGCCCGCAGGCCGCACCGCCCACCGAAGGCGTCCTCGGCCGTACGTACCGGGCGCTCACCCTCGGCATCATCTCCGTCGTCTCGCTCATCGCCTTCGAGGCGAGCGCGGTGAACACCGCGATGCCCGCCGTCGGCCACGCGCTGGACGGCATCGAGCTGTACGCGTTCGCCTTCTCCGCGTACTTCACGGCGAGCCTGTTCGCGATGGCGCTGTCGGGGGAGTGGTGCGACCGGGGCGGGCTGCTGGCGCCGCTGTTCACCGGTATCGCCACGTTCGGCGCCGGGCTGGTGGTCGCGGGGTGCGCGCAGCAGATGTGGCTGTTCGTGGTGGGGCGCGGGGTGCAGGGGGTCGGGGGCGGGCTGGTCATCGTCGCGCTGTACGTGGTGGTGGGCCGCGCCTACCCGGAGGCGCTGCGGCCGTCCGTCCTCGCCGCCTTCTCGGCGGCCTGGGTGCTGCCGGTGATCGTCGGGCCGCTCGTCGCCGGGACGGTCACCGAGCAGCTGGGCTGGCGCTGGGTGTTCCTGTCCATCCCCGTCCTCGTGCTGCTGCCGCTGACGGTCATGCTGCCCGCGCTGCGCAAGCTGCCGCCCCGGAGGTCGGACGAGCGGATGGACCGGCGCCGCATCCTGCTCGCCCTGGCCGTGGCCGCGGGCGCCGGGCTCCTCCAGTACGCGGCCCAGCGGCGCGACTGGACCGCCGTCCAGCCCGCGGCCGCGGGCCTCGCCCTCCTGGTGCCCGCCGTCGTCCGGCTGCTTCCCGCGGGCACGTTCCGGGCGGCCCGCGGCCTGCCCTCCGTCGTCCTCATCCGCGGCCTGGCCGCGGGCTCGCTGCTCGCCGCCGAGAGCTTCATCCCGCTGCTGCTCGTCACCGAGCGGGGCCTGTCGACCACGCTGGCCGGGCTCTCGCTGACCGGCGGCGGCCTGACCTGGGCCCTGGGCTCGTACATCCAGAGCAGGCCGCGCCTGGAGCCGTACCGGGAGCGGGTCATGGGGGTCGGGCTGCTGCTGATGACGGCGGCGATCCTGGCCGTGCCGCTGGTGCTGATCGACGGGGTGCCGGTCTGGATCGTGGCGGTGGCGTGGGTGGTGGCCGGGTTCGGTATCGGGCTGAACATTTCGAGCGGGAGCGTGCTGTTGCTGAAGCTGTCCCGGCCGGAGGACGCGGGGAGCAATTCGGCCTCCCTCCAGGTGTCCGACGCCCTGGGAAACATCACGTTCGTGGGCATCAGCGGCCTGTTGTTCAGCGCCTTCGGCGGCGCCGCGGCCGAGGGACACGCCGCGCCGGACGTGACCAACGCCGCATCCGGGCAGCCCGCCGCCTTCGCCGCGGTCTTCGTCGCCATGGCGGCGGTCGCCCTCACCGGATCGTGGGTGGCCACACGCCTGAAGCCCGCGGAAAGCGGCCCGGCGGCGGCCCCGCCCGGTGGCGCGAAGACGGCACCGGCGACTCACCCGCGAACGCCGTCCGCTCCCGCGGAGCGTTAGGCTGACGCGGTTGCCGATCGCCGAGCCAGCCCGACGGAGACCGTGACTACCACCACCAGCGCCACCAACAACCACCACCTGTCCCCGGCCTTCCCCGGACGGGCCCCTTGGGGTACCGCGAACAAGCTGCGCGCCTGGCAGCAGACCGCGATGGACCGGTACATCCAGACGCAGCCGCGCGACTTCCTCGCGGTCGCGACCCCCGGCGCGGGCAAGACCACCTTCGCGCTCACCCTCGCCTCCTGGCTGCTGCACCACCACGTCGTGCAGCAGGTGACCGTGGTCGCCCCCACCGAGCACCTGAAGAAGCAGTGGGCGGAGGCCGCCGCCCGGATAGGCATCAAGCTGGACCCGGAGTACAGCGCGGGCCCGCTGAGCAAGGAGTACCACGGCATCGCGATCACGTACGCGGGTGTCGGCGTACGTCCGATGCTGCACCGCAACCGGATCGAGCAGCGCAAGACGCTGGTCATCCTCGACGAGATCCACCACGCCGGTGACTCCAAGTCCTGGGGCGAGGCCTGCCTGGAGGCGTTCGAGCCGGCCACCCGGCGGCTCGCGCTGACCGGTACGCCGTTCCGCTCCGACACCAACCCGATCCCCTTCGTGACGTACGAGGAGGGCAACGACGGCATCCGGCGCAGCTCCGCCGATTACACGTACGGCTACGGCAACGCGCTCGGCGACGGCGTCGTCCGGCCGGTGATCTTCCTGTCGTACAGCGGCAGCATGCGCTGGCGCACCAAGGCCGGGGACGAGATCGCGGCGAAGCTCGGCGAGCCGATGACCAAGGACGCGGTCTCCCAGGCCTGGCGCACCGCGCTCGACCCGCGCGGCGACTGGATGCCCAAGGTCCTCAAGGCCGCCGACCAGCGGCTGACCGAGGTCCGCAAGGCCATACCGGACGCCGGCGCCCTGGTGATCGCCTCCGACCAGGAGCAGGCCCGCGCGTACGCCAAGCTGATCCGCGAGATAACGGGGCAGGGCGCCACCCTCGTGCTGTCCGACGACAGTGGCGCCTCGCAGCGCATCGACGACTTCGCGCACTCCGACGACCGCTGGATGGTCGCGGTCCGGATGGTGTCCGAGGGCGTCGACGTGCCGCGCCTGGCGGTCGGCGTGTACGCGACGACCATCTCCACCCCGCTGTTCTTCGCGCAGGCGGTGGGCCGCTTCGTACGGTCCCGCAAGCGCGGCGAGACCGCGTCGGTCTTCCTGCCCACCGTGCCCTCGCTGCTCGGCTTCGCCAACGAGATGGAGGTCGAGCGCGACCACGTCCTGGACAAGCCGAAGAAGGACGGCGAGGAGGACCCGTACGCCGAGTCCGAGAAGGAGATGGACGAGGCCAACAAGGAGCAGGACGAGGACACCGGCGAGCAGGAGCAGTTCTCCTTCGAGGCGCTGGAGTCCGAGGCGGTCTTCGACCGGGTGCTCTACGACGGCGCCGAGTTCGGCATGCAGGCGCACTCGGGCAGCGAGGAGGAGCAGGACTACCTCGGCATCCCCGGGCTGCTGGAGCCCGACCAGGTGCAGATGCTGCTCCAGAAGCGGCAGGCCCGGCAGATAGCGCACAGCAAGAAGAAGCCGGACTCCGAGGCCGACCTGCTGGAGATGCCCGCGGAGCGGCGCCCGGTGGTCACGCACAAGGAGCTGCTGGAGCTGCGCAAGCAGCTGAACACCCTGGTCGGCGCGTACGTCCACCAGAGCGGCAAGCCGCACGGAGTGATCCACACCGAGCTGCGCCGGGTGTGCGGCGGCCCGCCGAGCGCGGAGGCCACGGCCGGGCAGCTCAACGAGCGGATCAAGAAGGTACGGGAGTGGGCCACGCGCATGAAGTGACCCTCCTGTGAGGTGAGGCGGCGGCCCGCGCCCCGGACGGTGTTCCGGGGCGCGGGCCGCGGTCGTACGCGCCCATGGGTGTCCGCACGCGCCCCCGCGTGTCTGCACGCGGGGGCGCGTGTCCGTACGTCTCCGTGTTGTGCCCCAGGCCGAAAGGCCGCAGTCCGCCGCCGTACGGTCGCAACCTGCGGATGTACAGGGACAAAGCGGTCACGGAAGACCGGATTCTGGACGGACCCTTCCGCTCACCGGACTGGCTCGCTACTGTCCCGGTCACGCACACGCCCCGTGGCAGCGCCGCCGCGGAGCGCAGCCGGTGCCATGCGGCCGGCGGCCTCTTTGCGCGCGCTGCCCCGGGACCGGCAGCGCACCCCGCGGACGAGCCGCCACTCACCCGAGGAGGGGGCGTCGTGACCGCGGAGACCTCCCAGACGCTCGACCGGGGACTACGCGTCCTCAAATTGCTCGCCGACACCGACCACGGCCTGACCGTCACCGAGCTGTCCACCAAGCTGGGGGTCAACCGGACCGTGGTCTACCGCCTGCTCGCCACCCTGGAGCAGCACGCCCTGGTACGCCGGGACATCGGCGGCCGGGCCCGGGTGGGCCTGGGCGTGCTGCGACTGGGCCGCCAGGTGCACCCGCTGGTGCGCGAAGCGGCGCTGCCCGCCCTGCGGGCCCTGGCCGAGGACATCGGCGCCACCGCCCACCTGACGCTCGTGGACGGTACGGAAGCCCTGGCGGTGGCCGTCGTCGAGCCGTCCTGGACCGATTACCACGTCGCCTACCGCGCGGGCTTCCGGCACCCGCTGGACCGGGGCGCGGCCGGGCGGGCGATACTCAAGGCCCGCCAAGGCCGCATCGAGGACGCCGGACTGGCCCTGACACACGGCGAGTTGGAGGCGGGCGCGAGCGGCGCGGCGGCCCCGCTGCTCGGGGTGAGCGGCATCGAGGGCAGCGTCGGCGTCGTGATGCTCGCCGACACGGTGCCCGAGCGGGTCGGGCCCCGGGTGGTCGAGGCGGCCCGCGAGGTGTCCGAAGCGCTGCGCTGAGCCGGGCACGGCGGCAGGCTTGGCCGGGGGCGCCGGGGGTACCGGGGAGCACCGGCCGGCGCCCCGTGGTGCGGGGCCGGGGGCACAGGTCATCTAGGGTGGCGGGGTGTCTTCTCGCACTCGCGCCCTCGGGATCTGCGCCGCCCTGGTCATCGCGCTCCTCGCCACCGTGGCCTTCGCGCCCCTGCCGTTCTCGGTCGCCTTCCCCGGCGACACGGCGGACGTGCTCGGCAAGCACAAGGGCAAACAGGTGATCACGATCAGCGGCGCGCCGACCCGCGAGACCAGTGGCCAGCTGCGGATGGCGGCGATCGTGGCGACCGGCCCCGACGCGCCGGTCCGGCTGCCGGACATCGTCAAGGGCTGGTTCCGTACGGACCAGGCCGTGATGCCGGTCGAGTCGGTCTACCCGGTCGGCGACACGGCGGAGAAGGCCGTGGAGCACAACCTGAAGGACATGCGCTCCTCGCAGGACGTCGCCACCCGGGCCGCCCTGAACTACCTGCACAAGAGCGACAAGGACGTGCAGGTCAAGCTGGACCTGGGCACGATCGGCGGGCCCAGCGCCGGCCTGCTGTTCTCGCTGGGCATCATCGACAGGCTCGCCGGGGACGGCAAGGGCGGCGACCTGACCGGCGGGCAGAAGATCGCCGGTACCGGCACGATCACCGCGGACGGCGAGGTCGGAGCGGTCGGCGGGGTCTCACTGAAGACGCAGGCCGCGGGCCGGGACGGTGCCACGGTCTTCCTCGTCCCCCAGTCGGAGTGCAAGGACGCGCAGGCCGAGCTGCCGGACGGGATGCGGCTGATCCCGATCAGCACGCTGTCCGGCACCGTGGACGCGCTCAAGGCGCTGAAGTCCGGCGGCAAGGTCCCCAGCTGCTGAGGTGGAAAGACGAGCCGAGGGTCCGGACGGGGCGCCCGTACGGAGAGGCCCCGGCCCGCCGCCTCAGCCGCCGTCCTCGATGAACCCCTTCTCGATCATCCACTCCTTGGCGACCTCGTGCGGGTCCTGCCCGTCCACGTCCACCTTCGCGTTCAGGCTCTGCGCGACGGCGTTGTCCAGCGCCGCGGTGACGGGCGCGAGGAGGTCCGCGATCTGCGGGTACTTCTTCATCGTCGCCGCGTTCATCTCGGGTGCCGCGTTGTAGTTCGGGAAGAAGTGCTTGTCGTCCTTGAGGGGCTTAAGACCCATCGCCTTGATCCGGCCGTCGGTCGTGTAGACCTCGCCGAACGTGCAGGCCCGGCCCTCCGCCACCTGCGTGTAGACGACGCCGCTGGTCATCTTCTTGATGTTGCCCGCCGGGATCTGCATGCCGTACGCCTTGGCCATGCCGGGCAGGCCGTCGTTACGGGCCGAGAACTCGGCCTCCGCGCACAGGGTGACCACGCTCGGGTTCTTGCGGGACAGCTCGGCGACGTCCGACAGCGTCCCGACACCCAGCCGCTCGTACTGTTCCGCGTTGAGCGCCAGCGCGTAGGTGTTGTTCAGCTTGGACTGCGGCAGCCACTCCAGTCCGTTGGCCCGGTCGCCGTCGCGTACCGCCTCCCACTGCTTCTGCGGGTCGACGATGGGCTTCTCGTGGCCGAGGTGGGTGATCCAGCCGGTGCCGGTGTACTCGTACATGCCGTCGGCCGTACCGGACTTGACCGCCTCGCGGGCGCCGATCGTGCCCTGGATATTGGTCTTGTCGACGACCGAGGCGCCGGCCGCCTTGAAGGCCAGGCCCATGATCTGGCCCAGGATGATGTTCTCGGTGAACTCCTTCGACGTCACGGTCAGTTCGGCGCCCTTGAGCGGCTGTCCCCGGCCGATCGTGCCGGGCCGCACGTCGTCGCTCATCGGGCTGCCGCTGACCAGCCCGCAGCCGCTCAGCCCGGCCGCGGCCAGCAGCAGGCAGGCAGCGGCGGCCGGTACGGTACGGCGGTGTCGCCGCGGTCCGGCGGTCATGATTCCCCCACCTCCAGCCCTCGTGGGCGCAGCAGCAGTTCGACGAGCGACGCCAGCCAGTCGACCAGCAGCGCCAGCACCACGGTCAGGACGGAACCGAGCACCAGCACCGGCATCCGCTGGGTGATGATGCCCGCCGAGATCAGGTCGCCGAGCCCGCCGCCGCCACCGAAGGTGGCCAGGGTGGCGGTGCCGACGTTCAGCACGAGCGCGTTGCGTACGCCCGCCAGGATCAGCGGTACGGCCAGCGGCAGTTCCACCTTGCCCAGCACCCCGGCCGCCGACATGCCGATACCGCGGGCGGCCTCGGTCAGCGTCGGGTCGATGGCCTTCAGGCCCGCGATGGTGTTGGCCAGCACCGGCAGCACGGCGTAGACGACCATGCCGATGACGGCGGCCTCGGGGCCGATGCCGATCCAGATGACCAGCAGCACCAGCAGGCCCAGCGCGGGCACCGCCTGCCCGAGGTTGGCCACCGCCACCGCGAGCGGCGCGGCCCGGCGCAGCCTGGCGCGGGTCAGTGCGATGCCCAGCGGCAGCGCGATGATCAGTACGAAGAAGGTCGACACGGCGGTCAGCTGGAGGTGCTGGCGCACCGCCAGCCAGACCTTGCCGCCGTCCACCGCCTGATGCGCGATCGAGTCCAGGCGGGCGCCGCGGAACCACAGCCAGGTGGCGAGCAGCACCGCCGCCAGCACGGCGGGCAGCGCGACCGCCTTCTTCCAGGTGATCCGGCGCGGCGGCCGGGTGGCGGCCGCGGTGGGCGCGGCGGGCGCCGGCTCGGCCGCCAGCACCGGCCCGCGCTCCCCGGCCGCCGCCTCGTCGCGGAACGGCACGCCGCGTACCTCGTGCTCGCCCGGCGGCCGCTCGTCCTTCGGCGGCCGGCGCTTGTCCCGGGGGCTCACGCCTTGACCCCGTGCGCGCCGCCCGCCGGATCCACGCCCTCCTGGGCCAGCCGCGTCTGCCGCGCGCGCTGCTCCTCCAGTTCGTGCCGGTGCTCGACGGCGTCCAGCCGGTCCGCCTCCAGCAGCTCGTGGACGTTGTTCATCAGCGTCTCCATGTCGACCACGCCGATGTACTCGCCGCGCCGTCCGGTCACCGCGACCCGGCCCGCGTTGTCGGTGAGCACCGCCTCCAGCGCGTCGCGCAGCGTCGCGTCGCGGGTGACCGTGTCGTGCACGAGCGTGCCCGCGCGGGCCAGCGAGCCCTTGGCGCGCATCAGGTCGCCGCGGCGCAGCCACTTGTACGGGCGCCGGTGCCGGTCCAGCAGCAGGATCTCGTTGGTGGTGCCGGAGCGCAGCAGGTCGAAGATGGACTGCAGCGGGTCTTCCACGGACGCGGTGGGGAAGTCGACGACGCCGACGTCCCGTACGCGGGTGAGGTTGAGGCGTTTGAGGGCCGCGCCCGCGCCGACGAAGCCGGAGACGAAGTCGTCGGCGGGGTTGGTGAGGATCGCCTCCGGGGTGTCGAACTGCGCGATGTGCGAGCGCTCGCGCAGTACCGCGATGCGGTCGCCCAGCTTGATCGCCTCGTCGAAGTCGTGGGTGACGAAGACGATCGTCTTGCGCAGTTCGTGCTGGAGCCGGATCAGCTCGTCCTGGAGGTGGTCGCGGGTGATCGGGTCGACCGCGCCGAACGGCTCGTCCATGAGCAGGACGGGCGGGTCGGCGGCCAGGGCCCGCGCCACGCCGACGCGCTGCTGCTGTCCGCCGGACAGCTGCCGCGGGTAGCGGCCGTGGAACTCGCGCGGGTCCAGGCCGACCAGGTCGAGCATCTCCTCGACGCGGCTGCTCACTCTCGCCTTCGGCCAGCCGGTCATCCTGGGGACGAGGGCGATGTTCTGGGCGACGGTCATGTGCGGGAAGAGGCCGGACGACTGGATGGCGTAGCCGACCTTGCGGCGCAGCTTGACCGGGTCGATGCCGGTGACGTCCTCGTCGCCGATCATGATCCGGCCCGAGGTGGGCTCGATCAGCCGGTTGATCATCTTCAGGGTGGTGGACTTGCCGCACCCCGAGGGGCCGACGAGGATCACCGTCTCGCCGGGCTTGATGTCCATGCTCACGTTGTCGACCGCGGGCGTGGGGTTGCCCGGGTAGAGCTTGCTGAGGTTTTCCAGCGCGATGCCGGCGCCGGAGGCGGTGGTGTCAGGCACGGATCCCCCTGGAGATGGTCAGCCGTCCGAGGACGACGTACGCGGCGTCGAAGAGCAGGGCGAGGACGACGATCCCGAGCGTCCCGGACAGCACCTGGTTGAGCGCGTTGGCGCTGCCCAGGGAGGAGATGCCGCGGAAGATCTCGTTGCCCAGGCCGGGGCCGGAGGCGTAGGCGGCGATCGCCGCGATGCCCATCAGCATCTGGGTGGAGACCCGGATGCCGGTCAGGATCGGCGGCCAGGCGATCGGCAGTTCCACCCGCAGCAGCCGGGCCGTACGGGACATGCCGATGCCCTTGGCGGCGTCGATCAGCGCGGGGTCGACGCCGCGCAGGCCGACGACGGCGTTGCGGACGACCGGCAGCAGTCCGTACAGGGTCAGGGCGATGACGGTGGGGGCCACGCCGAGGCCGACGATCGGCACGAGCAGGCCGATCAGGGCCAGCGAGGGCACCGTCAGGATCGTCGCCGTGGTGGCCGTGGCCAGGTTCCCGGCCCATTCACTGCGGTACGTGGCGACGCCGAGCAGCACTCCGAGCACGGTGGCGAGCACCATGCACTGGAAGACGGCGCTGGCGTGCTGAAACGTATCCGTCAGCAGCTGGGCGTGCCGGTTGCCGACGTACTCCCAGAAGCTCACACGCGCTCTCCTCGGTCAGTCCCCCGAAGCTTGTTTGACCAGGGGGATGATGCGCAACGGAACCGGATTTTCCATGACAATCGCGGTGGAAGCCCGCATGATGCCATCAAAACCCACAACACGGTCGATCACCCGCTGCAGGTCGGCATTGGAACGGGCAACGAGTCTGCACAGCATGTCCCCATGTCCCGTCGTTGTATGCAGCTCCAGCACTTCCGGTACGGACGCCAAGTGCGCCCGGACGTCCGCCCCTTGACCCTGTTTGATCTCCAGTGTCGCGAATGCGGTGACCGGGTAGCCCAGCGCCGCGGGGTCCACGTCCGGACCGAATCCCCGGATCACTCCGTTCGACTGAAGCCGGTCCAGCCGCGCCTGCGCCGTACCGCGCGCCACCCCGAGCCGGCGCGACGCCTCCAGCACGCCGATGCGCGGTTCCTCGGCGAGCAGCTCCAGGAGCCTGCCGTCCAAATGATCGATCGCCACGGCCCATGCCTCCGAAATTGATGGTCATCATGTACGAAACGTCCGGTCAATCGCGTGAATCGCTCTACAGACTGCCCAGTGAATGCGCAAACTATTGCGCACCTTGTGGGCCGGGGGCAGCCTGCGGGCATGACACAGACCACGGACCACACCACCCCCACCAGTGCTCGGCAGGCCGATCCCTTCCCGGTCAAGGGGATGGACGCGGTCGTCTTCGCCGTCGGCAACGCCAAGCAGGCGGCGCATTACTACGCCACCGCCTTCGGCATGAAGCGCGTCGCCTACTCCGGACCGGAGAACGGCAGCCGCGAGACCGCCAGTTACGTGCTCGAATCCGGCGGCGCCCGCTTCGTGTTCACCTCCGTCATCAAGCCGACGACCGACTGGGGCCGCTTCCTCGCCGACCACGTCGCCGCCCACGGTGACGGCGTCATCGACCTCGCCATCGAGGTGCCGGACGCGCGCGCCGCCTACGCGTACGCCCTGGAGCACGGTGCCACCGGCATAGAGGAGCCGTACGAGACCAAGGACGAGCACGGCGTCGTCGTCCGCGCCTCCATCGCCACGTACGGCAAGACCCGGCACACCCTGGTCGAGCGCACCGATTACGACGGCCCCTACCTGCCCGGCTACGTCGCCGCCGCCCCCATCGTGGAGCCCGGCAAGCGCCGCTTCCAGGCCATCGACCACTGCGTCGGCAACGTCGAGCTGGGCAAGATGGACGAGTGGGTGTCCTTCTACAACAACGTCATGGGCTTCACGAACATGAAGGAGTTCGTCGGCTCGGACATCGCCACCGAGTACAGCGCCCTGATGTCCAAGGTGGTCGCGGACGGCACCCGCAAGGTGAAGTTCCCGCTCAACGAGCCGGCCATCGCCAAGAAGAAGTCGCAGATCGACGAGTACCTGGAGTTCTACGGCGGGCCCGGCTGCCAGCACATCGCCCTGGCCACCAACGACATCGTCGCGAGCGTACGGTCCATGCGCGCTGCCGGCGTCGACTTCCTGGACACCCCGGACTCGTACTACGACACCCTCGGCGAGTGGGCGGGCGAGACCCGCGTCCCCGTCGAGACCCTGCGCGAGCTGAAGATCCTCGTCGACCGCGACGAGGACGGCTACCTGCTGCAGATCTTCACCAAGCCGGTCCAGGACCGCCCCACCGTCTTCTTCGAACTGATCGAGCGGCACGGCTCGCTGGGCTTCGGCAAGGGCAACTTCAAGGCCCTCTTCGAGGCCATCGAGCGCGAGCAGGAACGCCGCGGCAACCTCTGACCCCCGGCCTCCGCCAGGGTGTCCCACGGACGCCACCCCCCACCCCCGCGGCTCCGCCGGACCTGACCCGGCGGGGCCGTGGCCCTTCCCGCGGGAGGCGGCGCTCCCGCACCCGGGACCGCCACCCGGGTGCGGGAGAGGATCTTCCGTGTACGGCCCACGGATGGGAGGCTGGCGGCATGGACCTCATCGCACGCCTGCGCGACGGACTCCCCGCGGAAGCGATCCTCACCGACCCCGACGTCACCGGCGCCTACGCCCACGACATGGCGAGCTTCTGCGAGGCCGGCATGCCCGCCGTCGTCGTGCTGCCGCGTACGGTCGAGCAGGTCCAGCACGTGATGCGCACCGCCACCGCACTGCGCGTCCCGGTCGTCCCCCAGGGCGCCCGCACCGGCCTGTCGGGCGCCGCCAACGCCTCCGACGGCTGCATCGTGCTCTCCCTGGTCAAGATGGACCGGATCATCGAGATCAATCCCGTCGACCGGATCGCGGTCGTCGAGCCCGGCGTCGTCAACGCGGTGCTCTCCCGGGCCGTCAACGAACACGGCCTCTACTACCCGCCGGACCCCTCCAGCTGGGAGGAGTGCTCCATCGGCGGCAACATCGGCACCGCCTCCGGCGGCCTGTGCTGCGTCAAGTACGGCGTCACCGCCGAGTACGTCCTCGGCCTGGACGTCGTCCTCGCCGACGGCCGGCTGCTCACCACCGGCCGCCGCACCGCCAAGGGCGTCGCCGGATACGACCTCACCCGCCTGTTCGTCGGCTCCGAAGGCAGCCTCGGCGTCGTCGTACGCGCCGTCCTCGCCCTCAAGCCCGCACCGCCCCAGCAGCTCGCGCTGGCCGCCGAGTTCCCCTCCACCGCCGCCGCGTGCGACGCCATCTGCGAGATCATGGCGCGTGGCCACGCCCCCTCCCTGCTCGAACTCATGGACCGTACGAGCATCCGCGCCGTCAACGCCATGGCCAGCATGGGCCTGCCGGACAGCACCGAGGCGCTGCTGCTCGCCGCCTTCGACTCCCCGGAACCGGCCGCCGACCTCGCCGCCGTCGGCACACTGTGCAAGGCCGCCGGCGCCACCGAGGTCGTACCGGCCGACACCCCGGCCGAATCCGACCTCCTCCTCCAGGCACGGCGGCTGACCCTCACCGCCCTGGAACGCGTCAAATCCGCCACGATGATCGACGACGTGTGCGTACCGCGCTCGAAGCTCGCCGCGATGCTCGACGGCACCGCCGCCATCGCCGACAAGTACGACCTGACCATCGGCGTCTGCGCACACGCCGGCGACGGCAACACCCACCCCACCGTCTGCTTCGACGCGAACGACCCCGACGAGTCCCGGCGCGCCCGCGAGTCCTTCGACGAGATCATGGCGCTCGGCCTGGAACTGGGCGGCACCATCACCGGCGAACACGGCGTCGGCGTCCTGAAGAAGGAGTGGCTGGCCCGCGAGCTGGGCCCGGTCGGCCTGGAGATGCACCGCGGCATCAAGGCCGTCTTCGACCCGCTGGGACTGCTCAACCCCGGCAAGGTGTTCTGAACGACACCGCCCGCGGTTCGGCCGCCGTGAGCTGCACCTTCTAAGGTTCGGTCCATGAACTCCGACCTCTGGACCATCATCGGCGCGGCGGCCGTCGTCATCGTCGTCCTCGCCTCCACCATGGACGCCCGCCACAAGACGCTCGAACGCCGCCTGCGGCGCATGGACCGCAAGCTCGACCTGATCATGGAACACCTCGGCGTCGAGGAGACCGGCCCCGAGGGCATCGCCGAAGTCGACGCCCTGCTGCACAAGGGCAAGAAGATCGAGGCGATCAAGCGCTACCGCGAACTGACCGGCGCGGGACTGGTGGAGGCCAAGGAGGCCGTGGAGCGCCGGGAAGGCTGAGAGCCGGTGCCCCCGCCGCCCGGCGAATGCCCCGATACATGTGGCCGGGCCGGGCCCCCGGGAAGAGGATGGACCCGTTGCCACGACGCTGACGCCGACACAGGGAGCGATGAGCGATGCCGACGACCACAGGGGCCGAAGAGGCCGCGGGCCGGGACACGTACGACGTCGTCGTGCTGGGCGCCGGGCCGACCGGTGAGAACGTCGCCGACCGGGCGCACGCCCTCGGCCTGAGCGCGGTGATCGTGGAGAGCGAACTGGTCGGCGGCGAGTGCTCGTACTGGGCCTGCATGCCCAGCAAGGCACTGCTGCGCCCGGTCACCGCCCGCGCCGACGCGCGCCGCGTCCCCGGCCTCCACCAGGCCGCGGCAGCGCCGCTGGACACCAAGGCGGTGCTTGCCCACCGCGACGCGTTCGCGTCGCACTGGAAGGACGACGGCCAGGTCCGCTGGCTGGACTCGGCCGGCATCGACTTCGTACGCGGCCGGGCCCGCCTCGACGGCCCCCGGCGCGTGGTGGTCGCCACGGGCGACGGGGGAGAGCGCGCCCTCACCGCCCGGCACGCCGTCGCCGTCTGCACCGGCAGCCGCGCCGTCCTCCCCGACCTCCCCGGGCTGGCCGCCGCCCGCCCCTGGACCAGCCGCGAGGCGACCAGCGCGCAGTCCGTCCCGGCGCGCCTGGTGGTGGTCGGCGGCGGCGTCGTCGGCGTCGAAATGGCCACCGCCTGGCAGGCCCTGGGCTCCCGGGTGACCCTCCTGGTGCGCGGCGGCGGGCTGCTGCCGAAGATGGAGCCGTTCGCGGGCGAACTGGTCGCCGAGGCCCTGGCCGAGGCGGGCGCCACCGTACGCACCGGCGTCTCGGTGAGCGCGGTGCGCCGGGAATTGCCCAACGGGCCCGCCACCGTCGTGCTAGACAACGGCGAGGAGACCGTCGCCGACGAGGTCCTGTTCGCCACCGGACGCGCGCCGCGCACCGACGACATCGGCCTGGAGACGGTCGGCCTGGAGCCCGGCTCCTGGCTGGAGACCGACGACACCTGCCGGGTGACGGACGTGCCGGGCGGCTGGCTGTACGCCGTCGGCGACGTCAACCACCGCGCGCTCCTCACCCACCAGGGCAAGTACCAGGCCCGTATCGTCGGCGCCGCCATCGCCGCCCAGGCCCAGGGGACCACCGGCCTGGACACCGGCCGCTGGGGAGCGCACGCCGCGACCGCCGACACCGCCGCCGTACCGCAGGTCGTCTTCACCGACCCCGAGGCCGCCTCCGTCGGCCTGACCGCCGCCGAGGCGGAACGCGCCGGCCACCGCACCCGCGTCGTCGACTTCGACCTCGGCTCCGTGGCGGGCGCCGGCCTGTACGCCGACGGATACCGCGGCCACGCCCGCATGATCGTCGACCTGGACCGCGAGATCCTCCTCGGCGTCACCTTCGTCGGCCCGGCGGTGGGCGAACTCCTCCACTCGGCAACCGTCGCGGTGGCCGGCGAGGTCCCCCTCGACCGCCTGTGGCACGCGGTGCCCGCGTACCCGACGATCAGTGAGGTGTGGCTGCGGCTGCTGGAGACGTACCGCGGCTGAGGACGGCGGACCGAGCACGGCCGGTCCGGCGGCGTAGGTCGGAATCCCGATACCCGCGCGCGGTGTGCCGCCGTACGGTCAGGAGCGCCAGGGCTCGACGGGCCTGAACACTCCGATTTTCGCAGGAGGCACACCGTGTCCGTGCAACTCGACCACACCGTCATCCACGCCACCGACAAGTTCGCGTCCGCGCGCTTCCTCGCCGAACTGGCCGGTCTGGCGGAGCCCACGGCGTTCGGGCCGTTCGCCGCCGTGGCGGCTGCCGACGGGCTGACCATCGACTACGCCGAGCACGTCGTCGAGCCGGACGCGATCGTGCGCCAGCACCTGGCGTTCCGGGTCTCCGAGGAGGAGTTCGACGCGATCTTCGCCCGCATCCAGGAGCGCGAACTGCCGTACTGGGCGGACCCGTACCACCACCAGCCGCAGGAGATCAACCACCTCGCGGGCGGCCGCGGGGTCTACGTCAGCGACCCGGACGGCCACGCCATCGAGTTCCTCACCCGCAAGCACAGCCTGGAGGACCTCCGTACCGAGGCGTCCTGACCCGGGTAAGAGGCTGCCGGGCGCCGGCTCCGGCAGGCCCTTCCGGCCCCGTACGCCCGGGGCCGGACCGCCCGGCCATGACCGGGCCGCACGCCGGCCCACGCCGCTACGCCCCCGCCTCCGGCGACTCGTCCGACGGCCACGGGTCGGACAGCCACAGGTCGTCGCGCGTCGTCATGGCCAGCAGCGCGCTCAGCCCTTTGTCCAGTCCCAGGTGCTCCTGCTCCGAGCCCGGCGGCACCACCCGCAGCGTGCGCTCCAGCCACGCCGAGACCGCCGCGGCCGGCGCCTCCAGCAGCGCGTCGCCGTCCGGGGAACTGAGCGCCATGCAGACCAGGCTGCGCCCGTCCACCTTCGTGGGCCACACCCGCACATCGCCGTGACCGCACGGCCGGAACACGCCCTCGACGAGCAGTTCGCGCGCGAACGTCCAGTTGACGGGGACGTCCGAGCCGATGTGGAAGGTGACGTGGACGGCGTAGGGGTCGTCCGTGCGGTAGGTCAGCCGGGCCGGGACGGGGACGCTGCGGTCCGGCGACAGGACCAGACCCAGCTCCAGCTCTCGTTCCACCACGGTGTGCATACGGTCCGCCTCTCCTCTGTGCCTCCTGCGGGCCCCTGTGACTGGGCCCGCACTTGGATAGAGGCCCTGGAGCCCGGACCATTACGCGACTTCGCACAACTTTTTTCGCGGGCCTCTTCCAGGTGGTCCGGCCCGGCCTGGACACCCGCCCCGACCCTCCGTCTGATAGATGTGGACGCTGCGTTGCGGCAGACTGCACATGCCCCACCCACCACACCAGGCCGAGAACAGATAGCGGGACTTCGGACATGAGCGCCCCTTCCTCAGGATCCGCCGGCGGCAGCCCCACGCCAGGCTTCTACCCGGACCCGTCCATCCCCGGCTACATCCGGTACTGGAACGGTGCCGCATGGGTGCCGGGCACCAGCCGCCCGGCGCCCGCCGAGGGCGAGGCGCTGCCCGCGCCGCCGCCCGGCGCCGCCCAGACCCCCGCGCCCGCACCGGCCCCCACCCCCGCCGTGGAGGAGACCGGCCCGGTCTTCTTCGACGAAGAGGACGAGCACGGCCGGCTGACCGAGCCGGGCGGCGCTTCCGGTACGGGCGTGCCCGCCTCCGCCTGGCAGGCCGACACCGCCCGGCAGAACGGCTTCGGCGGCGAACAGGACCGCCGTATCGCCTGGGGTTCACCCGAGGAGGAGCAGCAGGCCGGCCTGCCGCAGCAGCGGGAGGAGGCCGGCCCGTCCGGTGCGCCGGCGTCCGGCGACGAGCCTCCGCGGTCCGAGGGCACGGTCACCGTCCGGGCCGTACGGGACGAAGGGGGCGCGCGAGGCGACCACGGTACGACCGCGATCCGCGCCGTGCGCCCCGGCGGGAACGCAAGCGGCAAGAGCGACACGATGGCGATCCGGGTGGCGCCGCAGTCCGGCGGTACCCCGTCCTCGCCGCTGCCCGGCGCCACGGCCCCGCAGCCGCTGCCGTCCACCGGCGCACAGCAGCCGCCGACGGCCCCAGGACCGCAGCAGGGCGCCGCGCAGCCCGGCCCCGGCGGCCAGGCACCCGCCGCCCAGGGACCGGCCCGGCAGGCGCCCCAGGGGCCCGTACAGCCGCAGCCCGGCCCGGGGCCCGCCGTGCCGCCGGCCCAGCACCAGCCGTTCCCGACGCAGCAGCCCCAGCAGCCCCAGCAGCCCCAGCAGCCCCTTCAGTCCCAGATGCCGCAGCAGGCTCCGGCGCCGCACGCACCGGTCCACCAGGCACCGCCCCAGCCCGCCCCGGGCCCGCACGCCGGACCGGCCCCCGCCCCGCAGACGCCCGCCCCGGCCCCCGCGCCCGGCCCGCAGGCCCAGCCGCCCGCCCCCTTCGCCGGTTTCCCGCCGCAGCAGGACGCCGGCGCGGCCGAGGGCGTCGTCCCCTGGAAGCCGCCGGCCTCCGACCCGTTCCTCGCCGCCGCGCAGGAGCAGGGCCGCCCGGCCTCCCTGGGCCGCCGGTTCGCCGCCCGCCTGATCGACACGCTGGCCCTGGCCGTCATCACCGGCGCCGCCGCCGTACCGCTGTGGGGCCCGGCCGCCGACCACATCGACGCCAAGGTGGAGGCCGCCAAGCAGTCCGGGCGCGAGGTCACCGTCTACCTGCTGGACGGCACGACCGGTCCCTACCTGGCCATCGTGCTCGCCGTGCTGCTCATCGGCGGCGGTCTGTACGAGGTGCTGCCCACCGTCAAGTGGGGCCACACGCTCGGCAAGAAGCTGTGCGGCGTCAAGGTGCTGGACATCGAGGGGCACGACACCCCGCCGATGGCTTCCGTGATCAAGCGGTGGCTGGTGTACGGCGTGCTCGGCGTGCTGGTGGTCGGCGTCGTCAACGCCGTGTGGTGCCTCTTCGACCGGCCGTGGCGGCAGTGCTGGCACGACAAGATCGCGCGTACCTTCGTCGCCGCGAAGTAGGCCGCCGGGCCGGCCGCGTCACCCGCCCGGACCTCGCCGGATGCGGCGGCGGGCGGCCCGGGTTCGACTCGGGCCATGAGCACCGACCAGCCCAGGCCCGGCTCCGGAGGCGAACCGCCGGAGGACGACCCGTTCCTGAAGAAGCCGCAGGAACCGCCGTCGGGCGGCTCTCCGTACGGGAACGAGCCGGCCGGCGGCTCTCCGTACGACCGGACCGCCAACTCCACCCCGTACGGCGAACAGTCCTCCGGCGGGGACCCGTACGGCGGCGCCCCGCCGCCCGGCAGCGGCCCGCCGCCCGGGGGGATGCCGCCGCCCCCGTACGGCGGTGACCCGTACGGGGGCAATCCGTACGGCGACCAGTACGGCGCCGCCGACCCGCTGGCCGGCATGCCGCCGCTGGCGGGCCGCGGCCGGCGCCTGGTCGCCCGCATCATCGACTGGATCATCATCTGCGTACCGGTCGGCTTGATCATGAGCGTGATCGTCGGCGGCTTCGACTACTGGACGACCGACGGCACGGACACCGGACGGCAGGCGTCCGTCTCCCTCGTGACGATGCTGGTCTACCTCGTCTACGAGGGCCTGATGCTCACCAGTCGCGGCCAGACCGTCGGCAAGATGGCGATGAAGATCCGGGTGGGGATGCTGGAGGACGGCGCGGTACCGGCCGGGCAGGCGGGCTGGGTGCGGGCGGCGGTCTACACGCTGCCCGAGATCGTGCCGTGCTGCGGCTTCCTCTTCTGGCTCGTCAACGTCCTGTGGTGCACCTGGGACAAGCCGTACCAGCAGTGCGTGCACGACAAGGCGGCCAAGACGGTGGTGGTCTCCACGGTCTGACGCCGGACACCCGAAGGCACCTGCCCCCTACAAGGGGGCGCGCCCCGGCCCTACTCGGCTTCTCCCGTCCCCATCCTGGCGGCTCCGGCGCGTCAACCGGCGGTCGGCGCACCCCTCATCCGAGCGGTGCCCGGCCGCCTACGCGCGTCCACCAGCCACGGACAGGTGACTAACGGGAGTGCTCGCTGACGCGGGCCTCGGAAGAGACGCCTGCGTGGATGCGCCGGCGCGGCGGGCGCGGGGCCGCCGCGCCGGCGGCGACGGTCACGCGTGTACGCGTGGCGGAGCGCCGGGCCGTACGGCGGCGCGCCACATGAGAAACCCCCGGCAGCGGCGCCGTGAGGGCGACCAGCAGGCCGAGGGCCAGGGCTGCGATGGCGATGACCGCGATTCCGACCCCGGTCCGCGTCTGCGAGAGCAGTAACAACGCGAGGGTCGAGAAGACGACGGTGGCCGATCCGTAGGCGAGCTGTGCGGCAGTCGGACGAGGCATGGCGGATCCGTCCTCAAGAGGTCGGCAGGGGTGTGGTCGACAGGGGCGCGCCGTCAAATGACTCTACGGTCCTTACTGCCCGAGCGGAACTGGCGGTAAGCGTGACCTAACCCACGGTTCCGAGGCATAGGGGGCGCACGGATTCATCTCTGATGTGAACGGACCTGATCGGAACGGTCGTTGGCGTGCGCGGAGCGCGGCGCGGGGGAGCCGCCGGGGGAGTGTGGATACGTACACGAAGTACGCGCTTCGCGTGCCCCCGAATGCCCCCGACGGTGTGCGATACCCGCATTCTGAGGACCGAAAACCGTACTTCTCTGTCGTGCCCAAGTCAAGATCTGTCTTTTCCCTCCCCCTTCCGGTCAAATGCTGGCATCCAGTGACCGATTCCAAGGGGAGGATTGCGCCAAGTGAGAGCCAAGAGACGGGCGTTCAGACCGGTCGCCCTGGCCACGGCCGCCGCCGCGATCGGAGCGGCCGGCCTGGCCTCCGGCGTGCCGGCGCAGGCCGACGACGGCCACCCGCCGCTCGCCGTTCAGCGGCAGGACCCGGGCGCGCCCGCCAAGCAGGCCGTCGACCACGACCTCAAGGGCCCGTTCAGCGACCAGCAGGCGGCGCAGCGCAAGGAAGCGCTCCAGCAGGTCATCTCCGGCGACGCCACGCCCGCCCGGCGCGGCGCCTCCCAGGTCGTCAAGCTCGGCCGGGGCAAATACGTCGAACTCGCCCGCGAGAAGACCGACAAGATCTTCACCATCCTGGTCGAGTTCGGCAACAAGGTCGACGACACCACCATGTACGACCCGGACGGCGACGGCCCCAAGCCTCCGGTGAAGAAGTACGGCGGCAAGCCCGGCCCCGCGCACAACACCATCGCGCAGCCCGACCGCCGCAACGACAACTCCACCGCCTGGCAGAAGGACTACAACCGGCAGCACTTCCAGGACCTCTACTTCTCCCACGACAAGAAGAAGGAGTCCCTGGCCAAGTACTACGAGAAGCAGTCATCGGGCCGTTACTCCGTCGACGGCGAAGTCTCCGACTGGGTCAAGGTCGACTACAACGAGGCCCGTTACGGTTCCAACTTCTGCGGCTCCACCAACTGCGCCAGCGCCTGGGACCTGATACGCGACGGCGTCAACCGCTGGGCCGAGAACCAGAAGGCCAAGGGCCGCACCGACGCCCAGATCAAGGCCGACCTCGCCAAGTACGACCAGTGGGACCGCAACGACCACGACGGCGACGGCGACTTCAACGAGCCCGACGGGTACATCGACCACTTCCAGATCGTGCACGCCGGCGAGGACGAGTCCGCGGGCGGCGGCGCCCAGGGCACCGACGCCATCTGGGCACACCGCTGGTACGCGTACGGCAGCGACTCCGGCCGCACCGGCCCGGCCGGCAACAAGGCCGGCGGCACCCAGATCGGCAGCACCGGCATCTGGGTCGGCGACTACACCATGCAGCCCGAGAACGGCGGCCTCGGCGTCTTCGCCCACGAGTACGGCCACGACCTCGGCCTGCCCGACGAGTACGACACCACCGGCACCGGCGAATCCTCCGTCGACTCGTGGTCGTTGATGTCCGGCGGCTCCTGGCTCGGTACCGGCAAGGACTCCATAGGCGACCTCCCCGGCGACATGAGCGCCTGGGACAAGCTCCAGCTCGGCTGGCTCAACTACGCCAAGGCCAAGGCGGCCACCAGGTCCACCCACAAGCTGGGCGTCGCCGAGTACAACACCAAGGACAAGCAGGCCCTGGTCGTCGAACTGCCCTCCAAGACGGTCCGCACCGACGTCGTCAAGCCCGCCGAAGGCACCCAGCAGTGGTGGAGCGGCATGGGCAACGACCTGAAGAACACCCTGTCCCGCACGGTGGACCTCACCGGCAAGAAGAAGGCCGCCCTGACCCTCAAGGGCTGGTGGGACATCGAGCAGAACTACGACTTCGCCTACGCCGAGGTCTCCACGGACGGCGGCGCCAACTACACGCCGCTGGAAGGCACCGCCGACGGCAAGCCGATCACCCGTGACGGCGGCGACAAGCCCGCCCTGACCGGCACTTCGGGCGCCTACAAGGACCTGGCCTTCCCGCTCGACGCGTACGCCGGCAAGAAGATCGACCTGCGCTTCCGCTACCAGACGGACGGCGGCGCCGCCCAGAAGGGATTCGCCGCGGACGCGGTCTCGGTGACCGCCGACGGCACGGCGCTGTTCACGGACGGCGCCGAGGCCGGTGACAACGGCTGGGCCGCCAAGGGCTTCTCGCGCATCGGCGCGTCCTTCACCAAGGACTACCCGCGCTACTACATCGCCGAGAACCGCCAGTACGTCTCGTACGACAAGACCCTCAAGACCGGCCCGTACAACTTCGGCTGGGCCTCCAGCCGCCCCCAGTGGGTCGAGCACTTCCCGTACCAGAACGGCGTCCTGATCTGGCTGTGGGACACCTCGCAGCCGGACAACAACGTCGGCCAGCACCCGGGTTACGGGCAGATCCTGCCGGTCGACGCCCACCCGAAGGCCGAGAAGTGGTCGGACGGCAAGCTGATGCGCAACCGCTTCCAGAGCTACGACTCGACCTTCACCCGGCACCGCACGGACGCGCTCACGCTGCACAAGGACGGCAAGATCACCAAGATCAAGTCGAAGCCCGGGGTGACCGTCTTCGACGACCGCAAGGGCGACTACTACGACGAGTCGAACCCGACCGGGGGCGTGATCGTTGCTGACACCAACACCCGCATCAGGATCCTCAACGAGGCCTGGAACGGCTCCACGGTGACCCTCCAGGTCGGCCCCTCCGGCAAGTAACCAACAAAACCGCAGGTCACAAGCCAATCGGCCGCCGCCCCCTAGCGGGCGGCGGCCGTTCGCGTTTAGATGCATCGTGCGAGCTCTTGTTGACGCCTAGTCTCACGGGGGAACCGTGCCCACATCCGGAGGAGGGTTCATCAGGCTTCCGGGCGGAAGCGTGGTGGTGGCCCTCGCCCTGCCCAGACCGGGCAATAACGGACACCGCGTCCGCGTCCTCGTCCACGCCGTGAACCGCCAGCGCGCCCTGACCAGGCTGCGCAACCTCGGCCTGCGCGCGGTCTACCTCCGCGGCAACACGGAACCACCCACCCCGGACGAGGTCACGGCCGTCCTGCACCACCCCGACGGCCTGGTCTGGCGCGAGACCCCGGAGGACGATACGGAATCCTGGCACCCGATCAGGTCATTGCTCCGGTCGGCGTAGCGGGCCGCCCCGCACCATCCCAGCCCGTCCGGCGTTCGAGGACACCTGAACCGCAACCACAACGGCGGGAAAGCCAAACACGGAAACTCGCGCGCAAAGCGCGCATCGCGTTACGCCGCCGCAACCACCGGCTTGCCGCTCAGCTCGATCCCGGCCGCCCGCATCCGTTCCACCGCCCGTTCCGTCGTCCCCGGCGCCACCCCGGCCGTGAGGTCGAGCAGCACCCGTACCCGGAACCCTTCGCTCACCGCGTCCAGCGCCGTGGCCCGCACGCAGTGGTCCGTGGCCAGCCCGACCACGTCCACCTCGCTCACCTCGTGGGCGCGGAGCCACTCGGCCAGCGGCTGTCCGTTCTCGTCCACCCCTTCGAAGCCGCTGTAGGCGGCAGAGTGCGCGCCCTTGGAGAAGACCGCGTCCACGGCCCCCGAAGCGAGCGTCGGCGCGAAGTTGGGGTGGAAGCCGCTGCCCTCCGTGCCGGCCACGCAGTGCGGCGGCCAGGACGTCTCGTAGTCCGGGCGTACGGAGAAGTGGTCGCCGGGCTCGATGTGGTGGTCGCGGGTCGCCACGACGTGCCGGTAGCCGCTGCCTGCCGCCTGCCCCACCAGATCGGTGATGGCGGCAGCCACATCCGCACCTCCCGCCACGGCGAGGCTGCCGCCCTCGCAGAAATCGTTCTGCACGTCTACGACGATCAATGCCCGGTGCATGGTGCGAGCCTTCCGGCTGGGGAGCGGTGGGAAGTGGGCGCTGGAGCGATGTGACCGAGGGTAGCCACTACCTGCGCCGAGGGGGAGTGGGCACCGGGGGCGCACACCGGCCGGGGCCCCCGCACCCCGGCCGGACCGCCCACACCCCGGCCGGAACGGCCACCGCCCCGGCCGGAACGGCCGAAACCCCGGCCGGAACGGCCAAAACCTCGCCTCACGGCGACTCCGTCGGCAGCACCGCCTCGCCCCGCGACAGCTGCGTGGCGGACATCGGCAACCCGCCCCGCGCGGCGATGTGCCGCTCGCGCACCGCGTCCAGCGGCTCGCGGGCGATCACCTCGCCGCCGCGTACCAGCGGCACCGCCAGCTGCCGGTCGGCCAGCTCCGGCGGTACCGGCCCGGTGCCGACGACCTCGGCCTCGGCGATGCCGTGTTCGTCCAGCCGGCGCGCCGCCCACTTGCGGCCGCCGAGTGACGCCTTGCCGCCCATGGATTTCTTGGCCACCGGCCGCAGCGGAGCGTCCGGCGCGTCGCTGTCGGCGCGTGCGACCAGTTTGTAGACCATCGAGCAGGTGGGGTGTCCGCTGCCGGTGACCAGCTGGGTGCCCACGCCGTATGCGTCCACCGGCGCCGCGGCGAGCGAGGCGATGGCGTACTCGTCCAGGTCGCTGGTCACGACGATCCGCGTGTCGCGGGCGCCCAGCTCGTCCAGCTGCTGCCGTACCCGGTGGGCGAGCAGCAGCAGGTCGCCGGAGTCGATGCGTACGGCACCGAGGTCCGGGCCGGCCACCTCGACGGCCGTACGGACCGCTTCGGTGACGTCGAACGTGTCCACGAGCAGCGTGGTGCCGCTGCCGAGCGAGTCGACCTGCGCGCGGAACGCGTCGCGCTCGCTGTCGTGCAGCAGGGTGAAGGAGTGGGCGCTGGTGCCGACCGTCGGGATGTTGTAGCGGAAGCCGGCCGCGAGGTCGGACGTGGAGTGGAAGCCGCCGACGTAGGCCGAACGGGCGGCGGCGACGGCGGCGAGTTCGTGGGTGCGGCGGGCGCCCATCTCGATGAGCGGGCGGTCGCCGGCGGCGACGGCCATGCGGGACGCGGCGGCGGCCACCGCGGAGTCGTGGTTGAGGATGGAGAGGATCACCGTCTCCAGCAGGACCGCTTCGGCGAAGGTGCCTTCCACTCGCATGATCGGCGAGCCGGGGAAGTAGACCTCGCCCTCCGGGTAGCCCCAGATGTCGCCGCGGAAGCGGTAATCGGCCAGCCAGTCCAGTGTGCGGTCGTCGAGGATGCCGCGCTCGCGCAGGAAGCCGAGAATCGTTTCGTCGAAGCGGAAGTTCTCCACCGCGTCCAGGACCCGGCCGGTCCCGGCGACGACGCCGTAGCGGCGGCCTTCGGGCAGGCGCCGGGTGAAGACCTCGAAGACCGAGCGGCGGTCGGCGGTCCCGGACCGCAGCGCGGCCTGCAGCATGGTGAGTTCGTACTGGTCGGTGAAGAGCGCAGTCGACGGCACGGCCACCGGCAGCCCCAGGTCTGCTGTGTTCATGGTGAGGATGCTACCTCTCATACTCGTCACTTTGACGATTTCCCCGGGCCGTTTGTGCGATGCCCCACCACGGGTGGCAGCATGGAGACCGTGAGCGCCGACCCGTCTGCCACCATCGCCCTTCGATCGACGCGCTGCGCGCTCAGCGCCCCCGTGGAGATCGAGCGACCCGAGTCCAGCGAGGCACCCTTCGAGGTGCCCGAGCCGGACGTGCCCTGGGTCACGCTGGTGCACAACGACCCCGTCAACCTCATGAGCTACGTGGCGTATGTCTTCGAGAGCTACTTCGGCTACTCGAAGGGCAAGGCCAAGCAGCTCATGCTCGACGTCCATCACAAGGGACGGGCGGTCGTCTCCAGCGGCAGCCGCGAGGAAATGGAGCGCGACGTGCAAGCGATGCACGGCTACGGCCTGTGGGCGACCCTCACGCAGGACCGCTGATGGCCGGCCACTTCGAGCCCCTGCCCGGCGGCGGCGCGGCCGCCCCCCTCGACGAGGTCGAGATCTCCATCCTGCGCAGCCTCGCCGTCCAGCTCATGGAGCTGATCGGCCCGGGTGAGGAGCCCGCCGAGGGCGACGACCCGCTGGCCGCGCTGTTCACGGCGGGCCCCAGCGAGCCGCCGTCCGACCCGGCACTGGCCCGGCTGTTCCCGGACGCGTACGGCGGCCCCGACGCGGTGCCGGACGACGCCGCGCACGCCGCCTCGGCCGAGTTCCGCCGCTACACCGAGAACGATCTGCGCACCCGTAAGCGCGAGGACGCGCTCGCGGTCGTACGGGCCCTGGACGCCCTCGGCCCGGTCGGCGGATCGGACGGTACGGGCGAGGAGGGCGCCGTGGACGGCGCCGTGCTGCGCCTGAAGCCGGACGAGTCGCGGCAGTGGCTGGGGGCCCTGAACGACCTCCGGCTGGCCATCGGGACCCGTCTGGAGGTCACCGACGAGGACGAGAGCGGTGAGCTGCTGCGGCTGCCGGACAGTGACCCGCGCAAGCCGATGGTGATGGCGTACCTGTGGCTGGGCGGCCTCCAGGAGAGTCTGATCGAGACCCTGACGGCCTGAGCCCGCGCGGGCCGCCGTCCGGCGCCCGGCGGGCCGCCCCTCGTGACCGGCGCCCTGCCCCGGATGTCGCGATCGTGAGGTCCCGCTCAACGGACACTCAAATCCGGATAACGATCGCGTCACCGACCCTGACTACCCAGCAGCCCATTCCAGCATTTATCCTACTTTTCTTGTTCGCGGCCCCAAGACATCACTGGTAGATGCCCAAGGGACCGTGATACATGTTCACGAACCTGCCGTGAGTGACGCCACCCCTGTCACTCCGGGAGCGCTTGGCCGGCCGACCGTCGGCGTGCAGGAACTCCATCCGGGGGGATCGGAACCCGATCCGGACAGACCGGGTCGGAATGGAGAAGGGCGCACCACACATGACCTCTGTGCAGGTCGAAAAGGAAACCGGCGGCAGCGACGCCGCGGGATCTGCTTCCGAAGAGGGTTACCAGCGGGGGCTGGGAAACCGGCAGATCCAGATGATCGCCATCGGTGGCGCCATCGGAACGGGTCTGTTCCTCGGAGCGGGCAAGGCGATCTCCAAAGCGGGACCCAGCATCATCCTGGCCTACGCCATCGTGGGCCTGGTCATCTTCTTCATCATGCGCGCCCTGGGCGAGCTGCTCATGTACCGCCCGGTGTCGGGCTCCTTCTCGGAGTACGCCCGCGAATTCCTCGGCCCGTTCATGGGATTCGTCACCGGCTGGACGTACTGGCTGTTCTGGGTGGTCACCGGCATCACAGAAGTGACTGCAGCAGCCACCTATGTGCAGTACTGGAACAAGGGAATACCCCAGTGGGCGTCCGCCCTGGTGTTCACGGTCGCCCTGTTCGGTATCAACCTGATCTCCGTGAAGCTCTTCGGTGAGCTGGAGTTCTGGTTCTCGATGGTCAAGGTCACCGCGATCATCGGCATGATCCTGATCGGTCTCGGCGTGATCACCATCGGCTTCTCCGACGCCGGTGACACCGCTTCCTTCAGCCTGCTGTGGTCGGACGGCGGATTCTTCCCGAAGGGCATCGGCGGCACGCTGATGACCCTGCAGATCGTGATGTTCGCCTTCCTGGCGGTCGAACTCGTCGGCGTCACCGCGGGCGAGGCCACCAACCCGAAGAAGGTCCTGCCCAAGGCCATCAACACCGTCCCGTGGCGGATCGGCCTCTTCTACATCGGCTCCCTGATCATCATCCTGTCCGTCGTCAGCTGGACGGTCTTCAAGCCGGGCGTGAGCCCCTTCGTCGCGGCCTTCCAGCAGATCGGCCTGCCGGCCGGCGCGGCGATCGTCAACTTCGTCGTGCTGACCGCGGCGCTGTCCTCGGCCAACTCCGGGATGTACTCCACCGGCCGGATGCTCCGCGACCTCGCGCTCAACGGGCAGGGCCCCAAGCTGTTCACCCGCCTCAGCAAGAACGGCCTGCCCACCTGGGGCACCGGCGTCTCCGTCGCGATGATGCTGTTCGGCGTGTGGATCAACTACCAGTGGCCGGGCAAGGCGTTCGACCTGGTCGTCTCCTTCGCGACGATCTCCGGCATGTGGGCCTGGATCATGATCCTGATCTCGCAGCTGCGCTACCGCGCCAAGGCCGACCGCGGCGAGCTGCCGCAGTCCGAGTTCAAGGCGCCCGGCGCCCCGTACACCTCGCTCTTCGCGCTGGCCTTCATCGGCATGGTCATCGTGATGATGGGCGTGGACCCGGACGCCCGCGTCTCGCTGTACGCGGCACCGGTCTGGGCGGCGGTCCTGGGCGTCAGCTACCTGGTGCTCAAGTCCCGCAACCCCGATATGTTCGGCAAGGCGGGCGCCGCGGCCGTCGCCAAGTCCGCCGCGCAGGGCGGCAAGAAGGACTGAGGGCGGCCCGCTCCAGGCGGGCTGTCCGGCATGTGGGCCGGTTCGTACCAACCTTCGGTACGGCCCGGCCCGCCTGCTTATTCTGGGCCCATGCTGACGCTTACCAAGGCCCTGTACGACCAGATCGTGGCCCACGCCCGCGCGGACCACCCCGACGAGGCCTGCGGCATGGTCGCGGGCCCGGCCGGCAGCGGCCGCCCCGAGCGGTACATCCCGATGCTCAACGCGGCCCGCTCGCCCACCTTCTACGAGTTCGACTCCCAGGACCTGCTCAAGCTCTACCGCGAGCTGGACGACCGGGACGAGGAACCCGTGATCATCTACCACTCGCACACCGCGACCGAGGCGTACCCGTCCCGTACGGACATCTCCTACGCGAACGAGCCCGGCGCGCACTACGTCCTGGTCTCAACGGCCGACACCGACGACGCCGGACCGTTCCAGTTCCGCTCGTTCCGGATCGTGGACGGACAGGTCACGGAGGAAGAGGTCGAGGTCGTCGACGCGTACTGAGCGCCGGGGGCGCGGACGCGTACCCGCCACCGCGGCGGCGGACGCCGTCGGCGCACCTGACACACTGTGCCGCATCACCCAGGGCGGCAGGACCCAGGAACCCGGTGCGAATCCGGGACGGTCCCGCCACTGTGACCAGGCCGTACGGCCTGGAAGCCAGGAACTGACCTGCCGCCCCACACCGACCAGGGGACGCGGATCCCCCGGAGGAGGCACGGCCATGTCCAGACCCAGGTCCCGTGACGCGCTGCGCGCGCTCGTCTCGGCGGCGCTCCTGCTGCCGCTCGCCGCCTGCGGCACCGGCGGCGACGGGAAGGCATCCGGCGGGGCCACGGCGAAGGCAGCCGGCTTCCCCTACACCGTCGAGAACTGCGGCGTCCGCACCACCTTCAAGGCCCCGCCCGAGCGCGTGGTCACCATGAACCAGCACACCACCGAGATCATGCTCGCCCTCGGCCTCAAGGACCGGCTGGCCGGCACCGCCTATCTCGACGACAAGGTGCTGCCGCAGTACGAGAAGGACTACAAGAGCGTCAAGGTCCTCGCCAAGGAGTACCCCTCCTACGAGACGCTGCTCGGCGCCAATCCCGACTTCGTCTACGGCGGTTACTCCAGCGCCTTCGACAAGGCCGAGGGCCGCGAGCGGGCCGCCCTGGAGAAGTCCGGCATCAAGACCCGCCTGAACATCGAGTACTGCACGCAGGGCAAGACCGGCGTCCAGCAGCTCGCCCGGGAGATCCGCGAGGTCGGCGCCACCTTCGGCGTACGCGACCGCGCCGAGGCCCTGGTCAAGAAGGCCGAGGCCACGATCGACGCCACCAAGGACAAGCTCAAGGGGACCGCCCCGGTCTCCGTCTTCGTCTACGACAGCGGCGACAGCTCGGTGCACACCGCGGGCGGCAAGGGCATCGGCAACGAGATCATCTCGCTGGCCGGTGGCCGCAACGTCTTCGCGGACACCGCCAAGACCTTCACCGACGTGTCCTGGGAGCAGATCGTCGAGCGCAAGCCCGAGATCATCGTGATCTATGACTACGGTGGCACCCCCGTCGCGGCGAAGAAGAAGCAGCTGCTCGAAGACCCGGCGCTCAAGGACGTACCGGCCGTGAAGAACCAGCGGTTCGCGGTGCTGCCGCTGTCCAGCGCGGTGCTCGGCGTACGCGTACCGGACGCCGCCCGGTCGCTGGCCGGGCAGCTGCACCCCGACGCCTTCAAGTAGCCCCGGTGACCTGCAAGACAGCGGCCGCGCCGCCGCGCCGACTGCGCTACACCCTCGTCCTGGCCGTCCTCACCGCCGCCCTGCTCGCGGCGTGCCTGGCCGGACTGGTCCTCGGGTCCGTCCGTATCCCGCCCGGTGACGTGCTGCGCATCCTGGGCGGGGACGCGCCGGTGGGCCCCTTCCCGACCATCGTGCTCGACGTACGGCTGCCCCGCGTGCTGCTCGGCGCCGTCGTCGGCGCGGGGCTCGCCGTCATCGGCACCGTCCTGCAGGCGCTGGTCCGCAACCCGCTCGCCGACCCGTTCCTGCTCGGCGTCTCCTCGGGCGCCTCGACCGGCGCCGTCATGGTCGTCGTCCTCGGCGTCGGCGGCGGCCTGGCCACCACCGTCTCGATGCCGCTGGCCGCCTTCGCCGGATCACTGGGCGCACTGATCGCCGTCTACGCGCTGGCCCGGCGCGGCGGCACCATGACCACCGGGCGCCTGGTGCTGGCGGGCGTCGCGGTGCAGTACATCCTCTCCGCGCTGACCAGCCTCGTCCTGGTCACCTCGGCCCAGGCCGAACACCTGCGGTCCCTCATGTTCTGGACGCTCGGCGGCCTCGGCCAGGCCCGCTGGAACACCCTGTGGCTGCCCGCCCTCGCCCTGCTCGCCGGCCTCGCGGTGCTGCTCACCCTCGCCCGGCCGCTGGACCTGCTGCTCGTGGGGGAGGAGGGCGCGACCGTCCTCGGGCTGGACACCGGCCGCTTCCGCGCCGCCGTCTTCGTCCTCGCGTCGCTGGTCACCGGCGTGCTCGTGGCGGCCAGCGGGTCGATCGGCTTCGTCGGCCTGATGGTGCCGCACGCCGTCCGCATGCTCGTCGGTGCCTCGCACCGGGCCCTGCTGCCGGTGGTCGCGCTGGCGGGCGCGGTCTTCGTCGTCCTCGCCGACCTGCTGGCCCGTACGGTCGCCGGCTCCCAGGAGATCCCCGTCGGGGTGATCACCGCGCTGGCCGGCGGACCGTTCTTCCTGTGGCTGCTGCGCCGCACCACCCGTACGGAAGGAATCACCGGATGAGCGAGCGGACCGCGGCCGCGGCGGGCCCGGCCCCTGCCGGTGCCGTTCCCGCCGGTGCCGCCCCCGCCGAACTGCGGGCCGAGGGCCTGTCGTACGGCGTCGACGGCCGCCACCTGGTCGACGGCGCCGACCTGTACGTCGCGCCGGGCGAGACGGTCGGCCTGGTCGGCCCCAACGGCAGCGGCAAGACCACCCTGCTGCGCTGCGTCTACGGCACCCTGGCCCCCACCCATGGCCGGATCACCCTGGACGGCCGCGACCTGGCCGGGTTCTCGGCCAAGGAGCGGGCCCGGCGCGTCGCGACCGTCCCCCAGGACGGCAGCGGCGCCTTCGAGCTGACCGTGCGCGAGATCGTCGCGATGGGCCGCTCACCGCACAAACGTTTCTGGGAGACCGACTCGGCGGCCGACGCCGCCCTCGCCGACCAGGCGCTGGAGTGGGTGGGCGTCGCGGAGCTGCGCAACCGTTCCTTCGCCGCGCTCTCCGGCGGCGAACGGCAGCGCGTCCTGGTCGCGCGGGCCCTCGTGCAGCAGCCGTCCCTGCTCGTCCTCGACGAGCCGACCAACCACCTCGACATCCGCTACCAGCTCGACGTCCTCTCACTCGTGGCCGGCCTGGGCGTCAGCACCCTGCTCGCATTGCACGACCTCAACCTCGCCGCGTACTACTGCGACCGCCTGTACGTGCTGCGCGCGGGCCGCGTCGTCGCCCACGGGACGCCGCACGAGATCCTCACCCCCGGCCTGCTGGCCGACGTGTACGGGGTCGCCGCCGAGGTCAGCGTGCACCCGGTGACCGGGGCGCCGACGGTGGTGTACCTGCCACCGGACGCGGCGGCAGGCAGGAACACGACGACGGCGGAGCGCCGGTGAACGCGCACGACGAAGCCGCCGCCGACAACCCGGCCGGGCCGCTCGCCGCGCTCGCCGCACACGGCCCCCGCTACCGCCTCGGGCTCGGCACCCCGCCGGACGGCGAGCCCGGCTGGCTCGCCGCCGACCGGCTGCTCGACCCGTACGGCCCGGAACTGTCCCACCTGCTGGACACCGAATACCAGGGCAGCGGCCACCGCACCGCCCACGCCGCCGCCCTCACCCTCATCGCGGTCTACGCGGGCCGGGTCACCGCGGCGGCCGTCCTGCACTGGGCGCTGACCGGCCGCGTCCTGGACGTACGGCCGGAGAACGTCCTCCTGCGGCCGGACCCCGGCCACGGCATCGCCGGCGTGCGGCTGCGGACGTTCCGGACCCTGGGCGAGGCGCCGGACGGCGGCGCCGGAACGCTTCAGCAGGCCGTCCTCGCCCGCCACCTGCTCCCGCTGGCCGACGCCCTCCGGGAGCGCACCCGCGCCGGGCTGCGGCAACTGCGCGGGGGAGTGGCGCACGGCTGCGCGACCGCCCTCGGGGCCTCCCGTGCCGATCCCGCGCTGCTGACCCGCCGCTGGGACGCGTTTCTGGACGGTGCGCCCGGCGGCCTCGCGGCGCTGGGCGATGTGGCCACCGTCACACGCCGGGACGGCTCTCCGCGCCTGGTCTACCTCCGCCGGACCTGCTGTCTCTTCTATACGAGCGCCGAAGCCGTGCGCTGCGTCAGCTGCTGCCTGACCAGCAGGGACGAGCGGATCGCGGCGTACGAGGCCCGCCCCTGACCCGGGCCGCCGGCCGGCGCGTCCCACCTGGTGTGCACCGGGCGTCCGCATCGCAAGACGAGGTTCCGGTCCCCGGACCGGGAATCGATACGATGACCGCATGGTTCCTGACGACGTGAGCGAAAAGACGCCGGGCATTTTGCTTGTGGCGCGGCTGCACGTCGACCTGTGCCGCCTTGCCAGCGCCATCTGTCCCCTCCGCGCTGCCGCCTGACGCCGCCGGTACACCGGCCGCGCGGCGGTTCCCGCGCGCACCACGCCGTGCGCGCCGCACCGTGCCCCTCCCGCTCAGCGCCTCCGCGACGCACGCCCCGAGCCGCGCCGCCCGCACGCCCGCCCCGCACGCCACCGCCTTTCCACAGGAGCTCCCATGGCCATCGAGGTCCGTATCCCGACCATCCTCCGCACCTACACCGACGGCCGGAAGGCCGTCGAAGGCAGCGGCGCGACCCTCGCCGACCTCTTCACCGACCTGGAGAGCCGCCACTCCGGCATCCGGGAGCGCCTCGTCGACGGCGACCAGCTGCGCCGCTTCGTGAACGTCTACCTGAACGACGAGGACGTGCGCTTCCTGAAGGGCATCTCCACCCAGCTCAGCGACGGCGACAGCGTCACCATCCTGCCGGCCGTGGCCGGCGGCTCGGGCATGGCGCGCGACCCCCGGGAACAGCGCTGATGCGGTACGACTCCCCGCTGGCGGCGGTCGGCAACACCCCGCTGGTCCGCCTGCCGCGGCTGTCCCCCTCCGCCGACGTCCGCATCTGGGCCAAGCTGGAGGACCGCAACCCGACCGGCTCGGTCAAGGACCGCCCCGCGCTCCACATGATCGAGCAGGCGGAGAAGGACGGCCGGCTCACCCCCGGCTGCACGATCCTGGAGCCCACCTCGGGCAACACCGGCATCTCGCTGGCGATGGCGGCCAAGCTCAAGGGCTACCGGATCGTCTGCGTCATGCCGGAGAACACCTCCTCCGAGCGGCGCGAACTGCTCGCCATGTGGGGCGCGGACATCATCTCCTCGCCCGCGGCGGGCGGCTCCAACACGGCCGTACGGGTCGCCAAGGAACTGGCCGCCGAACACCCCGACTGGGTGATGCTCTACCAGTACGGCAACCCCGACAACGCCGGCGCGCACTACGCCACCACCGGCCCCGAAATCCTCGCCGACCTGCCCTCCGTCACCCACTTCGTGGCGGGCCTGGGCACCACCGGCACCCTCATGGGCGTCGGCCGCTACCTGCGCGAGCACGTCCCCGGCGTACAGATCGTCGCCGCCGAGCCGCGCTACGACGACGTGGTCTACGGGCTGCGCAACCTCGACGAGGGCTTCGTGCCCGAGCTGTACGACGCGTCGGTGCTCACCACCCGCTTCTCCGTCGGCTCCGAGGACGCCGTCCGCCGCACCCGCGAACTCCTCGCCGAGGAAGGCATCTTCGCGGGCGTCTCGACCGGCGCGGCCCTGCACGCGGCGATCGGCGTCGCCAAGAAGGCGGTCAAGGCGGGGCAGCCCGCTGACATCGCCTTCGTCGTGGCCGACGGTGGCTGGAAGTACCTGTCCACCGGCGTCTACACCGCCGCATCAACCGAGGCCGCGATCGAGACGCTGCATGGTCAGCTCTGGGCGTGAGGCCGTGAGGCCGTGAGGCCGTGAGGCTGTAAGGGTGCGGGACTGTGACGGAGGCGTGAGGCCGTGATGGAGGGGTGCGGCCGTCAGGCCTCAGCGCCCTCGCCGCCTCACCCCCCGGTCAGGCGGCGTACCCGCTTCCACAGGGCGCCGTCGACGGTCCCCGCGGGCCGGCGGAAGTTCCGTAGCGGCACCTCGCGGAGCTCGTCCGTCTCCAGGAAGCTTGTCCGGCCGCGCTCGTCGCCGACCGTGCCGGGCGGCAGGGGGAGCACACCCGGCCGGTCCGGATGGTGCCGACTGGTGATCTTCACGACGTGCGCCGTACGGCCGTGCACCGACAGCACCAGGCAGGGACGGTCCTTCGCGCCCGGCTCGTCCTCGTACGGCACCAGGGCCCACCAGATCTCCCGCGCCCGGGGCGTGCGGGCGCCCGGTTCCGTGGTCCGGGCGGGATGCCCGCCGGGGCGCGTACGGTCGCGCTCCCGCGTTCTTGGCCGAAAGCGCGCCCCTCGACGCCGCTGCGCGCCCCGCGACCGGGCCCGTCCGTCGACGATCGCCGCCACCAGCGCCAGCGCGGCCACCACGACCAGCGCCGGCCACCACCCCGAGACGTCCAAACCCGCTCCCTCCACATACCCGGCCCCGTCCCGACCGTCCCGACCGTCCCGACCGTCCCGACCGTCCCGACCGTACCGGCCGAAGCAGCCGGGCGGCACGGCCGTACCGGCGTGCGGGCGCCGTCGTGTAGGCGTCCGGCACCGGGGAACCACAGCAGGGGAACACCGTCCTGTACACACCCACCCGGACTGGTGATTCCGCCCACAGCTCGCCCCGCCGGAGGAGCCACCGGCCCTTTCGCGCCTTACGCTCGTGGGCACCGCAATGACCGCTCAGACCCGGCAGGACGCCCGCCGGACGAGGACCCGGCGGGGACTGGTGCACGCGCCCGCCGAAGCCCCGCATGGACCCGCCGCTCCGCCCCCAGCCACGGAGGTTCACGCCCGCATGAAGCTCACTGTCGTCGGATGCTCGGGGTCGTTCCCTTCCACGGAATCGGCCTGTTCGAGCTATCTCCTGGAGGCCGACGACTTCCGGCTGCTCATCGACATGGGCAACGGCGCCCTGGGCGAGCTGCAGCGCCACTGCGGTCTCTACGACCTCGACGCCGTACTCCTGTCGCATCTGCACGCCGACCACTGCATCGACCTGTGCGGCTACTTCGTGGTGCGCTACTACCGGCCCGACGGCGGCCGGTGCGCGCCGATGCCCGTGTACGGCCCGGCCGGCACCGAGCGCCGGCTGACCGCCGCGCACGCGGACCTGCCGACCGACCAGGCGATGAGCGAGGTCTTCGACTTCCGGACGCTGACCCCCGGCACCTTCACCGTCGGACCGTTCACCATCCGTACGGATCTGGTCAGCCACCCCGTCGAGGCGTTCGGCTTCCGTATCGAACACGACGGCAAGTCGCTGACGTACTCCGGGGACACCGGGGTCTGCGACGCCCTGGACGGCCTCGCCGAGGACACCGACTTCTTCCTGTGCGAGGCGTCCTTCACGCACGGCAAGGAAGACATCCCGGACCTCCACCTCAACGGCCGCGAGGCCGGCGCGCACGCCGCGCGCGCCCGCGCGGGACGCCTCGTCCTGACCCACATCCCGCCGTGGACCGACCCGGGCATCAATCTGCGCGACGCGCAGGAGGTCTTCGACGGGCCGGTCGAGGTCGCCAAGGCGGGCGCGGTGTACGAGATCTGAGCCGCGCGGCCCCGGCCGCACGTACGCCCGGCCGAAGATGCAGCAGGCCCCCGCGACCACAGGGTCGCGGGGGCCTGCTGCTCGGGAGGCGTGGGGCCGGGGCCTACTTGCCTTCCATCTTCTGCATCTCGGCGATCTCCTCGTCGGACTCACGGCCCGGCGTCTTGAGGTTGAACCTGACGATCGCGAACCGGAAGATCACGTAGTACAGGGCGGCGAAGCACAGGCCGACCACGGCCAGCATCAGCGGCTTGGTCGCGATGCCCAGGTTCAGCAGGTAGTCGATCGCGCCGGCCGAGAAGCCGAAGCCGTCCTTCATGCCCAGCGCCCAGGTCAGCGCCATCGACACACCGGTCAGCACCGCGTGCACCGCGTACAGCAGCGGCGCGATGAACATGAACGTGAACTCGATCGGCTCGGTCACACCGGTGACGAAGGCGGTGAGCGCGAGCGAGAACATCATGCCGCCGACGACCTTGCGGCGCTCGGGGCGGGCGCAGTGCACGATCGCCAGGCAGGCGGCGGGCAGCGCGAACATCATGATCGGGAAAAAGCCGGTCATGAACTGTCCGGCACTCGGGTCGCCCTGCAGGAAGCGGGCGATGTCGCCGTGCTTGCCCTCGAAGTCACCGGCCTGGAACCAGGGGAAGGAGTTCAGCAGGTGGTGCATGCCGACCGCGATCAGACCGCGGTTGGCGACACCGAAGATGCCCGCGCCGACCGCGCCGGAGCCGACCAGCCACTCACCGAAGTTGTGCAGACCGGCGCCGAGAACCGGCCAGATGTAACCGAAGACGATGCCGATGACCAGGCCCGCGAAGGACGACAGGATCGGGACCAGGCGGCGGCCGCTGAAGAAGCCGAGCCAGTCCGGCAGCTTCTTGCGGCTGTAGCGCTGGTAGAGCAGGGCGACCACGATGCCCATCACCACGCCGCCGAGCACCTTCGCGTCGGCGGGCGCGGCCTCCTGGACTATCTTCCCGTCCACCACCTTGGCGATCTTCGGGAGGCTGTCGTCCCCGAAGGTGGCCAGCACCTTGCTGAAGACCAGGTAACCGACGACCGCGGCCAGGCCGGTCGAGCCGTCCGCCTTCTTGGCGAAGCCGATGGCGATACCGACGGCGAACAGCAGCGGCATGTTGTCCAGGAGCGCGCCGCCGCCGGCGGCCATGAACTCCGCGATCTTGTTCAGGAACGCGGGGAACGAATCCCGGCCGAGCATGTCCGGCTGGCCGAGCCGGACCATGAGCGCCGCGGCGGGCAGCGTCGCGATCGGCAGCATGAGGCTGCGGCCGATGCGCTGGGCTACAGCCATGGCGCCGGCGCCGCGCCGCTTCTTGTCTGGAGCCGCCGTAGCGGTGGCCGAACTCATCGGATTCCTCCTGGTGAGGCGGGCTCCGGGAGAAGGGGGACGGCCCGCCGGCTTGGTCTACACCACTCAGTGGTTTAGACCATTTTTAGCATGTCGCCCACACATAAAGGAATCCGTTGTTCCCAAGGTTTAGATCACATGGCGACCGGCCTACAAGTGCCGCCGCCCACGGGACCGACCGGCCCGGGCCGAACCGCGCGCATCTCCCCCGTACGAAAGCCACCCGGCCGTCGCGCCCCGCCCCGGTGGCCCCTGCCCCTGCCCCTGCCCCTGCCCCACCCGCCTACTTCGTGTTCTCCTTCGTCAGTTCCTCCTCCACCTCCTCCGGCTCACGGCCCGGAGTGTGCAGGTCGAACTTGATGATCACGAAGCGGAACAACACGTAATAGACGACCGCGAAACACAACCCGATCGGAATGATCATCCAGGGTTTGGTCGCCAGCCCCCAGTTGATCACGTAGTCGATCAGACCGGCCGAGAAACTGAAACCGTCCTTGACGCCCAGCGCCCAGCTCACCGCCATCGACACACCCGTCAGCACCGCGTGCAGCGCGTACAGCACCGGCGCGACGAACAGGAACGAATACTCGATCGGCTCGGTCACACCCGTGACGAAGGACGTCAGACCGACCGACAGCATCAGCCCGCCGATCTCCTTGCGACGGTGCGGCTTGGCGCAGTGCGTGATCGCCAGCGCCGCGGCCGGCAGCGCGAACATCATGATCGGGAAAAAGCCCGTGGTGAACTGCCCGGCCGTCGGATCACCCGCCAGGAACCGGTTGATGTCACCGTGCACCGCCGTACCGTCCGGCTTGGTGAAGTCACCGAACTGGAACCACATGAACGTATTGAGGAACTGGTGCATCCCGATCACCAGCAGCGCCCGGTTGGCCACACCGAAGATGCCGGAACCGGTGGCCCCCAGATCCGTCAGCCACCTGCTGAAGCCGGTCAGCGCGTCACCGATCGGCGGCCAGACCCACAGACACAGCGCCGCGAAGGCCAGCCCGACGAACGCCATGATGATCGGCACCAGCCGGCGCCCGTTGAAGAAGCCCAGCCAGTCCACCAGCTTCACGCGGTGATACCGCTGCCAGATCCACGCGGCGAAGAACCCCATCACGATGCCGCCGAACACCCCCGGATTCTGGAAACCCGCCGGAGTCGCCTTGCCGCTCCCGTCCACACACACCCCGCCCCACTGCCCGGCCGTCGCATACGCCGAACCCGCCGCGCAGTCCTGCGGGAACTGGTGCAGCACCGAGTAATAGACGAGGAAGCCGACCACCGCGGCCAGCGCCGTCGAACCGTCCGCCTTCTTCGCCATCCCGATCGCCACACCGACGCAGAACAGCAGCGGCAGACCGAGCGAGGAGTCCAGCAGCGCGCCGCCCGCACCCGCGAACACCTTCGCCACGTTCTCCCAGCCCAGACCGTCCGCGCCGAAGACATCCGGCTGGCCCAGCCGGTTGAGGATGCCCGCGGCCGGCAGCACGGCGATGGGCAGCTGGAGGCTGCGCCCCATCTTCTGCAAGCCCTGGAACAGGCTCGCCGACCGCTTCTTGCGCCCCGCTGTCGCCGCGTTCGGGCTCATCCGCGTCCTCCCGGCCGCCGACCCGTCGCGGGCCGGTTCGGTACGTGCCGCATACTGATGGTGTAGACCACTTGTGGTGCGTTTCGGACCCCCGGAAAAGCGCTGCCGGGTGGTCGCCATCATTCGCCAGAGCGCGGGCATGTGCCCGGGTAACTGGGCTGAACGTGCGTTACCGTGTGATCACCGAGCGGCACCGACCGCGCGGTGGCCGAGACAAGCAGGAGTGGACATGGCCAGCAAGGCTGAGAAGATCGTCGCCGGGCTCGGCGGCCTCGACAACATCGAAGAGATCGAGGGCTGCATCACCCGCCTGCGCACCGAGGTCGCCGACCCCGACCTCGTCGACGAGGCCGCGCTCAAGGCCGCCGGCGCGCACGGCGTCGTGAAGATGGGCACCGCCATCCAGGTCGTCATCGGCACCGACGCGGACCCGATCGCCGCCGAGATCGAAGACATGATGTGAGCAGCTGACCGCTCACCCGCCCGAGCCCCGGCCGCCCGCCGCACCAGGCGAGGACCGGGGCTCCGGCATGGGGACGGACGGCAGCGGCACGCGGCCGCACGTACCGCCGAAACACGCGTACGTACCCGCGCATCCCTCCCCCTCCGTACCCCCGCCCCGACCCTCACCCAACCCTCACCCGACCCGGAACCGGCCCCGCCGCCGAGCCGATAGGGTCGGGGCCATGTCTCGTATCGACGGCCGCACCCCCGACCAACTCCGCCCCGTCACCATGGAACGCGGCTGGAGCAAGCACGCCGAAGGCTCCGTGCTGATCTCCTTCGGCGACACCAAGGTCTTCTGCACCGCCTCCCTCACCGAAGGCGTCCCGCGCTGGCGCAAGGGCAGCGGCGAAGGCTGGGTCACCGCCGAGTACTCGATGCTGCCGCGCTCCACCAACACCCGCGGCGACCGCGAATCCGTCCGCGGCAAGATCGGCGGCCGTACGCACGAGATCTCCCGCCTCATCGGCCGCTCACTGCGTGCCGTCATCGACTTCAAGGCCCTCGGCGAGAACACCGTCGTCCTGGACTGCGACGTCCTCCAGGCCGACGGCGGCACCCGCACCGCCGCCATCACCGGCGCCTACGTCGCCCTCGCCGACGCCATCTCCTGGGCCCAGACCAAGAAGACCATCAAGGCCGGCCGCCAGCCGCTCATCGGCACCGTTTCCGCCGTCAGCGTCGGCATCGTCGGCGGCGTACCGATGCTCGACCTCTGCTACGAGGAGGACGTACGCGCCGAGACCGACATGAACGTCGTCTGCACCGGCGACGGCCGCTTCGTCGAGGTCCAGGGCACCGCCGAGGCCGAGCCCTTCGCCCGCGAGGAACTCAACTCGCTCCTCGACCTCGCCGTCGCCGGCTGCTCGACTCTGGACGCCGCCCAGCGCGAGGCCCTCGCCCGCACGCTGTAAGGCCCGCACGCGGTCTCCTCGGCCGCCGTACGAGCCTCTTGACGCGCCGGCCCCCGCCACGGTGGGCCGGCGCGGCCCGTACCGCCCCCGCGCGCCCGTCCTGTGACCTTTCCCTCGTGGGATCTGCGTCTCTAGGAAAACGCCGACGCGCCGCGCACCGTGGAACGCATGTCCACATCCGCTGCCACGGCTGCCGCAGCCGACGCCTCCGTCACCGTGTCCCGGTCCCGCACCGGCGGGCCCAAGGACGACCGCAACCTGCTGGAACACCTCGCCGGCTGGACCCTGGTCGTCGTCCTGGCCATGCTCTTCACCCAGACCGGCCTCATCTGACACACGGGGCAGCCGCCCCGCCTCCCTCCCGGCCCTGGCAACCAAAGCCCGCCCGAAGGCGTTCTCCCTAGTACCAGTACCGCTGCACCGCCCGTGCACGGCACGCCCAGGGGAGGACCGTTCCATGGCACCACGCCGCCATACCGCACTCCGCAGCACCGCGAACCGCCGCCCGGCCACCACCGCGGCCCTCCTGGCGGCCGCCGCCCTGACCGTCCCCCTCCTCGCCGCCTGCGGCGCCGTCGAGAAGGCCGTCGGCTGCGCCAAGACCGCCACGACGTTCGCCAACGACCTGTCCTCCCTCAAACAGGACCTGAGCAACGCCGCCGACAGCCCCCAGGACGCCGAACGCGCCATCGACCGCCTCAACGCGGACCTCGGCAAGATCCAGAAGGCGACGGACGACCCCGACGTCCAAAAGGCGCTCAGCGGCCTCACCGACGCCGTGCACAAGGCCGACGACGCCGTACGCGACGGCAAGGCCCCTGACCTCACCGCACTGCGGGACGCGGCCGGCGCACTCACCAGGAGCTGCGCCACGGGATGAGCGGGCCGGCCGCCGCCCCTGGATAATCGGGCCCCATGAAGCGCCTGATCCTCGCCACCCGCAACGCCGGCAAAGTCACCGAACTCCGCGCCATCCTGGCCGCCGCCGACCTCGACGTCGAACTGGTCGGCGCCGACGCGTACCCGGACGTCCCCGACGTCAAGGAAACCGGCGTCACCTTCGCCGAGAACGCCCTCCTCAAGGCCCACGCCCTCGCCCGGGCCACCGGCCACCCGGCCGTCGCCGACGACTCCGGCCTGTGCGTCGACGTCCTCGGCGGCGCCCCCGGCATCTTCTCCGCCCGCTGGGCCGGCCGGCACGGCGACGACCAGGCCAACCTCGACCTGCTCCTCGCCCAGCTCTCCGACATCGCCGACGGCCACCGCACGGCCCACTTCGCGTGCGCCGCGGCCCTCGCCCTCCCCGACGGCACCGAACGCGTCGTCGAGGGCCGCCTCGAAGGCACCCTCCGCCACACCCCCGCCGGCACCGGCGGCTTTGGCTACGACCCGATCCTGGCGCCCCTCGGCGACACCCGCACCTGCGCCGAACTGACCGCCGACGAGAAGAACGCCATCAGCCATCGCGGCAAGGCGTTCCGGGGGCTGGTGCCGGTGGTGCGGGAGCTGCTGGGCTGAGGCAAGCAGAAGGGCTGCCCCTCTCCGAGGGACAGCCCTTCTGACCAGTGTGGCCGGTGGGATTCGAACCCACACGAGCTAAGCTCACCCGGATCTAAACCGGCGCGCGTCTGCCTTTCCGCCACGGCCACTAGCCGCCAGCCATGGTACCGGCTGGCGGCTTCAGCGGAACACGGAAAGGTCAACGGGCTCCGCGGTGCGGGTTGCCTCCCCTGCACCAGGTGCTGGTCGCCGCATGGCAGTTGGGACACAGCAGGCGGAGGTTCTCGGGCCGGTTGTCGCTCCAGTCGCCGTCGATGTGGTCGATCTCCAGTGTCATCGGCCGACCGTGCCACACCGGGCCGGTTCCGCACTCTGCGCACCGGTCGGCAACGCCGCTTTCCAGCAATGCCCGGCGCAGTTGCGATGCGCCGGTGCGACGACCGGTGGCCTGTTTTCTGAGGATCTCGTGAGCTGGTTTCCTGTTGTGCATCGTCTTCCCCCGCTGGTGGGCCTGGCCCAGAAAGTGGCTGGTGTCGATGCCGTACTCGCGGATCCAACGCCGGAACTGCGCGCGCGTGCAGTAGTTCGATGCCCGGTTCACGTGCCGTAGGGCCGCCGCCACGGAACAGGAGGAGGCGACGGCTGCCTGGAGCGCCGCTTTTGTGGGGCGCGGGTGGGAGCCCCGGCGCCCCACGGCTTCAAAGTGCGAAACGTCGATATCGAAGTGGGCGAAGCGCCGGAGAATGTACCGCTGGACTTGCTGATAGGGGCGGACACCGACGAAGGCGATGACCTCGTCGATGTTCTTGCAGCGGCGAGCGGCCTCTTCGAGCAGTTCCCTCGTGTAGCGCACGCCGCTGCTCATCGCTGTACGCCTGCCCGCGCGCTCCGGGCCTTTTTGCCGCGGCCGCGATAGGAGTCCGTCACCGAATGGCAATTGGGGCAGAGAATCCGGAGGTTCGCCAAGCGGTTGTTGCGCCAATTGCCGTCGATGTGGTCGACCTCCAGCGGGATGGTGCTGCCGCGCCAGTTCGGTCCTGTACCGCACAGCCTGCACACTTCCGTGGCGCCGCGAGCCAGCATCGCCGTCTTCAAGCGGCTGCTCGGCACCCGGCGGGCACCTGCGGCCGGCATCTCCACCAGCAGACCGGCATCGGAGCGACGCCGGGTGGCCCGCCTGGTGCGGCTCTTGCCCGTGAAGTGCGAGGTGTCGATCCCCAGCGCCCGGATCCGGCGGCTGATGTGAGTGTGGTGGCCGCCCACCTCCTCGATTCCGAGGTATCGCAGTACTTCACAGACGTTGGTGGAGGAAGCCACCGCAGGCTCCAGTACTTCTTTGGTCCAGCGTGCGCCCTCGCTCGCGAAGTGCGAGGTATCGATTTTCATCAACCTCATGCGCTCGCGGAGGTACGTACGCCGAGAACCTTTCGGATCCACGCCTAATTTGACCAATGCCTCCGACAACGTCCGAGACGAAGCCGCCACCTCGGTCAAGCGTTCGCGAGTGTAGGGACTGACCGGCATGTGATCCCCCGTCGTTTTTCGGCCGTGTGTTGTGCCCTCGAACTGCCCAACGTCCCCCACCCCACCCGGTTACGCCGAACAGCCCAAAAACCCAAAAAAACGACCGCGGCCCCCGCCCGGCGAGGGCGAGGGCCGCGATGCGGAGTGCGAAGGGATTCAGAACCGCGGGTCCGGCGACTGGGCCGTGACCATTTCCACGGCCTCCTCCTTGGTGGCCACCGCCGGCGGGGAGCCTTCCAGGGGCTGTTGGGCGGTTTCCTTCATGCAGGCTACGGCGATAACGCCGACCAGGGCGGCGCCCATGGCGTAGTAGGCGGGGATCATGTCGTTGCCGCCGAAGCCGTCCATGAGGGCGGTGATGACCAGGGGGGTGGTGCCGCCGAAGAGGGAGACGGCGAGGTTGTAGCCGATGGACAGGGAGCCGTAGCGGACGCTGGTGGGGAAGAGGGCGGGGAGCGCGGCGGACATGGTGCCCAGGAGGCAGACCAGGGAGAGGCCGAGCATCAGCATGCCGGGGATGATCGCGGCCATGCTGCCCTGCTTGACCAGCAGGAAGGCGGGGATGGAGAGGACGAAGAAGCCGAGCATGCCGGCCATGAGCAGGGGCTTGCGGCCGTAGCGGTCGTTGAGTTTGCCGACGCTGCTGATGATGCACATCAGGACGAGCATGGTGCCGATGACGATCAGCAGACCGTGCGCCTCGTCGTAGTGGAGGGTGTCGGTCAGGTAGGTCGGCATGTAGGAGAGCAGCATGTAGTGGCAGATGTTGTACGCGCCGACCAGCGCGATGCACAGGATCAGCATCGGCCACTGCTGCGAGAAGATCTCGCCGAGCTTCTTCTTGGGGGCGTTCTCCGAGAGGTGGGAGAAGTCGGCTTCGGTCTCGGTGAGGGAGGCGTCGCCGTTGTGGGTCTGGGCCGCTTCCAGTTTCTGGAAGGCGGGGGTTTCGTCGAGCTTCATCCGCAGGTAGAGGCCGACCAGGCCGAGCGGTCCGGCGACCAGGAAGGGGATGCGCCAGCCCCAGTCGTGCATGGCGTCGGGGCCGAGCCAGGTGTTGAGGACGAGGACCAGGCCGGCGGCGCCGGTGTAGCCGGCCAGGGTGCCCATCTCCAGGAAGCTGCCGAAGAAGCCGCGCTTCTTGTCGGGCGCGTATTCGGCGATGAAGGTGGAGGCGCCGCCGTACTCGCCGCCGGTGGAGAAGCCCTGGACCATGCGGAAGACGATCAGCAGGATGGGGGCCCACAGGCCGATGCTGGCGTACGAGGGGATCAGGCCGATGCACAGGGTGCCCGCGGCCATCATGATCATGGTGAGGGCGAGGACCTTTTTGCGGCCGATACGGTCGCCGAGGGGGCCGAAGTACGCGCCGCCGATGGGCCGTACGAGGAAGGCGACGGCGAAGGTGGCGAAGGAGGAGAGCAGGCTGGCCGTGTCGCTGCCGCCGGGGAAGAAGACCTTGCCGATGGTGACCGCGAGGTAGCTGTAGATGCCGAAGTCGAACCATTCCATGGCGTTGCCGAGCGCGGCGGCCTTCACGGCGCGTTTGACGACGCGCTCGTCGGTCACCGTGATGTCGGTGCGGCGCAGCCGGGGGTTGCGGCGGCGGGCGACGGCACGGAACAGGTTTCTGTGGCGTTTGAACGCCGCAGGGTCCCGGTCGGTCGTGGGTTCGGCTTCGGTGCTGCCGGTCGGCACGAGTCGAGTCCTCTCGGTCGGTCAGCGCGCTCGATGCGCGGCAGGGGGGTCGCAGCGGTCGTGGGCGTCCTCGTGGCCGGGCGGGCCGTCGGCGGTCGCCGGTGATCACAAAGGTGGTCGTACGACAGGTGCGCCTGCGCACTGGAGCGCGACTCAAACCACTCTGACCCCACAACGCGACGTACGTCACGTAGTCTGCGCCGTCCGGCGCAGCGGTTTCTCCCGGTTTCGTGGTGGATTTCGCCAGGGGTGTGACGGTCGCTGTTACAGAACTGGTACAAGGCCGCGTGGTCACCGAAGTGTCCGGGCAATCAGCCTGTGTGGCGGGGAGGGGAGAGTTGCGGGTATCGAAACCACCCTTATGCTCCGAACCGTTCGTTCTGTGGATACCTGGTGTACGCGTACCCCGCGTACGCGCAGCCCGGTCCGCGCGCGCGTGGGACCTTTACCCGGGCGATCCGCGCGGGTGACGCGTTCGGCCGCGGTGGCCCGTTCCGCGCCGGCACGGGGCCGCTGCCCCGGAAGGAGAAGTTGATGACCGACCGCGAGGGTTCCCGCCGGTTCAGCGGGCGCACCGCCCTGGCGACCTTCGCCGCGGTCACCGCGCTGGCGGCCGGCGGTGTGTGGTTCAGCCAGGCGACGGACCGCGCGTCGGCGGTGGACGCGGCGCCGAAGACGTCGGCGGTGCAGGACGTGAAGTCGGCCGGGAAGGCGACCGGCGGGCTGCCCGGCGTACGCGACTGCGGTTTCGGCGAGCCGGAGATCAAGCCGCAGGTCATCACGTTGACGTGTGCGGATGCCGGCATGGTGGCGACCGGCATCACCTGGCACCGGTACGGCACGGCGGAGGCCGAGGGCAAGGGTGTGGTGCAGGTGGAGAAGGCCGCGGCGGGGGCGGGTGCGGATGCCGGTTTCCCGGCGACGTTCCGGCTGTACGGGGCGAAGACGGTGGACGGCGCGCGGGCCTTCACGGGGCTGGAGGTGACGTACGAGGGCTCGACGCCGCTCGGTGATTCGACGGAGATGTACAACCTCGCGTGATGGGCATCCGGGGCCGGATCGCGCTGGCCATTTCGTGTGTGACGGTGTTGGCGGTGGTGGTGCTGGGGTTCGCGGTGCATCACATCGCGGATGCGGAGCGGGAGCGGTCGGCGCGCTCGTACCAGGACGACCGGCTGAGTTCGGCGCTGCAGATCTATGAGCGGGACGGCACGCTGGCGCTGGGCGCGCAGTTGGACGACGCGACGTTGCCGAGCCCGTTGCGCGCCGCTGTCCTGGAGGGCAAGTCCGGTACGTATGTGAGTCAGGGCGAGGATCCGCGGGTGTGGGCGGCGACCGGGGTGGGCGGTGGTTCCGGAGCCGGTGGTTCCGGGAGTGGTGGTGCAGGGACTGATGGGGCTGGGAGTGGTGATTCCGGGACCGGTGGGCCCCCGGGGCAGCCGCGGACGCTGTCGGTGTCGGCGGCGTTCCCGGACAACGATCCGGCCCAGGAGTCGCTGGACCGGGCGCTGGTGATCGCGGGTATCGGCACGGTGGTGCTGATGGCGGGCGTGTCGTGGTTCGTCTCGCAGCGGCTGTCGCGGCGGCTGCGGCTCAGTGCGGCGGCGGCGCGCCGGATCGCGGCGGGTGAGCCGCCGGACGCGGACGCGCTGGCGGCGGGTGGCCGGGACGAGGTGGCCGAGCTGGGCCGTTCGGTGCATCACATGGCGACGTCGCTGGCGGCGCGGGTGGAGGCGGAGCGCAAGTTCACCGCCGATGTGGCGCACGAGCTGCGTACGCCGGTGGCGGGGTTGGTCGCGGCGGCCGAGCTGCTGCCGCACGAGCGGGCCGTGGAGCTGGTGCGGGACCGGGCGCAGACGATGCGCAGTCTGGTGGAGGATCTGCTGGAGGTGTCCCGGCTGGACGCGGGGGTGGAGTCGGCGCAGCTGGACGCGGTGGATCTGCCGTCGCTGGTGCGCGGCATCGTGGGCCGGGCGGAGCTGGTGCGGGGCATCACGGATGTCGAGGTCGTCGTGGCGGGCCCGGCGCGGGTGGTGGAGACGGACCGGCGCCGGGTGGAGCGGGTGCTGGTCAATCTGCTGGCGAACGCGGCCAAGCACGGCAGGCCGCCGGTGCAGGTGCGGGTCGAGGGCGCGCGGATCGTCGTGCGTGATCACGGGCCCGGGTTTCCGCCGGAGCTGTGTGACGAGGGGCCGCGCCGGTTCCGTACGGCGGCTCCGGAGCGCGGTACGGGGCATGGCCTGGGGCTGACGATCGCGGCCGGGCAGGCGCAGGTGCTGGGCGGCCGGCTGGTGTTCGGTGCGGCCGAGGGCGGCGGTGCCGAGGCGGTGCTGGAGCTGCCGGGTCCGGCGGAGCCGGGGGATGCGGAGCGGGTGCTGGTGGCGGAGCGGGGAGCGGTGGCGGCCTCGTAGGGGCCGTGGGGGGGGGCCGGGGCCGGTGTGTGCGGTCCACCGGCCCCGGCCGCCCGCTGTCGGCCGTCCGGCCGTGGGTTACAGCCCCAGATCCTTGATGATCTTGGCGACGTGGCCGGTGGCCTTCACGTTGTACAGGGCCCGCTCGACCTTGCCCTCCTCGTCCACGATCACCGTGGAGCGGATGACGCCGGTCACGACCTTGCCGTACAGCTTCTTCTCGCCGAAGGCGCCGTAGGCCCGAAGGACCTCCTTGTCGGGGTCGCCCAGCAGGGTGACCGACAGTTCCTCCTTCTCGCGGAACTTCGCGAGCTTCTCCGGCTTGTCGGGGGAGATGCCGATGACGTCGTAGCCGTGGCCGGCCAGGAAGTCGAGGTTGTCGGTGAAGTCGCAGGCCTGCTTGGTGCAGCCGGGGGTCAGCGCGGCCGGGTAGAAGTACACGATGACCTTGCGGCCGCGGTGGTCGGCGAGCGAGACCTGCTTGCCGTCCGCGTCGGGGAGGGTGAAGGCGGGGGCGGTGTCGCCGGGCTGCAGTCGCTCGCTCATGGCTCTCCTTGGGGTGGGCGGCACGCGGGGATCACGTACGGGGTGGCGGGTGCGCGAGCGGGTCGCGCCCCTGATTGCGCTACGCCCCGAGGTTACTGAGGCGCCCGAAAAGGGGGTGCTGTGGGGCGCCGGGGCGGTGGTGCTGACAGACTGTCCGCACGGAGACGGATCGAGACGACCGGAGGCAGCGCGGTGTCGGAAGCCAGGACCCCTGCGCAGATCGAGAAGGACATCGTCCGCAGGCGGCAGGAGCTTGCCGTGACGCTGGACGAGATCGGTGTGCGGCTGCACCCGAAGACGATCATGGGGGACGCGAAGGCGAAGACGGCGGCGGCCGTGGACCGTACGGCGGGGCGGGCGTATGTGGCCGCCAACCGCGCGGTCTCGGACATCCGCGCCCAGTTGGTGGCGGAGGACGGCGCGCCCCGGCTGGAGCGGGTGGTGCCGCTGGCGATGATCGGTGTGGCCGTGGTCGGGCTGCTGGTGGTGGGCTCCCGGCGCCGGCGTTAGCAGGGCGGGCGCTGCCGGGCCGCGCGGCCGGGTACGGTCGTGCCGTGAGCCCGAATAACGCCAAGGACACCCACGACAAGCTGCCCATCCGGATGCTGCACGACCGGGTGCTGGTCCGTACCGACATCGCCGAGGGCGAGCGCCGGTCCACCGGCGGCATCGTCATTCCCGCGACCGCGGCGGTCGGCCGCCGCCTGGCCTGGGCCGAGGTGGTCGCGGTGGGCCAGAGCGTACGGACCGTGGAGCCCGGTGACCGGGTGCTGTACGACCCGGAGGACCGGGCCGAGGTCGAGGTGCGCGGTGTCGCGTACGTGCTGATGCGCGAGCGTGATCTGCACGCGGTGGCGGCGGAGCGCCTGGAGGGCGCCGAGGACGCCACGGGGCTGTATCTGTAGAGGCCGCCGGGCGGTACCCGTAGCGGTACGGCCGTAGGGCGGTGAGGGCGGGCGGTGACCAGGGTCACCGCCCGTTTTGCCTGCCTTTTGCTAGGGTCGGAGGCATCCCGACGAGACGCGCCGTACCGGGTCACGACAAGACGACGCACCCCTGTAGAAGCTCGTTTTCCACGGAGGTGCCGTCATGGCATGGATTCTGCTCGCCGTCGCCGGTCTGCTCGAAGTCGGCTGGTCGATCGGTATGAAGTTCACGGACGGGTTCACCCGGCTGTGGCCCAGTGTCTTCACCGGCGCGGGCATCGTCGCCAGCATGGTGCTGCTCTCTTACGCCGCCCGGACCCTGCCGATCGGCACCGCCTACGGCGTCTGGGTCGGCATCGGCGCGGCCGGTGCCGCGGTCGTCGGCATGCTGGTGCTCGGTGAGCCCGCCACCGCCGCGCGGATCTTCTTCATCTGCCTGCTGCTGGTGGCGGTGGTGGGGCTGAAGATGACGTCCGGCCACTGATCCGGCCGTACGCGCCGCACGGCCCCCGCACGGCCCCGGGGTCGCACAGCCCCCGCACGGTCCGGGGGCCGCTCAGGCTCCCGGGAAGTTCTCCCATCCGCCGTAGCCCCCGTCGTACCCGATGCCGCCTCCCATTCCGCCGCCGCTGCCGCCCCGGCCCCCGCCGATGCCGCCCTCGGTGCCCCCGGTGGGGGGCTCGATGGTGGGCCAGTCGTCGGTGGGCGGGGTGGTCGGCTGCTGGGTCGGGAACGTCGGGAAGCTCGGCCCGGGGGCCGTGGTCGGCCCGCTGGACGGCGGGTAGCCGGTCGGGCCGGTGGGCGGGGCGGTGTCGGCCGGCGGTGCGGTGCTGGTGCTCGGCGACGCGCTGGGCGTGTCGGACGCCGACTCGCTGGGTGCCTGGCTCGCGCCTTCCTCCAGGTCCAGGTCGAAGTCCTTGACCGGTTTGCCCTTGAGGGCGGCCGCGGTGTACTCCGCCCAGATCTCGGCGGGGAAGCCGCCGCCGTTGATCCGGGCCTGGCCCGCCGCGCCGTACAGGGGCTTCTGCGCGCCGGTGTCCGGGTCCTGGCCCAGGACGCCGACGACGGTGGCCAGCTCGGGGGTGTAGCCCGCGAACCAGGCGGCCTTGTCCTTCTCCGCGGTGCCGGTCTTGCCGGCCGCGGGCCGTCCGGCGGCGCGGGCCGCTGCGCCGGTGCCGCCGGGGCTCTCGATGACGCTGCGCAGGATCGAGGTGGTGGTGTCGGCGGCGTTGCGGGGGACCGCGGTCTTCTCGCCGCGGTCCGGCAGTTCGACGGTCTCGCCGCCCTTGGTGGCCTTGCCGACGAGGCTGTAGGCGTGCTGTTTGCCGTGGTTGGCGAGGGTCGCGTAGACCTGCGTCATGTCCAGCACGCTGGGGGTGGCGGTGCCGAGCGAGATGGCGCCCTCGGAGGAGCCGAGGCTCGGGGTGTCCTTGGGGACGCCGAGGTCGATGGCGGTGTCCTTGACCTTCTGCGGGCCGACGTCGACACCCATTTGGGCGTACACGGCGTTGACGGACTTGTCGGTGGCGGTGGAGACGGTGATCGGGCCGTACGAGCGGCCGTCCTCGTTCTCGGGGGCGAAGCCGGTGCGCCGGCCGTCGCTGACGGCCTCGCGCTTGTTGGTGCCGTCGTAGACCGTGTTCGGGGTGATCTTGTTGCCGTCCTGGGTGACGGCGTCGTTGGCGACGGCGGCGGCGAAGACGATCGGCTTGAAGATGGAGCCGACCTGGTAGTCGCGGCGGGTGGCGCTGTTGACGTACTGCTTCGCGTAGTCGATGCCGCCGTACATGGCGACGACGTTGCCGGTGGCGGGGTCGATGGAGGCGCCGCCGGCCCGTACGTAGCGGTCCGCCGGCGAGCTGCCGAGCTGCCGGGTCAGCTTCTCGTCGACGGCGTCGACCAGGGCGTCCTGGCGTTTCCTGTCGATGGTGGTGGTGATGCGGTAGCCGCCGGCCGCCAGCGTCTGATCGTCGATGATCTTGTTGTTGGTCAGGTAGTCCTTGATCGCTTCGACGAGGTAGCCGCGCTGTCCGGACAGGCCGGTGGGCGGCTTGGTCTTGCCGGGCGTGGGGAACTTCAGCGTGGCCCGTTCGGACGCGCTGATCCACTTCTTCTTGACCATGCCGTCCAGGACGTAGTTCCAGCGGTCCTCGGCGCGCTGCCGGTTCTCCGGGTGGGTGGCGACGTCGTAGGCGCTGGGCGCGTTGAGCAGGGTGGCGAGGTAGGCGCCCTCGGCGGTGGTGAGCCGGTCGGAGTTCTTGCTGTAGTACGCCTGGGCCGCGGCCTGGATGCCGTACGCGTTGCGGCCGTAGTAGCTGGTGTTGAGGTAGCCCTCCAGGATCTCGGACTTGCTGCGCTCGCGGTCCAGCTTGATCGCGATGAAGAACTCCTTGGCCTTGCGGGTGAGGGTCTGCTCCTGGCCGAGGTAGTAGTTCTTCACGTACTGCTGGGTGATGGTGGAGCCGGACTGCTTGCCCTTGCCGGTGACGGTGTTCCACGCGGCGCGGAGCATGGCGACCGGGTCGACGGCGGACTCGGAGTAGAAGTCGCGGTCCTCGGCGGCCAGTACGGCTTCCTGGGTGGTCTTCGGCACCTGGCTCAGCGGGACGTTCTCGCGGTTGACCTTGCCGTCGCGGGCGATCTGGCTGCCGTCCGCGTACAGGTAGACGTTGCTCTGCGCCTGGGCGGCCCGGTTGGCGGCGGGGATGGGTACGAGCATGTACCCGGCGACGAGGCCGCCGGCGATCAGCAGCAGGATGAGCAGCAGACCGCCCAGGACCACCCGCCAGGAGGGGATGACGCGCCGCCAGCCGGTGCGCTTGGGCCGTGACGTGGCGGCCTTGCCGCCGGCCGCCGGGCCCTCCGGGGGGTCGTCCTCACCGGCGGCCGGGGGCAACTCGGAGCGCGCGGCCCACCTCGGTACGCGGGGGCCGGCCTTGCCGTCCTGCTGCGGATCGTCGCTCATGTCTGTATGGACTCCTCGGCCGCCGCCGAGGGTTGTACCGCGGCGGATCGGTGACGTGTCGGGCGATTCGCGTCCAAAGCCGGAAAAGGAACTGTCGCCCGATACGAAACTCTCGCATCATGCCCTTCACTCACGAGGGGCGGCGCGCACCTGTGACCGCTCCGTGACCGGCCGAACGGGTCGAAAGTCTCACCGGAACGGGTGAATAAATGCGTGGCCCGGCACCCGCGTCCCGAACTAGGCTCCTGTGCTCCGCGCCCGGACATGGCGCGCCGTCAGGTACGGGAGGTCTCCGGCGTGTTGTACGCAGCCGTCGCGGCTGGCAGCTTCCGGCGCTATGCCACCTACCGTATCGCCACCGTCTCCGGTGTCTTCACCAACACCGTCTTCGGCTTCATCCTCGCCTACACCTACACCGCCCTGTGGACCGAGCGCCCCCACCTGGGCGGATACGACCTGCCGCAGGCGCTGACCTTCGTCTGGACCGGCCAGGCGCTGCTGGCGGCGACCGGGCTGCTCATGGGCGGCGGTCTGGAGGAGCTGCAGGAGCGCATCCGCAGCGGGGACGTCGCCGTCGACCTGTACCGGCCCGCCGATCTCCAGCTGTGGTGGCTGGCCGCGGATCTGGGGCGGGCCGCCTTCCAGCTGCTCGGCCGGGGGCTGGTGCCGATGGCGGTGGGCACGCTGGTCTTTCCCTCGGCGCTGCCCGCCTCCCCGGTGACCTGGCTGCTGTTCCTGGTGTCGGTGGCGCTCGGTGTGGTGGTGGGCTTCGCGCTGCGCTATCTCATGGCGCTGACGTCGTTCTGGCTGCTGGACGGCGCGGGCGTGTCGATGGTCGCCGGGCTGCTGTGCCTGTTCTTCTCGGGGATGGTGCTGCCGCTGAACGTCTTTCCCGGCGGCTTCGGGGAGGCCGTACGGCTGCTGCCGTGGTCCTCGATGCTCCAGGTTCCGGCCGACGTGCTGCTGGGGGTGCACGACGGCGCGGGTGTGGCGTGGGCGCTGGCCTTCCAGGCGGGGTGGGCGGTGGTGCTGCTGGCGGCGGGGCGGCTGGTGCAGTCCGTGGCGACGCGGAAGGTCGTGGTGCAGGGTGGCTGAGGGGCGGGTGCGCGCCGGGGCGGTCGCGCAGTGGGGCGCGGGGCTGCGGGCGTACGGGCTGATCGCGGCGATGTGGATACGCTCCACGCTGGCCTACCGGGCGTCCTTCCTGCTGACCGCGCTCGGCAACTTCGCCGCCACCGGCCTGGATTTCCTGGCCATCCTGCTGATGTTCTCGCACATCACGGCCCTCGGCGGGTTCTCGCTGCCCGAGGTGGCGTTCCTGTACGGCACGTCCGGCGCCGCGCTGGGCCTGGCGGATCTGGTGCTGGGCAGTATGGACCGGCTCGGGTCCCGGGTCAGGGACGGCACGATGGACGTTCTGCTGGTGCGGCCGGTACCGGTCTTCGCGCAGGTCGCGGCGGACCGTTTCGCGCTGCGCCGGCTCGGCCGGATTCTGCAGGCGGCGCTGGTGCTGGGCTGGTCGCTGCCCCGGCTGGAGGTGGACTGGACGCCGGGCAAGGTGCTGCTGGTGCCGTTGATGCTGCTGTGCGGCGCGGTGATCTTCGGGGCGGTCTTCACCATCGGGGCCGCGTTCCAGTTCATCGCGCAGGACGCGGCCGAGGTGCAGAACTCGTTCACGTACGGCGGGACGACGATGCTGCAGTACCCGCCCACCGTCTTCGCCAAGGACCTGGTGCGCGGCGTCACCTTCGTCGTACCGCTGGCCTTCGTCAACTGGCTGCCCGCGCTGCGGCTGCTGGGCCGCGACGATCCGCTCGGGCTGCCGGGCTGGGTGGACTTCCTGGGGCCCGCGGTGGCGGCGCTGATGTGTGTCCTGGCGTGGCTGGCCTGGCGGTCGGGCCTGCGGAACTATCGGAGTACGGGGAGCTGAGGACGGTATGCGGAGCGGGACCGGGGACACGGTGCGGGGCCCGGAGCGGGCCGGCGGCGGGGCGGCGTCCCGTGCTGATGAGGGGCGGCGCGAGCAGGCGTACGGCCCCGGCCCGTCCGGCGGGGAGTCCGGTTTCATCGAGCTGGACGGCGTCGAGAAGGTCTTCCGCGTACGGCGCAGGAAGGGGCGGCTGCGGCGGGTGCGCGAGGAGGTGCGGGCCGTCGACGGCCTCAGCTTCCGTGTGCCGCGCGGCGCGATGGTCGGCTACATCGGCCCGAACGGCGCGGGCAAGTCCACCACCGTCAAGATGCTCACCGGCATCCTGGTGCCGAGCGGCGGACGGCTGCGGGTGGCGGGCATCGACCCGGCGCGCGAACGCACCCGGCTGGCGCGCCGGGTCGGGGTGGTCTTCGGGCAGCGTACGACGCTGTGGTGGGACCTGCCGCTGAAGGACTCCTACGAACTGGTGCGGCGGATGTACCGGATTCCGGACGCCGTGTACCGCCGGAATCTGGAGCGCTGCGTCGAACTGCTCGACCTGGGGAGACTGTTGCCGGTCCCGGTGCGGCAGCTCTCGCTCGGCCAGCGGATGCGCGGTGACATCGCGGCGGCCCTGCTGCACGACCCGGAGGTGCTCTATCTCGACGAGCCGACCATCGGGCTGGACGTGATCAGCAAGGCCAAGGTGCGCGGCTTCCTGCGCGAGGTGAACGCGGAGCGCGGTACCACCGTTCTGCTGACCACCCACGACCTCACCGACATCGAGCAGCTCTGCCACCGGGTGATGGTCATCGACCACGGACGGCTGGTCTACGACGGCGGCCTGGACGGGCTGCACGCCGTCGGCCGCAGCGAACGGACCCTGGTGGTCGATCTGGAACGGGAGCTGCCGCCCATCGAGGGGGTGCCCGGCGCCCGTACGGTCAAGGTCGAAGGGCCGCGGCAGTGGCTGGCGTTCCCGGCCGCACAGAGCGCGGCGCCCATCGTCTCGGCGGTGGCGGAGCGGTATCCGCTGGTCGATCTGTCGGTGCGGGAGCCGGACATCGAGGACGTCATCTCCCGGATGTACGCGGACAACGCGGCGCCATGAGGCATTAATCTGTTCGTATGACTGACGAACTCCCCGAGCTGCGCGCATCGGACGCCGACCGCGACCGGGTCGCCGGAATCCTGCGCGACGCCCTCGCCGAGGGGCGGCTGGCGATGGAGGAGTTCGACGAGCGGCTGACCGCGACGTACGAGGCGCGCACGATCGGCGCCCTGCGGCCGCTGGTCGCCGACCTGCCGCAGACGTTCGACGGCGGCGCGCCGGACACCCGGGCCGCCGGATCCGAGATCACCGGCTGGCGGGAGCGGATCGGTGGTGAGCCGTCCTCCCGCGGGGCCTTCGCCTTCTGGAGCGGCTTCTCCCGCAAGGGACGCTGGACGGCGCCGCGGACCTTCACCGCGGGGGTGTTCCAGGCGGGCGGCGAGATCGACCTGCGCGACGCGCACTTCGAGGCTGCCGAGATCACGGTGCGCTGCTTCGCGCTCATGGGCGGCATCGACGTCGTGGTGCCGCCGGGCGTTGAGGTGCAGGTGACCGGCTGGGGCTTCATGGGCGGCTTCGACAACGGCGACGGCGAGCCGGGGGACCCGGGCGCGCCGCGCGTGAAGATCACCGGGTTCGCGATGATGGGCGGCGTCGGTGTCCGGCGCAAACTGTCCAAGCTGGAGAAGAAGCGGATCAGGCTGGAGCGCGAGCGGCGCGCGGCGCCGGAGCTTCCGGGAGACCCGCGCGGGCCCGAGGTGACGGATCGCTGGCGCAAGGAGCTGGACTGACGGCGCGCGCGGCCCGGGAGACGCCCCGGCGGCTCACAGCGCCGCCCGCGCCGGCCCCTTGAGCTGCCGCAGGCCGACCGCCCGGGCCATCGCCCGGTAGCCCTCGTCGCTCGGGTGCAGATGGTCGCCCGAGTCGTAGCGGGGCCGCATCCGCAGCGGGTCGTGCGGGTCGCGCAGCGCCTTGTCGAAGTCCACGTACTGCCCGTAGACCTCCCCGGCGCGGATCTTCGCGTTGAGGGCCTCCCGTACGGCGTTGAGCTCCGGCCGGTAGCCGCGGTGGCCGCCGAACGGGGTGAGCGTGCTGCCGACGACGCGTATGCCGCGCGCCGTCGCCCGGCGCACGATCTCCCGCATCCCGTCCGCCAGCTCCTCCGGGGCGAGCCGGTGGCGTGACTTGAACAGGTCGTTGAGACCGATCTCGACGACGACCGCCCGCACCCCCGCTCGGGACAGCACGTCGCGCTCCAGCCGGGACAGCACGCTCGGCCCGCCGCTGACCGACCAGCGGTTCGCGTCGGTCAGCAGGCGGTTGCCGCTGATGCCCTGGTTGAGGACGCCGAAGCGGGGCGCGCCCGGCTCGGCGCGCAGCCGGGCGGCGAGGAAGTCCGGCCAGCGGTGGTTGGTGTCGGGGGTGGAGGTGTTGCCGTCGGTGATCGAGTCGCCGATGGCGACGACGCTGCCCTCGGTGTGCGGGCCGCGGACGTCCACGCCGGTCAGGTAGCGCCAGGAGGTGACCTTCTCGGTGTAGGCGGCGCCGGTGGTGTCCGCGGCCCGGTCGCCGTGTGCCAGGTAGGACGTCTGGCGGGCGTGCGGGTGGTAGGTGACGGGTCCGGAGGGCGCCGGGGAGTAGGTGGTGACGAGGAGGTCGGCGGCGGCCGGGACGGTCAGCCGGACCGGGTCGCTGGTGACCGCGCCGCCGGCCGGGATGGTGACGGCGGGCCGTCCGGAGAAGGCCAGCCGCCGTATGGTGCCGGGCGTGGCCGCCGGTTCGCCGGGCACCGCGGCCAGGGCGAGGGAGGCGTGGCTGACGGGCAGCGGGCGGGTGCCGTAGAGGTTGGAGAGGTGGATGCGGGCGCTGGTGCCGCCGATGCTGGTGTGCACGAGGTTGCGTAGGGACCGGCCCGCATAGCCGTCGAGGGCACCGGGCTCGGCGGCGGCCGCGGCGGCCGACCACGTACCGGCCCACTGTGGCGGGGCGGGCGGACGGTCGCCTCCCGCGGAGTCCTGGGTGCCGTCGTCCCCGGTGCTGAGAAGGACCGCGGTGATGACGAGCGCCACCAGCGCCGCGAGGCCGGCGAGCACGGCGCGGCCCACTTTTGTCGACATGTGGGCACAGTCTCCTGGGGCAGGCGGAGCGGCGTGCTCCGGGCGGGCACAGGGCAGCGTGTGATCAGCGGCGCCGTTGCGGTCCGATCGGCCCCTGCATGGTGCCACGCGGGCCGACTGGCCCGCCCGGCGCCCTAAGAGCCGGGCGATCGGGGAACTCGTGGTTCGTTGCCGGAGTAGGACACAGTTGAACGCACGGCCGGCATGAAGCAGGGCATATGCCTGTACGTACGGTGCTGACGGGTTCGAGCGGGTGGAGCGGATGGAACGGACGAAGACGGACGTGGTCCCCGGTGCGGATACGGCCGCGGGACCGGGCGGCACACCGACGGGCGGCGCACACACGGGTACGGGCCGCTTCCGTGGCCCGGTGCCGCCCGGCGGCTTCCCGTACAGCCCCGCCGACGAGGAGAAGCGGCGCGGCGTACGGCGGATGAAGGCCCTGGCGACCGGCCTGCTGCTCGGGGTGGCGCTGATCTACGCCCTCGCCACCTTGGCCAAGGCCGCCGGCGCCGGGGGCTGGGCGGGCTATGTGGCGGCGGCGGCCGAGGCGGGCATGGTCGGCGCGCTGGCCGACTGGTTCGCGGTCACCGCCCTGTTCAAGCGCCCGTTGGGGCTGCCCATCCCGCACACCGCGATCATCCCGACGAAGAAGGACCAGCTCGGGGTCAGCCTCGGCGACTTCGTCGGCGAGAACTTCCTGTCCGGCGAGGTGGTCCGGCAGCGGCTGCGCAAGGTCGGCATCGGCCGCCGGCTGGGCGCCTGGCTCGCCGAACCGAGGAACGCCGACCGGGTGACGGCGGAGCTGTCCACCGCGCTGCGCGGCGCGCTGACTGTGCTGCGCGACTCCGACGTACAGGCGGTGGTCGGCGAGGCGATCACCCGCCGCGCCGACGCGCAGGAGGTGGCGCCGGGCCTCGGCAAGATGCTGGAGAAGGTCGTCGCCGACGACGGGCACCGGCGGGTCGTGGACCTGATCTGCGTACGGGCCCACGACTGGCTGACCTCGCACAGCGACTCCGTGATGACGGCGGTCTCCGGCGGCGCCCCCGGCTGGACGCCGCGCTTCGTGGACCGCAAGGTCGGCGAGCGGGTCTACAAGGAGCTGCTGCGCTTCGTCACCGAGATGCGCGACATGCCCGAACATCCGGCGCGCGGCGCGGTGGACCGTTTCCTCAAGGACTTCGCGAGCGACCTGCAGTCCGACACCGACACCCGGGAGCGGGTGGAGCGCCTGAAGTCGGAGGTGCTGGGGCGCGGCGAGGTGCAGGACCTGATCGCCTCGGCGTGGGGCTCCGTACGCACCATGATCGTGGCCGCCGCCGAGGACGAGCACAGCGAACTGCGGCAGCGCACCCGGTCGGCCCTGCTGTCGCTGGGGCAGCGGCTGGCCCGTGACGGGCGGCTCCAGAACAAGGTCGACGGCTGGCTGGAGGGCGCCGCGGTGTACGTCGTGACGACGTACCGCGACGAGATCACCTCGCTGATCACCGACACCGTCGCGAGCTGGGACGCCGACCACACCTCGAAGAAGATCGAGGCGCACATCGGGCGCGACCTCCAGTTCATCCGGATCAACGGCACGGTCGTCGGCGCGCTCGCCGGGCTGTGCATCTACGCGGTGTCGCGGCTGCTCGGAGGGTAGCGCGCGGGGCGGCGGCCATGGATGTTTCACGCCCCAGGCCCTACCGTGCACCGCGTGCGCGAGCGGATACCGGTGGTGGTGCAGGGGCAGCGACGGCGGCGGCCGCGCGCTGTACGGGTGTTGTGGGCGGGCGCTGAACTGGCGGTGACGTTCGGTGTGGTCGTCCTGCTGCTGGTCGTGCACCAGCTGTACTGGACGAACCGGCAGGCGCAGGCGGGCGTGCGTGACCAGGTGGCGCGGCTGGAACGGCAGTGGGACGCGCAGCGCCCGCCGTCCGCCGAACCGACGCCCGGCGGACCACCGCCCGGCACGGCCGCCTCCCCGGCTCCCGCACCGGCCCCCGGGCGGCCCGGCATCCGCATGAGCCAGGAGTTCCGCAGCACGCTGGAGCGGTCCGCGCCGCCGCGCCCGCGCCGGGACGCCGCGTACGCGGTGCTGCGCATCCCGCGCCTCGGCCTGACCGTTCCCGTCGCCGAGGGCACCAGCAGGTCCGCCGTCCTGAACAAGGGCTACGCGGGCCACTATGCGCACACCGCGCAACCCGGCGAGCAGGGCAACTTCGCCCTCGCCGGGCACCGCAACACCCACGGTGAACCGTTCCGCTTCCTGAACCGGCTGCGGCCCGGCGACACGGTGGAGGTGGTGACCGCGGCCGTCCGCTACACGTACGCGGTCGACCGGATCCTGGCGCGCACCTCGCCCGCCGACGGCACGGTCACCGCCCCGGTCCCGTACAGCACCGCCCACCCGGCCCACCGCTACACCGAGCCGCGCGCCTACCTGACGCTGACGACCTGCACGCCCGAGTACTCCTCCGCTTACCGGCTGGTGGTGTGGGGCCGTCTGACGGGCGCGGCGCCCCGATAGGCTCATCGACTGTGCTGAAACGTCCCACGCTGCTGTGGCTCCTGGTCCCTCACGTGCTCTACCTCGGCGTGCTGCCGCTGGTGAACCGTGTGACGCCGACCGTGTTCGGCCTGCCCTTCCTCGTCTTCTGGATGCTGCTCGCCACCCTGCTGACGCCCGCGTCGGTGTGGCTGGCCTGGCGCGGCGACCGCAAGCGTGCGGCGCGCCGGACCGCGGAGCGGGGTGCGGCATGAACGCCACCATCGCCACCTCCATCTTCGCGGCGTTCATGGTGCTGACGCTGGCCCTGGGCCTGCTGGCGGTCCGCGGCGGCGGGCGCCGCGAGGGCGGGCTCGCCGAATGGTCGGTGGGCGGCCGCAGCCTCGGCACGGTCTTCATCTGGGTGCTGATGGCGGGCGAGAGCTACACCAGCTTCAGCTACCTGGGCGCGGCGGGCTGGGGCTACAACTTCGGCGCCCCGGTCCTGTACGTCCTCGCGTACATGTCCTGCGGCTACGCGCTCGGCTTCGTCGTCGGCCCGATGCTCTGGTCGTACGCCCGCCGGCACGGCCTGGTCGGCATCACCGACCTGGTGGCGCACCGCTACGGGCGGCGCTGGCTCGGCACGGCGGTGGCGATCCTCGCCACCGTCTGCCTGCTGCCGTACATCCAGCTCCAGATCACCGGTATGGGCGTGGTCGTGACGACCATCTCCTACGGGGCGATCAGCCTGAACTGGGCCTACTTCATCGGCTTCGCGGTGACCACCCTCTTCGTCGTGGTCAGCGGGCTGCGCGGCAGCGCGTGGGTGTCGGTCCTCAAGGACATCCTGGTCATCGCGACGCTGGCGTTCCTCGCCGGGTATGTACCGCTGCACTACTTCGACGGGTACGGGCCCTTCCTGGACCGGATCGTCGCCGAGAAGCCGCAGTGGCTGACCTTCCCCGGCCACGAGTCGGGCGGCCTGGGCCAGGGCTGGTTCATCACCACCTCCCTGCTGAACTCGCTGACCGTCGTCATCTTCCCGACGACCGTCGCGGGCTACCTGGGCGCGCGCAACGCCGACGCGCTGCGGCGCAACGCGGTGCTGCTGCCGTTCTACAACGTGCTGCTGTTCGTGCCGATGCTGCTGGGCATGGCGGCCCTGTTCGTGGTGCCGGGGCTGACCGGCGCGGACTCCAATCTGGCGCTGTTCAAGCTGGTGGTGGACTCGCTGCCGGCCTGGCTGGTGGGCGTCACCGGCGTCGCGGCGGCGCTCTCCTCCATCGTGCCGATGGCCGTGTTCATGCTGGTCATCGGCACGATGTGGGGGAGGAGCGTGCTGGGCGCGGTACCCCGGCTGGCGAACCGCCAGAAGCTGTGGTCGCAGCTGGTCGTGGTGGTGGCGGGCGCGCTGGCGCTGCTGCTGACGTACACCGCGCCGAACACCCTCGTACGGCTCTCGCTCATCTCGTACGAGGGGATGGCGCAGCTGGTACCGATGATCCTGCTGGGGCTGGTGTGGCGGCGGCTGACGCTGTACGGGGCCGTCAGCGGCCTGGTCGTGGGCCTGGCGGTGGTCTGCGGGCTGGTCTTCACCGAGCACGACCCGGTGTGGGGCATGAACGCGGGGATCGTGGCGCTCGCGGTGAACCTGGTGGTGGCGCTCGCGGTGACCTGGCTGGGCCCGCGGCCCGTGGACGACCGGCCGGACGCCGAGGTGCTGGCGTCGGACCTGGACCCGGAGGACGGTCCGGGCGCGGCCGTCGCGCCGGGGGACGGCGCGTCGGGAGGCGGCGCGGCCGGGGTCAGCCCGTCGCCGGCGAAGTGATCTTCTTGCCCTCCGGGGAGACGGCGAACCAGGTGCCCATCTTCCCCTGCCCGTTGACGTCGCCGGGCTGCTTGTCGCCGCTGAAGGTGTAGACCGGCCAGCAGTCGACCGCGAGCTGCTTGGTGCCGTCGGGGCGGGTGACGGTGCTGATCAGCTTCCCGGGGATGCCTTCGAGTTTGCTCTTGTCGGCCGGTCCGACGGGTTTCCACGTGTCCAGGCACGCGCCGTTGCAGCCGAACTTCATCGGCCAGGCGCTGTCCTTGTTGAAGCGGTAGACCGTACGGCCCTCCTTGTCGACGAGCAGCTTGCCCAGCTTGGGCTGGTCGAAGACGGAGACGTCGGCGGCCGGCCCGGCGGTGGCCTTCTTGCCGTCGGGGGCGAACGCGTTCCAGGTACCGCCGACGCCGTGGCCCTTGGTGTCGCCGGGGGCGGTGTCCTTGGCGTAGCGGTAGGCGGGCCAGCCGCCGATGGTGAGCTGCTTGGTGCCGTCGGCGCGGGTGACCGAGCCGAGGGCGCTCGCGGCCATGCCGGAGGCGGCGGTGGCGTCGTCGGCGGGGACCGGGGGCCAGGTCGTCGCGCAGGCTCCGGCGCAGGCGGAGTTGGGCGGCTTCGCGGTGTCCTTGTCGAAGCGGTACAGGGACATGCCCTTGCTGTCGGTGACGACGGGGCCCAGTTCGGGGGACTGGCGCAGGGCGAGGGTCTGCGCGGGGGCGCCCTGCGCGGCGGGCCGGGAACTGTCGTCCGACGACCCGTAACCGTCACCGCCGGCCTGACCCTTGCCGGTGCCGTAACCGCCACCGTCGCTGCCCGACCCGTACCCGGCGGAACTGCCGCTGCCCGCCTGGACCTTGTCGTTGGCCACCGGCGCGGCATTGGTGTTGTCACCGGAGCCGCAGGCGGTGGTGAGCGCCATGACGGCGGCGGCCGCCACCGCCAGCGCGGCGTGCCGGCGCTGGGGGTCGGGGCGGCGGGCTGCGGGGCGGGGGTCGGCGGGGCGGGGGCGGTCGGTTCGGGGGTCGGCGGGGCGGGGCTGGGTGGTGCGGGGGCGGGGTTGGTTGGTGTGGGCGTGAGGTTGCGGGGTCATGGGTGTCTCCTTCGGGAGGGGCGGGTGGTGGCGTGCCGGGGGTGTTGTCTGCGGGGTACGCGGGGTGGGGAGCGGGTGTTCAGGCGGGACGGAAGTTGTCATCGGCAGACAGGAACCGCGCCGAAGCGGCGTCCGGACCGGGCAGATTCGATGCCGGTGCGTGCCCGTGCGTGCCCGGGGCCCGTGCGTGCCCGCACGTGTCCGTGGGTGCCGGTACGAGCCTCCACGTGCCGTACGGGTCATTCGCCGCCTTGGACGCGCAGGGCGAGCGCCGGGCAGCGCCGTACCGCGAGCTGCGCGCGGCGGCGCATCCGGGCGGGCAGCGGCATCGTGGCCCGCTCCGGGTAACCGTCCGGCCCCAGCCGGACCATGCCGGGTACGAGATCGGCGCACAGGCCGTGGCCCCGGCACAGCGTCCAGTCCACGAGCAGCCGCTCTTCGGGCGCGCGGGTCCGGGCGGCGGACGTGGCCGCCCTGCCGCCCGCGCCCTGCCGCCCGCTGCCGGGCCCGGGCGCGCCTTCGGGGCCGTACGCCTCGCCGGGCACCGGCAGCGCGCCGAGCACCGGGCGGCCGCAGCCGGTGCCGCGGGCGTGCCCGTCGAACTCGTCGGGGAAGGCGGTCAGCGCCGAGGCGACGAACCGCGCGGTGCCGTCGGGGTGGCTGCACGCGCCGCGCCGTTCCACGGCCCGCATCCGGGTCCGTACGGCGTCCAGCGCGCGCTGCCCGCCACCGCCGACCGCCTGGCCAAGTGCGTCGGCGAGCGCGGGCAGACCCAGGACGCAGGGCCCGCACTGTCCTGCTGACTCGGCAGCCATCCAGCGCGCGACCCGTACGGTCTCGCCTGCCGGGCAGGTCTCCTCCGGGAGCGGCAGTACCGCTCCCGCGCCGAGCACCGCGCCGTACGCGGCCAGGTCGTCGCGGCTGAGGAGGGCCGTACCTGCGGCGGACGGTGACAGCCAGGTGCCGTGATAGCCACCCACCAGGACGCCCTGTCCGGGGCCGAGCCCGCACAGGGCCAGGACGCGTGCGAGCGGCACCCCGGTCGGGGCCTCCACGACCCGCTCGCCGGCCACGGTCAGCAGGACGGTGCCGGGTTCGGCGGGGTCGCCCGTGGCGCGGTAGCCGAGGGCGCCCAGCCGCGCGGCGACGGCGAGCTGGGCGTACGTCTCGGTGTTGGAGAGCAGGGTGGGCAGGCCGCCGAGGCCGCGTTCGCTGGAGCGGACCCTACGGCCCGACGGCAGGCCGGGGCCGCGGTTGAGGCCGTTGGTGAGCGCGGTGCCCTCGCCCGTCACGAAACGTTCCGCCAGCAGTTCGGCGCGGACCGGCGTGGACAGCGGGCCCCGTTCGGCGATCGCCCGGCGCACCGACCGGGCCACGTCCGCGCGGGTCACCCCGATCGCGACCTCCTCGGCGCCGAGCGCCCGCGCGGCCAGCAGCGCACCGTCCAGCACCAGGTGCGGCGCGTACAGCAGCAACGCCGTGTCCTTGAGACAACTGGGCTCACCCTCACTGCCGTTGACGACCACCGCGACCCGCCCGTCTGCGCGGCGCTGTCCCTCCATCACGGCGCTCAGCTTCCGCGCGAACGGGAACCCCGCACCACCCCGGCCGCGCAGCCCGGTGTCCTCGGCCAGCGCCACCAGTTCGCTCGCCGACAGATCGGGCGGGCTGCCGTGCCGGGTCAGATGCGCCACCCGGTCCAGCCGCTCGGCCCCGTCCAGCCCGCCCAGCAGCCGAGGCACCCCGAGCACAGCCAGACCGGGAACGGGAAGGGGGCCGGGGCCGGGAACGGGACCGGGTATGGATACGGGTACGGCGGGGACGCGGCTGTCGTCGGGGGCGCGGCCGTCGGTGGGAGCGTGGCCGTCGGCGGGGGCGCGGCCGATGACGGGCAGCGGGATCGTGGTGGCCTGCGCTAGAAGCGTCATGACGGGAACTCCGTTGGTTCGTTGAGACGTTGGGGCATTCGGGGGGCCACAGAAGTCGGCCCCGTAGGCGCGACGGTGCAGCCCCGCAGGCGCTGTGCGGCTCCGCAGGCGTACCGGCGGCATCTGTGCACGTACCGGTGGGCCCCGGCGGTATCTGCGCGCGTAGCGAAGGGTCATGGCCGTGTGCCGCGGTGGTGCCGGGCGGAGTGGGCCGGGGCCCGTGGCCCGCCGGTGTCCGTTCCCGGTGGGCGGCCGCCCGGCACCGTTCCGTTACGGGGTGCCCGCAGCCGCAGGACGAGCACCACCGCGACCCCGGCGACGCACAGCATGTACCCGGCGGTCACCCAGCCGGCGGCCGGGCGGCCCGTCTTCAGGCCGTGTACCAGTGCCGCGCACCAGGCCACGTACGCGCCCATGTGCAGCACCCGCCACCACCGCGATCCGCGGCGCGAGGTGAACGTGCCGCGTACCGCGCCGGTCACCGCCGCCGCGAGGAAGAGGTAGCCGGCCAGCGTGCCGAGGCCGATGAGCAGCGGCCGGCCGTCGTCGGCGAACGGCACCGCGGCGGCCGTGCCACTGGTCCGGTCGCGGGCGATCTTCACGCCGATGTGCAGGGCGAGAAATCCCAGCCCGGCGACGCCGGTTCCGCGGTGCACGGCCTGCGCGACCAGCCGGTGGCCGGAGTGCAGCAGCAGTCGGTCGGTGGCGGCCAGGCCCCACAGCACGGTTCCGGTGAGCGAGACCAGGGCGAGGACGCCCGCGCCGAAGTCCAGGAAGGCGAGCACCTGTTGGGGAGCGCCGACCTGGGCGGCCACGGCGAGGAAGAGCAGCACGACGGCCGGCAGGGCCGGGCGCAGGGCGGTCCGCAAGCGGGATGCGGGCATCGGGCCTCCTTGGAGAGGGGGCGGGGGAGGGAAGGAGGGCGTGGGGGAACAGGGGCACGGGGGTGGGGCCAATTGCCGGCGGCGGACGTGGGAAGGGCGGGCCGGTCGGGCCGCCGGGATATGCGCCACGGTTTATGCGCCGTGTCCCCGCCGGGGAAGCGCGCAAAGGTATGCGCCATAGGCGGTGATCGGGGGTGAGCAGCAGCATCACGGAACGCCGCCGGACCGTCCTCCGGTTTATCGCGCTGTGACAAATTCCTGCACCGGCATCGAAGTTACGCCAGGTAACTCCGGATGGTGCCCCTCCAAGCACGACCACCGCACACCACCGTTCGATCACTGCGCACCACCGCACACCACGCACAACCACCGCACGACCACAGCTCGATGCACTTCCGCACGATGCACTTCCCGCTCGAAGCACTTCCGCACGGTGCGCACCCTGCTCACGGTGCTTCCGGGCAAGCAGGGCCTTACCCCCCTCCGCATCACGCCAGGAACGAGGTAGCGATGTGTGATCTCCTGAACCGCATCTGGTCACGCCCCCGTGGTGAATGGACCCGCGTTCTGAGAAAGGAACTCCCGGCGCTCGCCGGGAAGGTGACTGAGGAACTGCGGAGCGGATTTCCCGCCTTTTCCGCACTTCTCGCGGAAACGGGTGCCGAAGAGACCCGGTGGGCCGTGGAACAGGCCATGCTGGTGGCGCTCGGCTACCAGGAAACCGCGGAGCGCGTCCGGCGGCCCAAGGACCTCGTCGTCACCCCGCTGCCGGTGGCGCCGGCCCGCCGGGAGATGTTCGCCGCCCTCTCCGGCGCCAAGGACGTCTCCGACGTCGCCCTCGCCGAGGTGGCCCGCTGTGCCGGCTGGCCCGTACCGGCGCTCGTCCAGGCCATCGCCCTCGCCTCGCCCGCCGAAGTCCCCCAGCTGGCCGCCGCCCTCGGCGACGCCCTCATCGGCACCGTCGACGGTGACACCTGCCTGCTGGTCCCCGACCCCGGGACGCAGACCCGGGCCCGGCTGGAGGCCGCGCTCAAGGGCCGGGCGGCGGCGGTCGGCCACGCCGTACCGGCGGGCGACGCCGCTTCCTCACTGCGCTGGGCCCGCGCCCTGCTCGCACTGTCACCCGGCCGCGGCGGCCCCGACACGCGCCCGGCCTTCGTCGACGACCACCTCTCCGCCCTGCTCCTCCTCCAGGACGAATCGCTGGCCCGGGCCCTGTCCTCCCGATGGCTGAGCCCGCTGGACGACCTGACACCCCGGCAGAGCGAGCGCCTGGAGGTCACCTTGCTGGCCTGGCTGGAGGGCGGCGGCGCGCCCGAAGCGGCCAAGGTGCTCCAAGTGCACCCGCAGACCGTGCGGTACCGCCTGCGGCAGATCGAAAAGCTCTTCGGGCCCGCGCTGCGGGATCCGCGTACCCGCTTCGAGCTGGAGATGGCGTTGCGCAGCCGTCGCCTGATGGCCCATGTACGGCGCTACCGCTCGCGGGCCGGCCGCCGGGCGCGGGCCGTCGCCTCCACCATCCGTCCGCTGGGCATGGCCAGGGAGGCCCGGGTCAACGGACTGTGACGGGCGCACCATGACCGCGGCGGCCCCGGGCTCCCCTCCGGGGCCGCCGCCTTGTGCGGTCCCGGGCCTGCCCCGCACGGGCCGGGTCCGGGGCCGGGAACCGGTACGGCCGTGCCACCGTTACTCTGGGCGGACACCGGCGGTAGGTCACACAAGCCGCGAGCCCGCGACCCGCCCTGAGGAAGAGGTGAGTGAGCACATGCAGCGCTGCGCCGAAGCCTGGCGGCTGTACGTGGGCGCGCTGTTCTTCCTGCTCTCCGGGCTCCTCCTCGCCGAGAGCGGGCTGGCTCCCGCGCTCGCCTCCGCCGCGGCCACCGCCGCCGTACTGCTGCTGTGCCGCGCCTTCCTGGCCGCCGCGCTCGCCCGGCCCGAACCGCCGGGCCGCATCCGTACCGCCCTGCGCGACCGGGAACGCCGTACGGCCTTCCTGCCGCAACGCGACCCCGACGCCGCGGGCCGCCCGCGCCCCAGGGCGCCCGACCGTCCCCTCCCGACGGCCGCGTAGGCGCCTTTCACCTCGCATTCTGCGGGGTCTCCGGCCCCGCGCGGCTCGTCACGCCGATTCCGTATCCCGGCACGACGAGACCCCGTGGAGGGCTCACCCATGTCCGTTTTCTCCGCCTTGGGCGGCGCGCTGTCCCAGGCCGCCGACCTGATCGAACCGCTCTTCGGCGCCTCGGCGACGGCCGCCGCGATCATCCTGGTCACCCTGTGCGTACGTGCCGTACTGCACCCGCTCGCCCGTGCCGCCGCCCGGGGCGAGAAAACCCGCTCCGCGCACGCCCCACGCCTGGCCGAGCTGCGCCGCAAGCACGCGAAGGACCCGCAGCGCCTACGGGAGGAGACGGCCGCGCTCTACGCCGAGACCGGCTCCTCCCCGCTGGCCGGCTGCCTGCCGGCGCTTCTGCAACTGCCCGTCTTCTTCGTCATGTACCACCTGTTCACCAGCGACGGCAGCGGTCTGCTCGGGCACACGCTGCTGGGCGCGCCGCTCGGCGGGCACTGGTCGCAGGCCGTCGCGGACGGCGGGGTGTTCGGGCCCCACGGCCGGGTCTACCTCGCGCTGTTCGTGCTGGTCGCCGCCGTCGCCACCTGGAACTACCGGCGGGCCCGTACGGCGATGGCGCGGAACCCCGCGCCGGTCGCGGCCCTCGGGAAGGCGGGCGCGGGCGACGGTGGCGCGGTGCCCGGACTCGCCGGTATGACGAAGGTGCTGCCGCTGCTGTCCTTCGGGACGCTGGTCAGCGTCGCGGTGCTGCCGCTGGCGGCCGCGCTCTACCTGGTGACGACCACGGCGTGGACGGCGTGTGAGCGGGCGCTGCTGCACCGGGACCGTGACCCCCGGGGCGGCCGGGAGGACCGTACGCCCGGGGCCGGGAAGGGAGTCGCGCCCCCGGCCCGTACCACTGGGTAATGGTCCAGTACGTGAACCGGGTCTTGCGGAGCGGACACTGTTCTTGGACGATCGTCCGAATCGCTCGATGGCCGTCCCCATCGGCCGGTCCGGGAGAGCCCTCCCGGACCGACCCTTCGACCACGGGAGTTGTACCGATGAAGCTGCTGCGAGTCGGTCCGGTGGGGGCGGAACGCCCGGCGCTGCTCGACGAGGAAGGCGTACTGCGCGATCTGTCGTCGCTGATCACGGACGTGGACGGGGCGCTGCTCGCGGACGGCCCGGCCCTCGCGCGGATCCGGACGGCGGCTGCCGCCGGTGTACTGCCGCGCCTGGACCCGGCCGGTCTGCGCACGGGGCCGCCCGTCGCCCGGATCGGCAAGATCGTGTGCATCGGGCTGAACTACCACGACCACGCGCGCGAGACCGGCGCCGCCGTCCCGGCCGAACCGATCGTCTTCCTGAAGGCGCCGGACACGGTCGTCGGCCCCGACGACACGGTGCTGGTGCCGCGCGGCAGCGTGAAGACGGACTGGGAGGCCGAACTGGCCGTCGTCATCGGCCGTACCGCGCGCTACCTGGAGACCGACGAGGAGGCCCGCGCCGCCGTCGCCGGCTACACCATCGCGCACGACGTCTCCGAACGGGAGTTCCAGATCGAGCGCGGCGGCCAGTGGGACAAAGGCAAGAACTGCGAGACGTTCAACCCGCTGGGCCCGTGGCTGGTGACGGCGGACGAGGTGCCCGATCCGCAGGCGCTGGGCGTACGGCTCTGGGTCAACGGCACGCTGCGGCAGGACGGCACGACCGCCGAGCAGATCTTCCCGGTGGCCGAAGTGGTCCGTTACGTGAGCCGGTTCATGACCCTGTACCCGGGCGATGTGATCAATACCGGTACCCCGGCGGGCGTGGCGATGGGCTGCCCGGAGCCCAAGCCGTATCTGCGCGCCGGTGACGTGGTGGAGCTGGAGATCGACGGCCTGGGGCGGCAGCGGCAGGAGCTGAAGGGGGCCTGACAGGGCCGGGCGAGAGTCCAGCCGGGACGTGACACCGTCCTGACGGGGACTCAGGTGCGCGGGCCGGTGCGGGTGGGGTGGTACGGGCGGGCCGGTGCGGGCAGGGGCGGTCGGCGGGTGGCTGTCGGCTGGACAGGGGGACTCGCCGTGCGGGGGTGCGGGCTGTCCGGCTGCCCGACCGACCTGCGCACATAGTGCGTATATGCCTGCAAAAAAGACAAAACGGTCCCATGTGGTGGGTGCCGCCGCACTGGGAGCCGTGGCCGCCCTGCTCCTCGGCCTGTTCGCGGCGTTCGGCTTCGCGGCGCCGCTGCCCGACGGCCTCGGCCCGTGCCGGGGGAGCGCGTGCCCGTCCTCGTACGACGATCCGAACAACGGACCGGTCGCCGGGCGCGACGAGAACATCAACGTCTTCGTCGGCGGGGACTTCCGCGTCGGCGGCTCGGCCGCGGAGGCCGAAGGGAAGGTCGTCACCCTCGGCAGCTTCGAGATGAACAAGACCGGCGGGTCCAGCGTCTACAACGTGGGCATCGCCGTGGGCTCCCGGGTGACGCCGCCCAACGGCTCCGACTTCCTGACCGTGGGCGGCGACGTCACCATCGCCCCCGGCCAGCGGCTGCTCGCCGAGGAAGGCAGCACGCACGGCGTCGTCGCGTACGAAGGCAGGCTGACCGGCACGGTGATTCCCCAGGCCGACCAGCGCCCGGGCGTCGCCGACCCGTACCGCGGGCTGGTGCCCGACCTGACGGCGAGCAGCCGGTGCTACGCCCGCACCGGGGACGGGCAGCGGCCCGCGACCGGCACCGCCGTCAACCAGGGCTACGCGACGGTCTTCACCGGCGACGGCACGTCCGCCCTCCAGGTCTTCAACGTCGACTTCGACCTGATGGGCCGCAACGGCGGCGCGCAGGGCATCACCTTCGCTGGTATCCCGGCGGGCGCGACCGTCCTCGTCAACATGCTCGGCGACGCCCGCACCATCAACACCCACATCGGGCACGACCTCCAGCCGCCCGGCATCCGCGAGCGCCTGCTGTGGAACTTCCCGGACGCGAACACGGTGGAGTTCAAGGGCGGCGCGCAGTTCCAGGGGAGTGTGCTGGTCGGCAGGCAGGGCAGTACGACGACGGTGTCGGTACCGGGCATGAACGGCCGCTTCTTCACGGCCGGTTCGCTGGTGCACACCTCGACATCCGGCGCGGAGATGCACAACTACCCGTTCAACGGAGACCTGCCGGACTGCCGCGCTCCGAGCCCGACACCCACGCAAACTGCCACCCCATCACTCACGCCGTCGCCGTCGCCGACGGACGAACCGTCGCCGAGCCCGACGGAGCCCAGCCCGTCGCCCACGGACCCGAGTCCGTCGCCGACCGAGCCGAGCCCGTCACCCACGGAGCCGTCACCGTCACCGACGGACGAGCCGTCACCGACTCCGACGGACCCGAGCCCGTCGCCCACAGAGCCGAGCCCGTCACCCACGGAGCCGACCCCGTCACCGACGCCATCCCCGACCGAGCCGATTCCCACCCCCACGCCGACCGAACCGACCCCGTCCCCCACGGAGCCGACCCGGCCGCCGTCGCCGACTCCCCCCGAGCCGACCCCGTCCCCGACGGAGCCGACGCCGCACCCCACCGACCCGACCCCGGAGCCCACCGACCCCACCCCGGAACCGACCCCGACCGAGCCGACCGCGTCTCCGTCACCGACCCCCACCCCCACCGAGCCGACCGCACCCCCGTCACCGACCGAGCCCCCATCACCAACCCCCACCCCGCACCCCACGACCTCCCCATCCGGCAGCCCCGTACCCAGCCCCGTACCGAGCCCCGGGCCAACGGATGACGGAGACCAACTGGCCCACAGCGGTGGTGCCTTCCAGGACCCGCTGTTCATCGGGGCGGCAGCGGCCGCCGTCGTCAGTGGTGTGGTGCTCGTACTGATCATCCGCACCCGCCGCCGCTCCGGCTGACCCCCGGGTCAGTCCGCCGGCTGCTGCTCGATGTAGCGCCCCAGGGCGTCGACCACCAGTGCGTGGTCGTCGCCCTGGGGGAGGCCGGAGACCGCGATGGTGCCGACGACTCCCGTGCCGCGCAGCCGTACGGGGAAGGCGCCGCCGTGCGCGGCGTAGCGGTCCGGGTCGAGGCGGGACGATTCTTCGAAGGTCCGGCCCTTGGCGCGGAAGCGGGCGCCGACCAGGTACGAGGACTCCGCGTACCGTTCGACGACGCGGCACTTGCGCTCGACCCACGCGTCGTTGTCCGCCGACGTACCCGGCAGCGCGCAGTGGAACAGCTGCTGCGCGCCGCGCCGGATGTCCACCGTCACGGCCGCGCCGCGCTCGCGCGCCAGCTCCGTCAGCAGGCAGCCGAGCCGCCAGGCGTCCTCGTTGCCGAAGCGGTCCAGGACCAGGCGGCGTTCCTGCTCCTCCAGTTCGCGGATCTGGTGGCGGGCCGCCTCGCGCTCGTCGAGGCCGTGCGGCAGTCCTGTGCTGCCCGTACCGTTCATGCTGGTCACGCCGTTCGTGCCGCTCATGCCGACTCCTCGATCCGTACCGCGCGGCCCTCGGCCGCCGATGTCTTCGCCGCTTCCAGGACGCGCAGCGCGTCCGCTGCTTCTCTGGCGCTCACTGGCGGCTCGCCCCCGGTGCGCAGCGCTGCCGCGACGGCGGCGTAGTACGCGGGGTAGTCACCGGGCAGGGTGGGTACGGGGTCGCCGCCGCCGGTCAGCGGGGATTCCCCGGAGCCGATCCGGCCCCACGCCGATTCCGGCTCGACGCCCCAGCCGGCCGGGTCGTCGCCCGGGCGCCGCCCGTCGCGCAGCGCCGCTTCCTGCGGGTCCAGGCCGTACTTCACGTAACCCGCGCGGCTGCCCAGCACCCGGAAGCGCGGGCCGAGCTGGGCGGTGGTCGCGCTGACCCACAGGTGGGAGCGGACGCCGCTGGCGTGGGTGAGGGCGAGGAACGTGTCGTCGTCGGCCTCCGCGCCCGGGCGGCGTACGTCGGACTCGGCGTAGACCAGGGTGACCGGCCCGAACAGGGCCAGCGCCTGGTCGGCGACGTGGCTGCCGAGGTCGTACAGCAGGCCGCCGATCTCCGCCGGGTCGCCGGATTCGCGCCAGCCGCCCTTGGGCTCGGGCCGCCAGCGTTCGAAGCGCGACTCGAAGCGCTGTACGTCGCCGAGCGCGCCTTCGGTGACCAGTTTGCGCACGGTGCGGAAGTCGTTGTCCCAGCGGCGGTTCTGGAAGACGGAGAGCAGCAGGCCGCGCTGCTCGGCGAGGCCGGCCAGTCCGTCGGCCTCGGCGGCCGTCCCGGCGAGCGGCTTGTCGACGACGACCGGCAGCCCGGCGTCCAGGGCGGCCTTGGCGAGGGCGACGTGTGTCTTGTTGGGCGAGGCGATGACGACGAGGTCCAGTTCGCCGGCGCGGGCCAGTACCTCGTCGGGGGTGGCGACCGTACGGACCTGGGGATGTGCGGCGCGAGCCCGGGCCTGCCGGTCCGGGCTGCGGGTGGAGACGGTGTCCAGCACCAGGCCGTCGGTGGCGGCGATCAGGGGGGCGTGGAAGACCGAGCCGGCCAGGCCGTAGCCGATCAGGCCGACGCGGAGCGGTGTGCCGGGGGAGTCGTTCATGCCACCCACTTAAACAACGCTGTTGCCAAAGTGCAAGCAATACGGACAATGGACGGGTGACCAGCAACGACCCCGCAGAACGTGTCGCCGCCCCGGCCCCGGCGCCGCCGGGCGTCGCCGCACCCGACTCCGTACCTGCCCCTGCCTCCACACCGGCTCCCGCATCGACTTCCACGGCGGCCTCCGCCCCGCCCGGCGGCGGAGCCGGCCTGCCCGCCCTGCGCGGCCACAACACCGCACTGGTCCTGGGCCTGCTGCGGACGGCGGGCCCGGCGGGCGTCAGCAGGCTGGAGCTGGCCGCGCACACCGGGCTGACGCCCCAGGCCGTCAGCAAGATCATCGCCCGGCTGCGGGCCGACGGCCTGGTGGCCGAGGCGGGCCGGCGCGCCTCCACCGGCGGCAAGCCGCGTACGGTGCTGTGCCTGGTCCCCGAAGCCCGGTACGCGATCGGGCTGCACCTGGACCGCGACGAGCTGACCGCGGTCCTCGCCGACCTCGCGGGCCGTACCGTCGCCGAGCGCACCGCCCCGCTCGACTTCGGCGCGGGCGCGTGCGCCGTGCTCGACACGGTGGCCGGACAGCTCGCCGCGCTGCCGGAGGAAGCCCGCTCGCCCCGCGTCCTGGGCGTCGGCGCCGCCTGCCCGGGGCCGCTGGACCACGCGGCCGGGGTGCTGCGCCGGGTCACCGGTTTCCCGGAGTGGGACGGCTTCCCGCTGCGCGACACCCTCGCCGAACGGCTCGGCCTGCCCGTCGTCCTGGACAAGGACACCAACGCCGCGGCGCTCGGGCTCGCCCAGCGCGCGCCAGGCGGCCGCGGCTCGTTCGGCTACCTGCACCTCGGTACGGGCCTGGGCGCCGGCCTGGTGCTGGGCGGCGCGTTGTACCGGGGGGCCAGAACCGGCGCGGGGGAGTTCGGCCACCAGGTGCTGCAACTGGACGGCCCGCCCTGCGGCTGCGGCAAGCGCGGCTGCGTCGAGGCGCTGTGCCTCGACCGGGCGGCGCGCGGCGAGCCCGCCGAGGCGGCGCGCATCCTGGGCGTCGGCGCGGCCAACCTCGTGGAACTGCTCGACATCGACAGGGTCCTGCTCGGCGGCCGTACGGTGCTGGCCTGTCCCGGCATATACGTACGCGGCGTGGCCGAGGCGCTGGCCGAACAGGCCCGCACGCGCGGCGACGGCGGCACGCCCGCGGTCCCCGTGGCCCTGGCCGAGGGCGGCGCGCGGGCGGTCGCGGACGGCGCGGCGCAACTCGTCCTGGCTCCGCTGTTCGGGTCCCCGGGCACCCCGTTCGGAGCCGGAACGGGCGCGTAACTGCGCTGAACGCGCGGCATTCGGGCGACCGGGGAGCCGCACCGGCGGTGTCGGAGCCACGGTGACGGCCGTACATGGCAAGGTCCGAAGCCGACCGGTCATACGAGCGGCCTGGTGTGGTCCCCGTCGCCCGAGAGCCGGTGCCCACAGTCCTGGCCGGGCGCCCGCCGCGGGCCGGGGACGGGACACCGGCTCCGGGCCGATCGAGCAGGAGCGTCCGTCATGCCCGTGCGTCCGCCCCGCGCACTGCTGCGCGCCACCCTTCCGGCGGCCTTGCTGGCCGTAACCCTCCTGATCACCACGCCATCGGCGCACGCCGCCACCGCGACGACTGCCGCCCGTACGGCAGTCGCCCCGGCGGCCGTTGTGGAGGGCGCGGCCGTCCCCCGGGCCGAACCTCCCGCCACCGGCGCCCCGGCCCGCCCCGGCCCACCGCCCCGCCTGGCCGACACCGGTTCGCCCGGGGTGCCCCGTATCGGAGCCGCCGCCCTGGTGTTCCTGTCCGCCGGCGCGCTCCTCGTGACGGCGGCCCGCCGCCTCCGCCGGCGCCGGTCCCCCTGACCCGCGCGGCCCCGGGGGTGCGAGGATCGGCCGGTGGACTACCCGAACGGCCAGGAACCCGGCGCGCCGGTCCGATCCGGCATCCCCGAACACGGACGTATCCCCAAGTACTACGCGGCGAAGGTCCAGCTGGAGGCACTGCTCGCCGAGTTGGGCGAGGGCGAGGCGCTGCCCACCGAACGCGACCTGGCGCTGCGCTTCGAGGTCTCCCGCGAGACCCTGCGCCAGGCGCTGCGCGAACTCCACCTGGAGGGGCGGCTGCGGCGCCTCGGCCGCGGCACGGTCGTGGCGGGCCCCAAGCTGGAGCAGCCGCTGTCACTGGCGAGCTACACCGAGGGCGTACGGAAGCAGGGCCGGCGGCCGGGCCGTCATCTGGTCGGCCTGGAGCGGTTTGCCGCGTGGGCGAAGCTGGCCGGGGAGCTGGGGCTGCAGGCCGGCGACGAGGTGTGGCACATGGAGCGGGTGCTGCTCGCGGACGAGGAGCGGGTGGGGCTGGAGAGCACGTACGTCGCCGTGGCGCGGGTGCCGCGCCTGGACACGGAGTTCGAGCCGGACTCCTCCTTCTACGCCTACCTCCACGAGCGGCTGGGCATCGGCTTCGGTGACGCGGACGAGCGCCTGGAGACCGTCCTGGCCACCCCGCGCGAGGCCCTGCTGATCGGCACTCCGGGGGCGCTGCCGATGCTGCTGATCCACCGTCTTTCGCGGGACACCCGGGGCCTGCCGCTGGAGCGGGTGCGTTCGCTCTACCGGGGCGACCGGTTCTCCTTCACGACCCGCCTGGGCGGCTGATCCCCGCTCATCCGCACCCCCTTGGGCTGTAAGGTCACGGATGCATAACGGGTCTAGGCCAAGATTGAGTCCGCATTCACCCCGGCGTCGTCTCCCGGCCCCCGGTGGGTCACCCGCTCCCACGACCGTTCCGGGCATGCGAGTCATAGTTGTCGGAGCCGGGGTGCTGGGAACCATGCACGCCTGGGAAGCGGTCGGGCGCGGCCACGAGGTCGTGCACATCGAGCGGGAGACCGAGGCGCGCGGGGCCTCGGTGCGCAATTTCGGGCTGGTCTGGGTCGGCGGGCGGGCCGGCGGCGCGGAGCTGGCGACCGCGCTGCGGGCCCGTGAGCTGTGGGAGGGCATCGGGGAGCGGGTCCCCGGCCTCGGATTCCGGCCCAACGGTTCCCTCACCGTCGTACGGAACGCGGCCGAGCGCGCCGTCGCCGAGGCCGCCACGCGCCGCCCGGACGCCGCGTCCCGTGGCTACAAGCTGCTCGACGCCGATGAGGTCCGGGCCGTGAACCCGGCCCTGCGCGGCGTCCTCCACGGCGCGCTGTGGTGCGAGCGCGACGCCGCCATGGAGCCCCGTACCGCACAGCGCGCGCTGCGCGAGGCGCTGTCCGCTTCCGGCCGCTACACCTTCCTCGGCGACCGCGAGGTACGCGACGTCGTCGGCGAGCGGTCCGTACGCGACGACCACGGCGAACTGCACGAGGCGGACGCCGTCGTCCTCTGCACCGGCGCCTGGCTCGGCGGACTGGTGCGCGAGCTGGTGCCCGACCTGCCGGTGCGCCGCGTCCGGCTCCAGATGATGCAGACCGCGCCCCTCGGCGAAACCCTCACCACCTCTGTGGCCGACGCGGACAGCTTCCGCTACTACCCGGCTTACGGGGGAGCCGAGCTGGACGCCTGGGCGGCGGCCCAGCCGCAGCCGCCCGTCGCGGCCGGGCACCGGATGCAGCTGCTGATGGTGCAGCGCGCGGACGGCGGCCTGACCATCGGCGACACACACGAGTACGCCACGCCCTTCGGCTTCGACGTCGTCGAGGACCCGTACGAGCACCTGACCGGCGTCGTCGAAGACCTGCTCGGCCGCCCGCTGCCCGCCGTGCGCCGCCGCTGGGCCGGGGTGTACGCCCAGTGCACCGACACCTCGCGCGTCGTGCACCGGCAACGGGTGCGCGACGGCGTCTGGCTGGTCACCGGGCCCGGCGGGCGCGGTATGACCTGCTCCCCGGCGCTGGCCGAGGACACCGCGAACGAAATCGGGTGGTGAGGACGGTGACCGTCGACAATTCCGCACACGCGGACCGCATTTCACTGGTCGTGCTGGACATGGCCGGGACGACCGTGGCCGACGGCGGGCTGGTCGAGCAGGCGTTCGCCACCGCGGCCGGGCGGCTCGGCGTCGGACCGGGCAGCGCCGAGCACGAGGCGCAACTGGCGTATGTCCGCGCCACCATGGGTGAATCCAAGATCTCCGTCTTCCGCCACCTCTTCGGGGACGAGGAGCGGGCCCGGCAAGCCAACACCGCCTTCGAGGAGGCGTACGGGGAACTGGTCGACGGCGGCCGCATCGCCCCCGTGCCCGGCGCGCGGGAGGCGATCGAGGACCTGCGGGAAGCGGGCCGTACGGTCGTGCTGACCACCGGCTTCGCGCGGGTCACCCAGGACGCCGTCCTGGACGCGCTCGGTTGGCGGGAACTGGTGCCGGTGACCCTGTGCCCGGCCGACGCGGGCGGGCGCGGACGCCCGTACCCGGACCTGGTGCTGGCCGCGCTGCTGCGGACCGGCGCCGCCGACTCCGTACGCCAGATCGCGGTCGCCGGGGACACCTCGTACGACATGCTCTCCGGGCGCCGCGCGGGCGCCTCCGTCGTCGCCGGGGTGCTGACCGGCGCCCATGACGGGACCGCGCTGCGCGGCGCGGGCGCCACGCACGTCCTCGGCTCGGTGGCCGGACTGCCCGCGCTGCTCGACGGCCCGCGGCCGGAGCGCCCCTCATGAGCGCCGCCGCCGCGACCGCCGCGACGGCCGGCCCGGACCGGGCCCCGGAGGCCCCCTCCGGCATCCGCTTCGACAACGTCTCCGTCGCGTACGGCGGGAACGTCGTCCTGGACTCCTTCGACCTGACCGTCGAACCGGGCGAGGTGCTGGCCCTGCTCGGCCCGTCCGGCTCGGGCAAGACCACCGCGCTGCGGGCCGTCGCCGGGTTCGTCCGGCCGTGTGCCGGACGGGTGCTGATCGGCGGCCGGGACATGACCGGGCTGCCGCCCCACCGGCGCGGCATCGGCATGGTCGTCCAGCAGTACGCGCTCTTCCCGCACCTGCGCGTCGAGGACAACGTGGCCTTCGGCCTCAAGGCGCGGCGCGGACGCACCGCGTCACGTGCCGAGACCGCCGCGCGCGTGGCCGAGGCGCTGGAGATGACCGGCATGGCCGCGTACGCCGGGCGCTACCCGCGCGAACTGTCCGGCGGGCAGCAGCAGCGGGTCGCCATCGCGCGGGCGCTGGCCATCCGGCCCGGCGTGCTGCTGCTGGACGAGCCGCTGTCCGCCCTGGACGCCCGGCTGCGCTCCGGGATGCTCGCCGAACTGGCCCGGCTCCACCGGGAACTGCCCGACGTGTCGATCCTGTACGTCACCCACGACCAGATCGAGGCGCTGACACTCGCGGACCGCATCGCCGTCATGGACCGGGCCCGGCTGCGCGACTGCGGCACCCCGCAGGACCTCTACCGGCGCCCGCGCACCGAGTTCACCGCCTCCTTCGTCGGCAACGCCAACCTGCTGCCGGTGACGGCCGGCCCGCGCGGCACGGCGGACTTCGCCGGTACCCGGCTGGCCGTCACGCCCGCCGACGGCGCGGTGCCCGGCGCGTCCGCCACGCTGTGCGTACGCCCGCACCTCGTCGGCCTCGGCGAGGGCCCCAACGCGCTGCACGGCCGGGTCACCGAGGTGCAGTGGCGCGGCGCGACCCACCGGGTGTACGCGGACGTGGCCGGCCATCGCGTCCTGGCGGACCTGCGCGAGCTGCGGACGACTCCGGAGCCGGGCGCCGAAGTCGTCCTGCACTTCGCCGCCGAGGACGCGGTGCTGCTGCCGGCCGGGGCGGGGAGCACGGCCGATGAGTAGGCCGGACACGTTCGCACCGGCGCGGGCGAAGGGCCGCGCGGCGCCGCAGGACCAGCCAGGGAAGCGACCGGCCTCGGCAGCGTCATCGGCCTCAGCGGCCCTGTGGGCGCTCCCGCCGCTGCTCGCCCTCACCCTCGTCTTCCTCTATCCGCTGGCCCTGGTCGTACGGCAGTCCGTCACCGGCGACGAGGGCGGCACGCCGTCCACCGCGCCGTACGCGCAGGTCTTCGCCGAAGCGTCGTTCCGTGACGCGCTCGGGAACACCGTGCTGATCGCCGTCGGCGCGACCGCCGGCTGTCTGCTGCTCGGCTTCTTCCTCGCGCTGGTGATCGCGTTCGTACCGTTCCCCGGCAGCCGGGCGCTGAGCCGCTTCATCGATGTCTTCCTCGCCTTCCCGTCCTTCCTGATCACGCTCGCCCTGCTCTTCGTGTACGGCACGTCCGGCCTGGCCAACGGGGTGTGGACGGACGTCACCGGCGCGGCGGAGGGCCCATTCGGCTTTCTGCACACCCCGTGGGGCGTGCTGCTCGCCGAGACCACCTCCTTCACGCCGTTCGTGATGCGGCCACTCCTCGCGGCCTTCTCCCAGGTGGAGACCGGACAGCTGGAGGCCGCTGCCTCGCTCGGCGCCCGACCGGCCCGGATCGTACGGAAGGTGATCTGGCCCGATGCGCTGCCGTCGCTGGCAGCGGGCGGCGCGCTCGTCCTCGTGCTGACGCTCAACGAGTTCGGGATCGTGCTGTTCACCGGCGCCAAGGACGTGGTGACCCTGCCCGTGCTCGTCTACACCAAGGCCATTCTCGACGGCGACTACACGGGGGCGTGCGTCGTCGCCGCCGTCAACATCGTGCTGTCCGTGGCCCTTTACGCCCTGTACCGGACCGTGGCCGCACGGGCGGGCAGGGCGCGTACACCGTCGACGGGAGGTGCCGGCCACCGTGCTCGTGCATAGCAAAGGGGCCCGACGGGCCGTCTGGGCCGTCTTCTTCGTCCTCTTCCTGCCGGTCTTCGCGCTGCCGCTGCTGGTGGTCGTCGCGGTGTCCTTCGCGAGCAGCTGGAGCGGGGCGCTGCCGTCCGGCCCGACAACGGCGCACTACCAGGACATCGTGCGCGGCGACTCGCTGGAGGCGCTGGTCACCAGCCTGGCGACGGCCGCCGCCGCGAGCCTGCTGGCGCTCACGGCCGGTACCTGGGCAGCGCTGGCCGCCCAGCGTCTGGGGCCACGCGCCCGCCGCGTGCTCGACGGCCTGTTCGTGCTGCCGGTCGCGGTGCCGTCGGTCGTCGTGGGCCTGTCGCTGCTGGTCGCCTTCTCACAGCCGCCGCTGCTCCTGAACGGCACCCCGCAGATCGTGGTCCTCGCGCACACCGTCCTGGTCACCGCCTTCGCATACCAGTCCGTGACGGCCGCGCTGGCCCGCCTGGACCCGGCGTACGAGCAGAGCGCCGCCAGCCTCGGCGCGCGCCCGGCCTACGTCCTGTGGCGCGTCAAACTGCCCCTGCTGCTGCCGTCCCTGACGGCCGCCGCCGGCCTGTGCTTCGCGCTGTCCATGGGCGAGCTGAGCGCCACGATGATGATCTACCCGCCGGACTGGCTGCCGCTGCCGGTGCGGATCTTCGCCACCACCGACCGGGGCGCCCTGTTCGCCGGGGCCGCGCTGGCGGTGACGCTGCTGGCCGCCACGCTGCTCGTGCTCCTGGCCGTCTCCCGTATCCGTACCAAAGCCGCGTACCGCTGACGGGCCCCGGCCCGACCACCCAAGGAGCCACGACACGTCATGCGCACCCACCCCAAGCCGCCCGCCGCCCTCTGCGGCGCCCTGGTCCTCGGCGCCGCCCTGACCGGCTGCGGCGGCGTGTCCCGCGCCGACGCGAAAGAGATCACCGTGTACAGCGCCGACGGCCTGCGCGGCGAGCGGGGCGACGGTTTCTACGACCGGGTCTTCGCGGACTACGAGAAGAAGACCGGCATCAAGGTCAACCTCGTGGAGAGCGGGTCCGGCGCCGCCGTACAGCGGCTGGCCCGCGAGAAGGACAACACCAAGGCGGACATCGTCGTGACCCTGCCGCCGTTCATCCAGCAGGCCGACGGCAAGGGCCTGCTGGAGGCCTACCGCCCCAAGGGTTCCGAGCGGGTCGCCGCCGCGGACAAGGACCCGGGCGGCAAGTGGACATCCATCGTCAACAACTACTTCTGCTTCATCTACAACAAGCAGGAACTCCAGCAGCCGCCCCGCACCTGGCAGGACCTGACGGACGCCCGCTTCAAGAACAAGCTCCAGTACTCCACGCCGGGCGTCGCCGGGGACGGCACCGCCGTCGTCATCCAGGCCCTGCACGACTTCGGCGGCCAGGGCCCGGCCATGGACTTCCTCGGGAAACTCCAGGCCAACAACGTCGGCCCGGCCTCCTCCACCGGACAGCTCGCCCCCAAGACCGACAAGGGCGAACTTCTCATCGCCAACGGCGACGTGCAGATGAACCACGCCAACATGAAGTCCATGCCGAACCAGGGCATCTTCTTCCCCGCCGCCCGGCCCGGTGCCCGGCCGTCCACCTTCGCGCTGCCGTACGCGGCCGGGCTGGTCAAGAACGCCCCGCACGCGGCGCGGGCCAGAAGGTTCCTGGACCACCTGCTCTCGCCCGAGGTGCAGAAGCAGGTCTCGGCGGTCGGCGGCGGGTTCGCGGCCCGTACGGACATCCGGCCCACCGACCGCAACGCCGCCGAACTCACGAGGATCATGGACGGCGTCGACATCTTCCGCCCGGACTGGACCGACATCGACAAGAACCTGTCCGGCTACCTCGACGCCTGGAAGGCGGCGACGGGCAGCTGAGCGCCGTACCGCTCCCGGGCGCGGCCCCGGCCCGAGGCCCGGGGCCATTCGGCGGGGTCAAGATCGCGGCGGCTGACTTAGGCTGGGGGCGTCGGCCATACGTACGAGACGCAGGTCACCCGCTGTGGTGCGCGACGCGTACGGGCCCCGCGACGGCGCGGGCACGGCCGGCGCCCCTGGCAGACACGCACGGCGGGAGACCGGCAGTGGCAGAGCGCAAGCCGATCGAGTCATGGCTGACCGACATGGACGGGGTGCTGATGCACGAGGGCATCCCGGTGCCCGGTGCCGACACCTTCATCAAGCGGCTGCGCGATTCGGGCAAGCCCTTCCTCGTCCTGACCAACAACTCCATCTACACCCCGCGCGACCTGCACGCCCGGCTGAACCGGATCGGCCTGGACGTGCCCTGGGAGTCCATCTGGACCTCCGCGCTGGCCACCGCCCAGTTCCTGGACGAGCAGCGGCCGTCCGGCACCGCGTACGTCATCGGCGAGGCGGGTCTGACCACCGCCCTGCACGACATCGGCTACGTCCTCACCGATCACGAGCCGGACTACGTCGTGCTCGGCGAGACCCGCACGTACAGCTTCGAGGCGCTCACCAAGGCCATCCGGCTGATCAACGACGGCGCCCGGTTCATCGCCACCAACCCGGACGAGACCGGCCCCTCGGCGGACGGCGCGCTGCCCGCCACCGGCTCCGTCGCCGCGCTGATCACCAAGGCGACGGGCGTGGAGCCGTACTTCGTCGGCAAGCCCAACCCGCTGATGATGCGGCACGGCCTGAACGTCATCGGCGCGCACAGCGAGACCTCCGCGATGATCGGCGACCGGATGGACACCGACGTGCTGGCCGGCCTGGAGGCGGGCATGGAGACCTTCCTGGTGCTGACCGGGCTGACCGGCAAGGGCGACATCGAGCGGCACCCGTTCCGGCCGTCGCGGGTCGTCGACTCCATCGCCGACCTCGTCGACCTGGTCTGACCGGGCGCGGTCCGGCCGCACCGCCCGCGGCCGGACCACGATCGCTCACCCGGACGGCGCAGTTCCGGCCCGCACCGGATGCGGAAACGGGCCGCCGGGCGGACCTTCGGAAGTGTTCGGAGGTTCACCATGCGCTCACCGGGATTCACTCTCTGTGCCGCCCTGACGGTGGCGGTGCTGTCTCCGGGGCCCGCCCTCGCGTCCCCGGCCCGGGCACCGGGCGCCACGGCCGGCACGGTCGCGGTCACGCCGTCGGCCCCCGCGCCGGGCACCGAGACGGCCCTCCAGGTCACCGGCTGCGCGGGCCGCGCGGGCCGGGCCACCTCGGCCGCCTTCGTCGACGCGGTACCCCTGGCGCGGGTCGCCGCGGGCCTGGTGGGCGACGCGCGGGTGCGCTCCTCGGCCGATCCCGGCACGTACGCCGTCGCCGTCCACTGCGATGGCGAGGACGCGCGTGCCGCGGGCACCTTCGAGGTCGTCCCCGCGCCCGCGGAGAACGGCGAGGACGCGGACGCGGGGACGGCCGGCGGCGCCGAGGGCGCGGACCCGGCCGGAAACGCCCCGGGAGCTGTGGCAGCCGATCCCCTCGACGCGGCGGAGTCCGGCGCCGCGGGCCCGCCGGCGTCCCCCTCCGCCCCCGTACGGGCGGGAGGCGGCTGGACGGCGGCGCAGGCGCACCGGACCCCGGCGCATACGGCGAAGACCGCCGCGACGCCCGCGCAGGCGTCGCACACCACGCCGGAGCGGACGGTGGCCGTGCGGACGGCCGCGAGCCACGAGGGCGACGGCGTCTACGCGGTGGGACTCGTACTGGCAGGAGGCGCGGTCCTCGCGCTCACCGGACAGGTGCTGCGGATGCGGCGCCGGCGCAAGGGATCGGGCGATGGCGATGCCGGCTGACGACCACCCGGTGGCGGACCGCCGCCACCCTCAGGGCCACGGCCGGATGGCCGCCGGAGTGGCCTGGGCGGTCCTGCTGCTGGGACTGTGGATGTGGGGAAGGGACCTGACGGACGGCGGAGACCTGGCGAAGGGGCCGACCACCGGCGACGTCGCCGCCGTCGGCCGCCCGCTCGGACCGGACCTGCCCGCCGCCCACGCGCCCCTGGCCACCTCCCCGGGCGGCCGCCCCACCGAGGTCTCGGTCGGAGCGCTGGACGTACGGGCGGGTGTGACGGAGACCGGGCTGGACCCCACCGGCGCCGTGGACACGCCGCCGTACCGCACGCCCGGACTCGTCGGCTGGTACGCGAAAGGGCCGCAGCCGGGCACGGCGGGCGCCGCGGTGCTGGTCGGGCACGTCGACACGACCAGCGGGCGGGCCGTCTTCCACCGCCTGGGCAGCCTCCGGCCGGGGCAGCCGGTGGACGTTCGCAGGGAGGACGGCGGCACCGCGCGGTTCACCGTCGAGGACGTCAAGATCTACGACCGCAAGAACTTCGTACCGCGCAAGGTCTACGGCGCGCATGTGCCGGGCCGCGCGGAACTGCGCCTGATCACCTGCGCCGGAGCCTACGACCACGAGCGGGACGCCTACACCGCCAACGTCGTCGTGCACGCCTACCTGACGAACGCCACGCAGACCCAGCCGAGTTGAGGCAGCCGCGTACGGGGGACGGCAACCGGAGCCGACCGATCCCGGCCGACGGCTCGCTCCCCCTGAGCCGCCGACCGGCCGGTCCTCGACCGCCGGGATGTCAGGACTGCGGGAGTTGCCCTGCCGCCGGCGGGAGGTGCGTGGGCGCCTGCACGAAGGCGCGTGCACGTGCCCGGCCGGGGGCTGGGGCCAGGTGACCAACAGGAAGTTCCACCTGCGTTCACTGTAGGACTGCTGCGCTGTGCCGCCTAGGGGATGTGCGGCAGTTGGACCGGCCCAACCGGTCGGTTCCGGCCGGGCGGCGCGGGCGTAACAGGTTGTCCACAGGCCGGCCTGCGGCTGAGGGGCATGTGCCAGGATGGATTCGACCGGTCTTGTCCCGTGCTCCGAGGGGGGAGTGGATGTACGGCAGTGTTCGGGGATCCGGGGGCGGTCCCCCGGGCGGGCGCCGCGCCGCGCGCCGGCGCGGATGGTGGGGCGCGGCATCGGCGTTGGGGGCGCTGCTGCTGGTGTCGGGGTGTTTCTCGTCGTCCGACGGCGGTGACGGCGAGGGCGACGGGAAGCCCGGGGCCAAGCCCGGGCAACAGCCCAAGTCCACGGTGCCCTACTGGGTCAACCCGGAAGGCAAGGCGGCGCGGCAGGCCGCCGCGTACGCCAAGGACGACAAGTCCGACGACGCCCGGCAGATCGACAAGATTGCCGAGCAGCCGGTGGCCGAATGGATCGGCGTCGAGGATCCGCAGGGGGAGGCCCGCGGCTTCACGGAAGCGGCGGCCAAGTCCGGCCGCGAGGCGCTGCTGGTCCTGTACAACATCCCGCACCGCGACTGCGGCAGCTATTCCAAGGGCGGCGCCGCGGACGGCAACGCGTACCGCGCGTGGCTGGACGGCGTGCTCAAGGGCATAGGCGACCGCCCCACGACGGTCGTGCTGGAGCCGGACGCGCTGCCGCACATCGAGGACAAGTGCACCCCCGGGCAGTTCCACGAGGAGCGTTACGCCCTGCTGACGGAGGCCGTCGGCAAGCTCAAGGCGCTGCCGCACACCAAGGTCTACCTGGACGCGGGCAACCCGCACTGGATCAAGGACCCGGGCCGCATGGTGGAGCCCCTCAAGCGGGCCGGCATCGACAAGGCCGACGGGTTCGCGCTCAACATATCCAACTTCCAGACCACCGAGGAGAACAAGAAGTACGGCCAGCGGCTGTCCTCGATGGTCGGCGGCAAGCACTTCGTCATCGACACCAGCCGCAACGGCAACGGCCCGGCCCCCGGCGGCGACGACCCGGAGAACTGGTGCAACCCGCGCGGCCGCGCCCTCGGCGCGGCACCGACGGTCCGGACCGGCGACCCGCTCGTGGACGCCTACCTGTGGATCAAGCGGCCCGGCGAGTCCGACGGCACGTGCAAGGGCGGGCCCAAGGCGGGCGAGTGGTGGCCGGACTACGCCCTGGAGCTGGCCCGCAATACGAAGTAGCCGCGAGGGAACGACGGTGCGGGGCGCCCCGGGAGATCCGTGGCACCCCGCACCCTCGTCGGCGGCTCAGTTCAGGCCCAGGCCGGCCAGCTCGGCCTGGGACGCCGTCGGCACCTTCACCCAGACCGCCTTGGACGGCGTGCCCTGGTCGTCCACCGCGTTGAGCATGTACCAGCCGGGCGGCACCAGTGTCGGGTCCTTCGGCAGCGTGACGGTCACCCCGTCCTTGGTCGCCTTGAAGTCCAGGGCGATCGACCGCTGTTCGATGTTGGTGACGTGGGTGAACGAACCCGGCCGCATCAGCCGCATCTTCTTGATGGACGACGCGTGTTTGGTCCCGTACGTGGCCGTACCGCCCAGCTTCACCGTCTTCGGCCCGGGGTCGGTCAGCTCCGGCCGCGAGTCCCGGTACCGGTACGGCGGCGTCCAGATGTCGATCTGCTGCTGGAAGACACCGGGCTTGGTGTTGTCCTTGTCGGCGAAGAGCGAGTCGGACCCGAACGTCATCACCCGGCCGTCCGGCAGCAGCAGCGCGCCGGAGTGGTAGTTGCGCCCCACCAGCGGATCGGCCACCGCCCGCGAGGTGTTGCCCTTCGGGTCGTACAGCTCGGCGCTGAGGATGTTGCTGTCGCTGCGCCCCCGGTAGTCACCGGAGCCGTTGGTGGTGAGCACCGTGTCGTCGGGCAGGATCACGCTGCTCGGGTAGCGGGCCTTCGCGTACAGCGGCGGGCCGTCCTTGAACCGTGGCTGGGCGGCGTGCAGGTCCACCAGCCGGGTCTTGTCGGTGGCCTTGGGGTCCTCGCCGACCCCGCCGCCGCCCAGCACCATGTACCGCTGGTCCTGCGCGGGCGGCAGCAGTACGGACATCGACGTCTCCAGCACGTCCGGGTCGCTCATCCCGGGGATGACCTGGAACTTGTTGGTCTTCAGGTCCCAGATGCCGGGCTTGCGCCCGATGTTGTCGGGACCGTACCCGGCGTTGGAGCCGGTGTAGAGCAGTCGGCCTTTCTCGGTGAGGAAGAGGGCGGGGTAGGTCGGGAAGAAGCGCTGCTTGGGGAGGTAGGTCCACTTCTTCGTCTTCGGGTCGTAGATCTCCTGTTTGCCCGGGACGACCTGGCCGATCTCGTCCAGCCCCGAAGTGGACAGCACCTTGCCGTCCTCCAGGGTGGTCAGCGTCGGGTACCAGCGGGCCTCGTTCATCGGGTCGACCGGGATGTACCGCTCGGCCACCGGGTCGAACTCGAACGAGTCCTTGATGCCCTGGAAGTCCTTCTTGTCGAAGGACAGCTTCTGCGCGATGCCGTAGAAGTTGCGGGCGTCGGCGCCGGTCAGGCCGTGGATGCGGTAGTTGTCCTGGGCGCCGGTCGAGTGTTCGCGGCCCTCCTTGAGCGCCTCCACGTAGACCCGGGCCTCGCTGTGGGTGACCGTGACCTTGCCGGTCCCGGGGTCCGCCTTCTTCTTGGCGCGGGGGACCACGACCGGGTCCTTGGACGCGAACGTCTTGCCGTTCTGCTTGCCGGTGAACAGCGTCCCGGCCGGGAACGTCTTCGGCGCGTCCGGGTTCTCGTTGTAGACGATCATGAGGCCGCCGGCCTTCTTCACGTCGCCGCCGAGTTTCTCGTAGCGCTGGGTGCCGCCGGCCACCAGCAGCTTGCCGTCCGGCAGCTGGGTGTGGCCGGCGCAGAAGAGGTCCTTCGGGGTGGGGATGTTCTTGAAGGTGTTCTTCGCCGGGTCCCACAGGACCGTACGGAACGACTTGGCCGCGAAGTTCTTGGCGTTGTTGCCGGACCCGGCGACCAGCAGCACTTTGCCGGTGTGCAGCAGTGCGGCGTGAATCGTGTTGATCTTGTACTCGGGCGGTACGTCGACCACGTCCCAGTGGCCGTTCGCCGCCTTGTACTCGGGCTTGTTGATCTTGTACTGGTGGTACTGCTCCGAGGCGAAGTTGAACAGGGCGGGGCCGTTCATCCCGGCCAGCGCCAGCACCACCGCCGCGCCTATCGCGACTCTGCGGGTGCGCCGGCTCGGACGGTACTTCATGTGTGACGTCCCCCAAGGGCGATCTGCGCGGTCCGGTCGTCGGCGGTGCGGTGGCCCGGCTCAGCGGGGTTTTCGCGTCCGGTGGGCGCCGCCCAGCTGGGCTGGCGCTGCGGATGCGGCGCCTGCTGCGGCCCGTCGCCGCCGGACGCCGGTGTGTCCCCGCGCGCCTTCCCGCGCTTGTCCCGGCGGATGCCCCAGCGCCAGGCGAAGATCGGCGCCGCGGTGATCAGCAGGGCCAGCACGGCCCAGGTGATCATCGCCGGGTGGCTGTGCCCGAAGCAGAACGAGGCGCCCAGCGATCCCCCGAAGACCAGGATGAAGAACAGGTGCACCCGAAACGTGCCGAACAGGGTGTCCGGGCTGGAGGAGTCGCCCTTCGGCGTCACCACGAACTTGCTCTTGCGGCGCAGCGCCGCGTCGAACAGCGAGCGGGCGTAGATCGGCGCGGACAGCGCGGACATCACCATGCCGGCCACCCCGCCGGAGCCCTCCGGCTCGTGCGGCGAGACGTTGTGCCGGCGGTTCCACACGTACAGCCCGATCTGGAGCGCCGAGGCGTTGCCGTACAGCATCATCCACACCGACGGGTCGATCTGCACGCCCGAGGCACCCAGGCCCAGGAACAGCGCGCAACTGAGGGCCGCCAGAATCCAGTTCATGGCGGACATCGGATAGAAGATGACCATCATCGTGTAGTTGAAGAACTTGCCCGGCGGCAGCGTGAAGGGCGCCTTCCAGAACTGCTTGAGGATGGTCTCGTACGTCCCGCGCGACCAGCGCAGCTGCTGGGTGAAGAAGTCCGTCCAGGCGGTGGGGCCCTCGCCGACCGCGAGCACGTCCGGGGTGTAGACCGAGCGCCATTTCCTGCCGGTGTCCGGGTTGCGGTGCCGGTGCATCTCGAACCCGGTGGCCATGTCCTCGGTGATCGAGTCGTACAGGCCGCCGATCTGCTGGAGGGCCTTGATGCGTACGGCGTTGGAGGTGCCGACGAACATGGGCGCGCCGTAGCGGTTGCCGGCCCGCTGGATCAGCGCGTGGAAGAGGAACTGCTGCGACTCCGCCGCCTTGGTGACGAACGTGTCGTAGTTGCCGTACACCTGCGGCCCGATGACGAAGCCGACGTTCGGGTCGCGGAAGAAACCGAGCATCCGCTCCAGGTAGTTGGGCAGCGGTACGTGGTCGGTGTCGACGGAGGCGAAGTAGTCGTAAGCGTCACCGTGTGCCTGGAGCCAGGCGTTGTAGTTGCCGTGCTTCGTCTTGGCGCGGTGCGGGCCCTTCTTCTGATTCCACTGCGGGATGCCCTTGCGGGTGAAGTGGTGGACGCCCAGGCGCTCGCAGACCGCTTTGACGTCCGGGTCGTCGCCCTCGTCGAGGAGCCAGACGTGCAGCAGACCGCGGTGGCGGATCTTGACGGCCGCCTCCAGCGTCTTGGTCACCATCTCCAGCGGCTCCTTGCCGGGCACGAAGGAGGTGAGGAAGGCGACGCGGGTGCCCTGTTCGGGGACGACCGGGATGGGGTCGCGGGCCACCAGGGTGGCGTGCGCGTTGGACAGCACGTTCATGCACCGGAAGAACTCGATCAGTCCGATCGAGACCAGCATGACGATGTCCAGCACCGGCAGGAAGTCGTAGGCGGGGTAGTCGCGTTCGGTCCAGTGGGCCGGCTGCATCAGCCAGGCGAGCAGGCCGAGCGAGAGCAGGGGAGCGGCGCCGAGGAGTAGCGCCGCGCGTATTCGGTGCGGTTCGTCCGCCAGCAGACTGCGGTACCGCACCTTGTACGGCTTGTCGGGGTCCGGCTGGGTGAGCGGCCCGGCGAGGCGGCTGTAGTGCTCGTAGTCGTAGCGCGGCAGTGGCTTGCGCTGCGGCCGGCGCTGCCAGTGCTGGCGCGGCACGCGCAGGCGTGTCGTCGCGGACGGGTCGTACTGGTGCTCCTGCCGGGCGCCGGTAGGCGGCGACGTCATGAGTCCATCCCCCCGGCACGCTTCTGGCTGCGTGCCCGTCTTCTCCTGGTCCGAGTCTTCGGTCCCCCTCGACCGACCCGGGCGCAAATGGTGTCGGCCGCCTACGTCGTAGACGTGTGACGGCCGCCTTCCGGTTGCATGATGTCCGCTCCGACTCGCGTCCCGTGCAGCGGGGTCCCCACTCCCACATTCACCGCAACCGGTGTGTCACCCAACATGAGCGTGCACAGGCTCAGTTGGGCTCCAGTATCCCGTCAGGGTCCCGAACCTCATATCTTGATCGCAAGGGCGAAACGAGGAGTTTACCGGACATGCGAGTGCATTGATGGACGGGTCAGGTCGGAGGGGGCATTATTTCGGTCCCGAACTGCTCAGCCGCTGACGGATGTTGTCGAAATGGCTACGTACGGCCTGCTCGGCCCGCTGTGCGTCGCCGTCGCGCACCGCCGCGAGAATTTCCGCGTGCTGGCGGTGGGTGATCCGCGGATCGGCCCCCAGTCCGGCCAGGTCCGTCCGTACGCGGTGGAACGCCTCCCAGAACGCGTCCAGCACCTCGCTCAGCAGACGGTTGTCCAGCCCCCGGTAGAGCGCGGCGTGAAAGGCCCGGTCGGTGTCGGCCCGCACCGCGCCCCCGGCGGCCTCCGCCGCCATCCGTTCCACCAGCTCGTCCAGCTCCGCGAGCGCCGCGGGCGGCACCTGCCCCGCCAGCCGCGCGATCAGTCCGGTCTCCACCGCTTCCCGCAGCTCCAGCAGCTGGAGCAGGCTGTCCTCGCCCCGGTAGTGGCCGGCCACCGTGCGGAAGGCCAGCCCCTCGGTCATCGGGGCCATCGACATCGGCCCGACGTAGGTGCCGAAGCCGTGCCGGATCTCCACGATGCCCATCGCCTGCAACGCCTTGAGTGCCTCGCGGACGGAGTTCCGGCTGACCCCGAGCAGCTCCATCAGGTCCGTCTCGGTGGGCAGCGGCGCCCCGGGGGCCAGCCGCCGGTCGATGATGAGCTTCTTGATCCGCTCCTGGTTGTCGCGCGCCATTGTGCGACTGTGCACCCCGATCACCGTTTTGACCAGCGATTCACCGGCCCGGCGCCGAAGGGGAAGCGGCGGGCGGCCCGGAAGGCGGCGGAAAAGCACCGAGGCCCCTCGCAGCTGCGAGAGGCCTCGGTGTGACGTGCGCCGCCAGGGACTCGAACCCCGGACCCGCTGATTAAGAGTCAGCTGCTCTAACCAACTGAGCTAGCGGCGCGCGCTGACGTGGAAAACTTTACACGAACTCCGGGGGTGCTCCCGACCACCTGCCCGGCCGCCCGGGCCCGCCGAATGTGTGACCTGCGTCACCCGCTTTTGCGTCCGTCCGGGGAGTGTTGGCGCCGTGCCGGATGGCGAGGTCCGGCGGGGCGAAAGTCCCGTGATCTCGGGACCTTCGTCGAGCCGATTGACCGATTTGGTCTGTGAGTATGCTTTCGTAATGGATGATCATCAGTTGCCCCGTCAACATGCGATATCTCCTGCCAGTTGAGAAGCTGTCGCACGTGCGAAGGCGAACGGAAGCGGATCGAGCCTGGAGGGGAACGGGAATGGCAGTGCCGGGATTCGTGGAATTCGACCCCGCGGGCGGCTGCCCCTGCGGCGGCTGCGCCCAGGAGCGGCGAGCCCTCCAGCACGCGCTCGCGATCCGGGACGGCGGCCACCCCGCCGTGCACGGAGCCCGCCGCGCGCTGGTCCTCATGGCGACCGCCGGAACGGTCCTGAGCAGCGGCGTTTCCGGATCCGGGGCAGCCGCGGCCCTCGGCGCCGGAACGGGCGCGCAGACCGGCGGCGAGCGGGCCCTGCTCACCACCGCCGTGGCCCATGGCCCCGGCCGCCCCCAAAACGCCCGGCCGGGCGCCCCGGCCCTCTCCCTGACCTCCCGGGCGACCCCGCAAGGCCAGGTCAGCGGGCTGTACGGGGGAACGGGCAGCGGGCGCGGCCGCGCCGTGGCCACCTCCGCGCCCCGGCCCCTCACCCGCGACGAGATCATCGCGCGGGCCCGGCGCTGGGTCAGCGCCCAGGTCCCGTACAACATGCATCGCCACTGGTCGGACGGATACCGCCAGGACTGCTCCGGATTCATCTCGATGGCCTGGAACCTCGGCCGCAACCAGTGGACCGGAAGCCTGGCCCAATACGGCACCCGTATAACGAAGAGCGAACTGCGGCCCGGCGACATGCTGCTCTTCCACAACCCGGGAAATCCGGGCGCCGGGTCCCACGCCACCATTTTCGGCGGCTGGGCCGATTCCTCCCGTACGCGGTACATCGCCTATGAACAGACCCGGCCGCACGCGGTGAAACGGTCGACGCCGTACGCCTATTGGAGCAATTCCACGCGCTACGTCGCCTATCGCTATCGCGGCCTGGCCGACGGCGGCGACACCGGCGGCGACCCGGGCAGCGGCACCTCGGCCTTTCCCGGCGCGCGGAAATTCGGGCCGGGCGCGGACAACGCGTACGTCACCCGGCTGGGCCGGATGCTGGTGGAACGCGGCGGCGGCCGGTTCTACACCTCCGGACCCGGGCCGCGCTGGAGCGAGGCGGACCGCCGGGCCACCGAGGCGTTCCAGCGGGCCCAGGGCTGGAGCGGCGCCGAGGCGGACGGCATCCCCGGCCCGACGACCTGGTCGTACCTGGTCAACGGCGTGGGCCGGGACATCGGCAGCACCGGCGGCAGCGACGCGGGGGCGTTCCCCGGCCGCGGCTGGTTCCGGCCGGGCCAGTCGAACGGATATGTCACCAGCCTCGGGAAGCAACTGGTGAGCAAGGGGTTCGGCAAGTACTACACCTCCGGCCCGGGACCCCGGTGGACGGAGGCGGACCGCCGCAACGTCGAGGCGTTCCAGCGGGCCCAGGGCTGGACCGGCCGGGACGCCGACGGCTACCCCGGCCCCGAGACATGGCGGCGACTCTTCCGATGACGGAGCGCACGATGGCGACGAAGACCGAGACAGCGGACACGGGGAACGGGGCGAACGGCCCGGACACGGAGCCCGGCGAGGCTGCCGGGGCGGGGGCCGGGGCGGAGGCGGAGGCTGCGGTCGGGGCGGTGGCCACTGCTGATGCGGGCTCAGGACGGGTCAGCGGGAAGTGCTCTGACCGGGGCTCAGTACCCGGCTCCGGCCCGGCTCCGGAAAGTGGTGCGACGGCTGCGGCCGGTCCCGGGCCGACCCCCGACACCCCGGAGGGACCCGTACCCTCCGGCCCTCCCCTCTGGTCCGCACGGCTGCGGCCCGCCGGTCACGGCGACAGCATCCCCATGGATATGCTCTTCCGCGCCGAACCGGACACCGGAACCGGAACGGGCCCCGGAACCGGCCTCGGCACCGGCCCGGCCGAACCGCCGGAGGACGCCCGCACGCCCGAGCTGGACTTCACCAAGGGCCCGCGCCGCCCGAACGGCAGCATCCCGCCCCGCGACCCGCACGGTACGCAGGACCCGGACGAACCACCCGGCACGGCCTGCCGGGCAGACGCGTCCGGTGCCGCGGCCGCCGAGGCGGAAACCGCCGAACAGCCGCGGGTCCCGGTCCCGCCGACGGCCACGGAACCCGTCCGCATCACCCCCGCCGACGCCGCCGTGGCCGGTATCGCCGCCGCGACCGACCTGCTGGACACCGCGGAACGCGCCGTACTCGACGGCGCCCTCGGAGTGGTCGACGCGGGCAGCCGGTCCCGTACGGACGGCGGGCCCGGAGCCCGCGGCGGCCGGTACGCGGGCTCCGGCACCACCGGCGACGGCCGGCCCTCCTGGTTCCGCGAACTCCTCGGACCGACCGTGCGCCGGGCCCCCGAGGAAGACGCCGAACTGTCCGAGCGGCGCGGCTTCTCCCTGTCCGGCTGGCTGGCCCTGTTCGCCGGCCTGCTGGCCATCGCCTGCTCCGTGGCGTTCCTGTGGTGGCGGGGGATGCTGCCCGCCGCGGTCGTTCGGGCCCTGGGCCTGGAGATCGCCATCCGGCCCGCGCCGCACCTGTGGGAGTGGGCCCTGGCCGGTCTCGGCGGCGCGGCGGCGGTGTACGCCTTCGGCGGGCTGGCCCGCGGGCGGGTCGGCAGTGCCTGGGTGCTCAGCCTCTTCGGGAGCTACCGCGGCAGTGTGCGCCGTACCGGCCTGGTGTGGATCAGCCCTTTCGTGCTGCGCCGCCGGGTCGACGTACGGCTGCGGCACTGGCGCAGCGAGGCGATGCCGGCGGTCGACGCGGAGGGCGTCCAGCTGCGCGTCGTGGTGCTCGTCGTATGGCGGGTCAGGGATACCGCGCGGGCCCTGCTCACCGTCCGCGACCACACCGCCTACCTGCGGGAACAGGTGGAGTCGGCGATGGCGCGGGTCCTTTCGCAGCTCCCGGCGGACGCGTTCCACGAGGAGGCGCCGACCCTGCGCGACGCGCAGGCGGTCGGCGAGGCCCTCACCCGGGAACTGGCCGCGGACTGCCGCCCGGTCGGCATCGAGGTCTTCTCCGTCCAGCCGACCCGGATCGAGTACGCGCCGGAGGTGGCCGCGGCCATGCAGCGCCGGCAGATCGCGGCGATCGACGCCAAGCACCGCGACAGCGTCCTGACCTCGGTCGTGGACGCGGTCGACGACACCGTCCACCGGCTGACCAGCAGAGGGCTGGTGGAGCTGGATGACTACGAACGCAAGGCCCTGGTCAAGGACCTGACCGTGGCCTTCTATACGGCGCGCGGCAGCGCCGCCGCCAAGAGCTGACACAGCGGAGAGGCAGGCAGTGGGATGGGGACACCGGTGTTCTTCGAGGTCGTCGGGGCCGACTGCGGGTGCGCCTTCTGCAGCGGGGCCGCGGTCGAGTCCGCGGCGCGCAACGGCGGCAGCCGGGCGCGGTGCACGGTGCGGGGCGCGGTCGCGGCGGCGGTGGGCGCGGTGACGCTCGTGGGCGCGGCGGCGGGTTCGGCGGGCGCCGAACCGGCGCCCCGCCACGCGGGCTGGGACGGTGCGAAGTACTGGTACCGGGACGCCACCGGCTGGTGGCGGTGGACCAGCCACTACGAGAAGTACGCGCGTCACGCGGGCGGTTCGGGGAGCGGCAGGTCAGACAGGGCGCCGGCCGCGTCCTCCGCCGCCGGTGCGGGCGTGCGCGGCCACAACCCCAGCCCCACGTTCCGGGGCCGGTCCGGCTGGGACGCCGTCGACCGGGTGTACTGGTACCGGGAGAACGGCGGCTGGCGGTGGACCAGCCACCGGGAGCGTTACGAGGCCCGTATCAGCAGGCCAGGGGACGACGGGCCCACCGGCACCGGCTCGGGCTCGGAGCCCGGCTCGGGCTCCGGTTCCGGTTCGCTGAGCGGCGGGAGCGAGAGCGGCAAGGGCACCCCCATCCGGTACGGCACCGAGGCCGCGATCCGGTGGGCGATGGCCCAGCTCGGCAAGCCCTACGCGTGGGGCGGCAACGGCCCGTACTCCTTCGACTGCTCCGGTTTGGTCCAGCAGGCGTACCAGCGCGCGGGCATCTCACTGCCGCGGGTCGCCGACGCCCAGTACCGCGCCTCGGAGCCGATCACACGGTCCCAGCTGCGCCGCGGCGACCTGGTCTTCTGGTCGTCCAACGGCTCCTCGTCCGGCGTCCACCACGTGGCGATCTACCTCGGCGGCGGCCAGTACCTGGAGGCGCCGCGGGCCGGCCGGTCGGTCCGGATCTCGTCCTTCGCCTCCTACCGCCCCACCTTGTACGGGCGGGTCGGCTGACCCCGCGGCCGGCCGCCCCGCCGTCCGCCGCGCAGGCCCGTTCCCGAAGAAAGGTCCACCGCCATGGCGCCGAACGCGCCCACCACCCTCACGGCCCCGCCCGGCAACCCGTCCACGGGCTCCGACCCCGTCATACCGGGCCCGGCCCTGCCCGGCCCCGCCATACCCGGGCGAGCCACCGCGACCCCCGCCCCCACCCCGTCCGTACGAGCCCCCGACCTGGGGACGCACGGCTTCCTGCCCGAACGGCCGCCCGTACGGACCATGGCCGGTACCTGGGCGCGGCTGGGCGAACTGGCCGTCGCGGCCGCCGTCGCGCCCGACCTGGACACCGCCCGCTGCCTGGTCTCCCGGGCAGGACGGGACGGCGAACTGGCGGCGCTGCGGCAGCGCGTCTCACGCCTGTCGCCGCGCCACGCCGAGGCCGCCTCCCTGCGGGTGGCGGTGCTCGCGACGGCCTGCGGCTGGAGCGGCCTGGACCCGCTCGCCCCCGCCTCCCGGCGCACCGCCGACGCGGCCTTCCTCGACCTGTGGTCGGCCGTCGCGCACCGCGTCGACCACCAGCAGTTCGTGGCGCTGCCCACGCTGGCCCTGCTGAACTGGGCCCCCGAACGCAAGCCGCGCCGCCACCTGCCCATCGACCAGCTCGCCCGTACGGAGACGCTGGTCCCCATCGTGCGCTGGTCGCCGCCGGGGCAGCCGCTCGGCCGGCTGGACCGGCTGATGCTGGCCACCACCCGGCTGGAGGCGCACGGGAGCTGGTTGTTCCGGCTGGCCGGGACGCTCGCGGAGCGCGGCCCCGGGGACGTGTCCACCGGTACGGCGTTGCGCCGCCTGACCCGGATCCAGCACGCACTGCGCGCTCAGCTGCGGAGCGAGGCGGCGGAGCTGCAAGCGGCTCCGGCCTCCGCGCGGGAGGGCGCGGTGCTCGCCGCGCTCGCGGCGCAGGGGGCGCTGGAGCCGCCGGTGTTCCTGGCGGCCGACGCGGTGCTCGGCACGGGCGGGCGCCGGGCGGGGGAGTGCGGCCGGCATCAGCTGCGCCGTCATCTGCCGCCCGCGCACCGCGCCTGGCTGACCGCGATGGACCGGCACTGCGCGCCCGTACGCACTCTTGCGTACCGGGGTGGTCCGGATGCCGCCGCCTACCGGGAGGCGCGGGAGGCGCTGATCGCGCTGCGGCGTACGTACGCGGGGCTGGTGCACTGTGCCGCGCATCCGGGAGCGCTTCCGGCCGGGGGTTCGCTGACCGCCGTGGCGTGATCAGGGAGGGGGCTGTTGGGGCGGCTGTACGGAAGCGGTAACCGGCCGTCCGGTTGTTATTGGTCTGGACATGTCCATGCAGCGTCACTACGCTCTGCTTTGGTCTAGACCGCACAGTGCGCAAGTCAGCAGCTCATGGAACACCCCCCTCGTTCTACAGGAGCACCCATGCGTAAGAAGCTCAGCGCTGCCGTGGTCGGTCTCGGCATCGCCGGAGTCTCCCTGTTCGCCACGGGCAGCGCTTCCAGCCACGGCTACAGCGATGCACCCCCCAGCCGCCAGGCGCTCTGCGCCAAGGGCACCGTCAAGAACTGCGGCGCGATCCAGTACGAGCCGCAGAGCGTCGAAGGCCCCAAGGGCTTCCCGGCGGCCGGCCCCGCCGACGGCAAGATATGTTCCGGCGGCAACAGCGGGTTCAAGGAGCTGGACGACCCGCGCGGCGGCAAGTGGCCCGCCACCGCTCTCAAGGGCGGCCAGGGCTACACCTTCCAGTGGCGCCTGACGGCCCGGCACGCCACCACGGACTTCCGGTACTACATCACCAAGGACGGCTACGACCCGAGCAAGCCGCTCACCCGCGCGGACCTCGAACCCGAGCCGTTCGTGACGGTGCCGATGGGCGGGCGGCAGCCGGCCGCGACCGTGCAGCACCAGGGCACGGTGCCCACCCAGAAGTCCGGCCACCACATCATCCTCGGCGTCTGGAACATCGCCGACACCGGCAACGCGTTCTACGCCTGCTCCGACGTCAACCTGTCGTAACCGCCGCCGGAGCGTCGACGGGCCTCCCTGTCCTTCCTCCGGGGAGGCCCCCTCCGCCCGTACGGCACGCACCCCTCCGCCCGTACGGCCCCCTCCGTCCGCACGAACCCGCTCCCCGCAGCCGCTCGCATCACCGGCCCGCATCCCCTAGGCAGCACCGACCGGCGGGAATATTCTGCTGGTTGGTCTGGACCGCAGTGCACTCGGCTCGCAGGAACCACCCCCTCATGTTCCGGGAGCGACACATGCGCAAAAGGATCGGTACGGCCGTCATCGGCCTGGGCATCATCGGCGCATCCGTCCTGTCGACGAGCGGTGCGGGCAGCCACGGCTACAGCGACGCCCCCATCAGCAGACAGAAACTGTGCGCCAACGGCACGGTGAAGAACTGCGGCGCGATCCAGTGGGAGCCGCAGAGCGTCGAGGGCCCCAAGGGGTTCCCGAACGGCGGACCCGCCGACGGGAAGATCTGCTCCGGCGGCAACGGCCGCTTCAAGGAGCTGGACGACCCGCGCGCCGGCCAGTGGCCCGCGACCAAGGTGAGCGCGGGCTCGTACACCTTCCGCTGGCGGTTCACCGCCCCGCACCGCACCACGGACTTCCGCTACTACATCACCAAGAACGGCTGGGACCCCAGTCGCCCCCTGACCAGGGCGGACCTGGAACTCACCCCGTTCCTGACGGTCCCCTACAACGGGCAGCAGCCGCCGACCACGTACTCCCACCCGGGCACGCTGCCCGGCGGCAAGACCGGCAAGCACCTGATCGTCGGCGTCTGGACGATCGCCGACACCGGTAACGCCTTCTACGCCTGCTCGGACGTGCAGTACTGAGCGGCGCGGGCGGCCGGCCGTGCGGTGGCCACCGCGACCGGTACGGAAAACACGAGTGGGCCTCTCGAAGCTGTGCTTCGAGAGGCCCACTCTCAGGTGCGCCGCCAGGGACTCGAACCCCGGACCCGCTGATTAAGAGTCAGCTGCTCTAACCAACTGAGCTAGCGGCGCGCGCTGACAAAAGAAATACTACCTGGTCCGCGGGGGTGCTTCCGACCATCGCACCGGCCGCCGCCTCCGCAGGCCGCTGACCCCTGGATCAGAGGGTCAGCGACAGCAGCACCGGGGCCGCCCGCCGGTTCAGCGCGTCGGCGGCCTGCCGCAGCCGGTGGGCGTGCTCCAGCGGCAGCGACAGGGCCAGGCAGCCGACCGTGGCGCCCGCCGTGATCGGTACGGCCGCGCAGACCGTGCCGACGGCGTACTCCTGGAGGTCGAGCATCGGGACCGTCGGCGGCTGGCTGTCCAGCTTGTGGAAGAGCACCTTCTCGTTGGTGATCGTCCGGGAGGTGAGGCGGGCGGTCTTGTGGCGGGAGAGGTGGTCCATCCGGCCGTCGTGGTCCAGCTGCGCCAGCAGGCACTTGCCGACCGCGCTGGCATGTGCCGTACGGCGGAATTCCGCCCACTCGTTGACCTTGGGGGCGCGCGGGCCGTCGGCGTAGTGCAGGATCTTGACCTCGCCGTCGATGTAGCGGCTGATGTAGACCGCCGCGCCCACCGAGTCGCGCAGCTCGACGAGGGTGCGCTGGAGCTTGTCGCGCAGCGCCTCCTCGTGGCCGCCGCCCGAGCCGAGCAGGACGAGCGATTCGCCGACGACGTACGCACCGTCGGCGACCTGCGCGACATAGCCCTCGCGGCGCAGCATCGCCAGCATGTGGGCGAGGTGCCCGGCCGGCAGGCCGGTCTCGCGGGCGATCTGGATGTCCGACACGCCGTCGGCGTGCCGGGCGATGGTTTCGAGCACGCGGAGGGCGTACTGCACCGAGTGGAACGGCGCGGTCGGCTCGGGCTTCAGCGCCACGGTGTCCCCCTAGCAGGTTGTGACCGTTTGCGTCGCTGCCGTCGCCGGCGGTCACGGCCGTCGAGCAGTACCGGCCGTTCCCGGGCAGCGGGGCTCGTACCACGATAGCGGTCAAAGCCGCTCACTGGAGGGGGTCTTGACCGAAAAGGGGACCCGGTCACGCAGCTGTGCTGGGGCGTGGTCCGAAGGCATATGCCGATGTCATTCCGGGGGCGTCCGGAGGGCCGGTCCGCCACCCGGCGGGCGCCCGGAGCACGGCCTCGGCCATGCCCGGACGCCACGCCGCGACGGGCGGCGCCGCAGCGGACCGGGCCTCAGAGGACCGCGCTCAGGAACTCCCGCGTCCGGGTGTTCTCCGGCTCGCTGAAGATCTTCTCCGGCGACCCGAACTCGATCACCCGTCCCTGGTCGAACATCATCACGCAGTCGGAGATGTCCCGCGCGAAGTTCATCTCGTGGGTCACGCAGAGCATGGTGATGTCGGTGGTGTGCGCGATGTCGCGCAGCACGTCCAGCACGCCGGCCACCAGCTCCGGGTCGAGCGCGCTGGTCACCTCGTCCAGCAGCAGCACCTGCGGCCGCATGGCCAGGGCCCGCGCGATGGCGACCCGCTGCTGCTGGCCGCCGGAGAGCTGGGACGGGTACTTGTCGATGTGCTGGGTCAGGCCCACCAGGTCCAGCAGCCCGCGGGCCCGTTCCTCCGCGGCATCCTTGCCCAGGCCCAGCACGTGCACCGGCGCCTCGGTGATGTTGCGCAGCACCTTCATGTTGGGGAAGAGGTTGAACTGCTGGAAGACCATCCCGATGTTCTTGCGCACCTCCCGGCAGTGCTTCTCGCTCGCCGGCACGAGCTTGCCGTTCTTCTCCTCGTGGGTCAGATACGCGTCACCGACCTTTATCTTTCCCTCCTCCGGCTTCAGCAGCGTCATCAGCAGCCGCAGGATCGTCGTCTTGCCGGATCCGGAGGGGCCGATCAGCGTCACGTGCTTGCCGGAGTAGACCGTCATGTCCAGCGAGTCCAGGACGGTGTGCGCGCCGAAGCGCTTGGTGACCCGGTCGAAGCGGACCAGCTCGGGGCCGTCCTCCTCGGTCCCGACCGTGGGCTGCGCGGGCTGTATGGGGTTGCTGTCAGCGGACAAGGCGACGCTCCAGGACTCGCAGGAGAAGGGAGGTGGGGTACGAGATCACGACGAACAGGACGCCGACGACCGTGATCGGCTCCATGTAGTCGAAGGTGGTCGCGCTGATGCTGTTCGCCTGGAAGAGCAGCTCCGCGACGGTGATCGCGGCCAGCATCGGCGTGTCCTTGAACATCGCGATGACGTAGTTGCCGAGCGCCGGGACCACCCGGCGGAACGCCTGCGGCAGGATCACCGCGGTCCAGGTGCGCCGGCGCGGCAGGCTCAGCGCCGTCGCCGCCTCCCACTGGCCTTCCGGAACGCCGTCGATGCCCGCCCGGTAGACCTCGGCGGTGTACGTCGAGTAGTGCAGACCCAGGCCGATGACGCCGGTGGTCAGCGGGTCGAAGGTCAGCCCCCAGCCCGGCAGTACGAAGAAGAGGAAGAACAGCTGCACCAGCAGCGGGGTGTTGCGGACGAACTCGACGAAGATGCTGACCGGCCACGTCACCCAGCGGCTGGGGTAGCGCAGCAGCAGCGCCCACACCAGGCCCAGGGCGAACGCCACCAGCGAACCGAGCAGGGTCGCCTGGACGGTGACCAGCAGCCCCTGGAGAAGGTCGGGCAGGATGTCGCCGACGTACTCCCACGACCAGTTGTTCACGGCTTGCCTCCGGGGGTGGCGATCACCTGCGGGCCCTGCTTCCCGACCGGCAGCCGCCGCGAGAACCAGCTCGACTTCTCCGGCGCACGGCCGATCGACGCCTTGGCCCGGCGCTCCAGGAGGCGCATGATCCGGGTCACCACGAACGCGATCACGAAGTAGAGGACCAGGATGATCCCGTAGACCTGGGCGCTCTGGCCGGTGGAGAGCCGGGCCAGCTTGGCCTGGAAGGTCAGCTCCCCGATCGACAGCAGCGAGGCCAGCGCGGTGCCCTTGAGCAGCTCGATCAGCAGGTTGTTGAACGGCGGCAGCATCTCCGGCACGGCCTGCGGCAGGATGACCTTGCGCATCCGCTGCCACGGCGTGAAGCTCAGCGCGATCGCCGCCTCACGCTGGGCGGGCGCCACCGCCTGGATGGAGCCGCGGACGATCTCGGAGCCGTACGCCCCGTAGGACAGGCCGAGCGCCAGGGTGCCCGCCCAGAGCCCGGCCAGCTGCCAGCCCAGCAGCGGCAGTGCGAAGAACAGCCAGAACATCAGGACCAGCGCCGAAGTGCCGCGGAAGAACTCCACGTAGACGCCGGACAGGAAGCGGACGGTCCACAGCCGCGACATCCGGGCCAGGCCGATGCCGAAGGCGACGACGGCGGCCAGCACGGCGCTGTAGACCATCAGCTGGACGGTGATCCACACCCCTTTGAAGAACAGTTCCCACAAGGCTCCGGTCACCGGGCACAGAGCTCCTTCGCCGTGAGGTCGGTCATGAACTCCTCGGTGAATCCGAAGGGCCGGGCGATGCGCAGGAGTTCGCCGCTCTTCTTCATCCGGTGCAGCTCGCCGTTGAAGGCGTCCCGCAGCTTCGTCTCGCCGATCCGGAAGCCGTAACCGCCGCCGTCCCGCTGGGGTTTGCCGTCCACCTCCGGTGTGAAGGGGTGGGTCATCTCCACCTTGGGGTGTTTGCCGGTCTTCAGCGCCTCCATCATGGTCAGCGCGGTGCCGGCGAAGCAGTCGATGCGGTCGGCCTCCAGGGCCTCCATGCCGGCGATCTGGTCGCCGTACGTCTGGATCCTCCCCTTGGCGACGCCGTTGCCGACCGCGTAATCGATCTCCGCGTAGCCGATGCCGGTGCCCATCCGGAGGCCGCCTTCGGCCACGTCCTCGTACGACTTGATCTTCTTCGGGTTGCCCTTGGGCACGAGGAAGCCGTCCTTCGACTCGTAGTCCGGGTCGGAGAAGAGCACGGCCTGGCAGCGGGCCTTGTTGATGAACATGCCGGCCACGATCACGTCGTACTGGAAGGAGTGCAGGCCCGGTACGAGTGCGCCGAACTCGACCGGTACCGGCTCGAAGTTCCGCACCCCCAGCCGCTGGAAGATTGTCTTGGCGACGGCGGGTGCCTCGCCGGTCAGCTCGCCCTGGCTGTTGATCGACGCGTACGGCGGCTCGCTGGCGATGCCCATCCGTACGACTTTCCTGCTGCGAAGATCATCGAGTAGGTGTCCCCCGTCCGTAGCCCCGGTGATGTCCACACGCGAGCACCCTGCGGTCGCCCCCAGTGCCCCCGTCAAACCCAGCGCCGCCGCTCCTGCGAGCAGTGAGCGGCGGCGGAACCCTGATGCGGTGTTTCCTGAGCTGTTCCCCTGTGGTGGAGCCATGGGCGCGCGGCTACCCGAACTCGTTGAAGATATGCCAATCGTTTCCGGCCCTTGATGTAAGCGGTGCGGGGCCGTGGCGCATGTCGGTCATGCGTGCACACGACACCCGTTCGGGGGCGGCAATTCCGCTTTTCCTGTGGCTTGTTGACGTCGGTCGTCAACCGCCGCACGCAGTGGCGGGAGCGCCGGGTACCGCGTCCGGGGTTCCCGTGTGCATCGGGCCGCCCGCTGGTCCACCATGGAGCCGCAAAGCACCGTAAGGAGGCACAAGTGGTCGACCGTTTCATCGAAGTCTCCCTCGACAAGCGGGGCGTGAGCTGCACGGCCAAGCTGCTCGACGACCGCGCGCCGGTCACCTGCAAGGCCGTCTGGGACGCCCTGCCGCTCGGCGGCGACGTCTACCACGCCAAATACGCCCGCAACGAGATCTACGCACTCGTCCCGCCGTTCGCCCCGGAGGAGCCCCCTCTGGAGAACCCGACCATCACGCCCATCCCCGGCGACCTGTGCTACTTCACCTTCACCGGCACCCAGTTGGGCACCGCCTCGTACGGCTACGAGAGCCAGGCCCGGCACCAGGGCCGGGCCACCGTCGTCGACCTCGCGCTGTTCTACGAGCGCAACAACCTGCTGATCAACGGTGACGCGGGCTGGGTGCCGGGCATCGTGTGGGGCGCGGTGGTGGACGGCCTGGACCGGATGGCCGACGCCTGCCAGGACCTGTGGCGCGCCGGCGCCCTGGGGGAGACCCTCAACTTCCGCCGGGTGTAGCCGGGGCGGGCAGGTCCGCGGCCCCCGACGTGTAGAGGGCGTGCGCGGCGCGCAGGACCAGCGCGTCCGCGTGCCGCGCGCCCACCAGCTGCACCCCGATCGGCAGCCCGTCCCCGTCCACGCCGCACGGCACGGTCGCGGCGGGCTGCTGCGTCATGTTGAACGGGTACGTGAACGGCGTCCAGCCCGTCCAGCGCGTGTGCCCGGACCCGGCCGGCACCTCGGCCCCCGCCTCGAAGGCGGTGATCGGCTCGGTCGGCGTCACGAGCAGGTCGTACGTGGTGTGGAAGCGGCCCATCGCCAGCCCCATCGCCATCCGTACGTCCATCGCCGCCAGATAGTCCAGCGCGCTGCGCCGCGCGCCCTCCGCGCAGATCTCCCGCAGGCCCGGGTCGAGCAACTCCCGCTGCGCGTGACTCAGATGCTGCACCACGCGCGCCGCGCCGCTGAACCACAGGGTGTGGAACTCCTCCTCCGGGTCCGCGATCCCCGGGTCGGCCTCCTCCACCTGCGCCCCCAGCTCGGCGAGCCGGTCCACCGCGCGCCGCACCGCGGCGGCGACCTCCGGGTGTACCGGCACGTCCCGGCCCAGCGACGGGCTGTACGCCACCCGCAGCCCGGCCACCGGGCCGTCCAGCCCCTCCCGGAACGACCCGGCCGGCGGCGCGAGCTGCGACCAGTCCCGCCAGTCGGCCCCGGTGATCACGTCCATCAGCAGCGCCGCGTCGGCCGCGTCCCGGGTCATCGGCCCGACGTGCGCCAGCGTCCCGAACGGGCTCGCCGGGAACAGCGGCACCCGCCCGTACGTCGGCTTCAGCGCGAAGATCCCGCAGAACGACCCGGGGATGCGCACCGACCCGCCGCCGTCCGTGCCCAGGCTCAGCGGCCCCGCGCCGAGCGCCACGGCCGCCGCGCTGCCGCCGCTGGAGCCGCCCGCCGTACGGGACGGGTCGTACGGATTGCCCGTCACCCCGTGCCGCGGGCTGTCCGTGACGCCCTTCCACCCGAACTCGGGCGTGGTGGTCTTGCCCACGAACACCGCGCCGTGCTCACGCAGCCGCGCCACCGCCGGCGCGTCCGCGTCCCAGCGCGCGCCCTCCTCGCGCACCGTGCGCGAGCCGCGCAGCGTCGGCGCCCCACGGGTCAGCAGCAGGTCCTTGACCGTGGCGGGCACCCCGTCCACCAGCCCGGCGGGCCGCCCGGTCCGCCAGCGCTCCTCGGACTCCTTGGCCGCGGTCAGCGCGTCGTCCGCGTCGATCAGGGTGAAGGCGTTCACCCGTTCCTGCGCCCGTTCGGCCCGCTCCAGCACCGCCTGCACCGCTTCCACCGGCGAGAACTCGCCCGCCGCGTACCCGGCGACCAGCCGCACCGCCGAGCAGTCCGCCAGGTCCGTCACCTCAGCCATCCCGACCTCCATCCACGAGCGCTTGCCACCACGGTCCCGGAAGATCAGGAGCCCGGTACGTAGCCCAGCCGCTTGTCCACCACATTGGTGAGCGGCTCGCCCGCCGCCCACCGGTCGAAGTTGTCCGCGAACTGCTCGGCCAGCGCGTCCCGCCAGCCCAGCGTGTCGCCGCTCATGTGCGGGGAGACGATCAGGTGCGGCACGTCCCACAGGGCACTGTCCGAGGTCAGCGGCTCGTGCTCGAAGACGTCCAGCGCCGCCGCCGCGATCCGCCACTCCCGCAGCGCCGCCACCAGGTCGTCCTCGACGACGAGCGGCCCGCGCGCCACGTTGACGAAGCGGGCCCGCTGCCGCATCCGGCCGAACGCGGCCCGGTCGAACATGCCGCGCGTCTCCTCGGTCAGAGGCGCCGCGCACACCACCCAGTCGGCCGTGCCCAGCAGACCGTGCAGCGCGCTCCCGGCGTGCACCCGGCCGAAGTCGGGATCGTCCGTACGCTCCCGCCGCCCGACCAGATCCACCCTGACACCCAGTGCCAGCAGGGTCCGGCCGATGGCCCGGCCGATCGGTCCCGAGCCCACCACCACGGCGCGGCTGCCCGCCACCCGCAGCGTCTCACGGTGCCGCCACCGCCGCTGCCGCTGGAGCTCCCAACTTCCGTAGAAGTCCTTGGCCATGGCGATCACCAGCCCGGCCACGTACTCGGCGATCGGCTGCTCGAAAACTCCGCGCGCGTTGGTCACCAGGGTCTCGTCCGCCACCAGCTCCGGGCACATCAGCCGGTCCACGCCCGCGCTCGCGGTGTGCACCCAAACGGGGCGCGGGCCGCCGCCCGGCCAGGCGGCCCGGACCGCGTCGGAGGTGAAGTCCCACGCCAACACCACGTCTGCTGAGGGTAGTTGGTCGGCGAAGGTCTCGTCGTCGGCGTACACCAGCCGGGCCCGGCCGGCTAGCCGGTCCAGTCGGGGAGGCGGGTCGGAGCCGAGGACAAGGACGGTGCTTTCGGACATAGGCCAGAAACCGTTCTGAAACGTGAGCCCCCTTGAATGAAAGGAGGCGCCGACAGATGCCTGAGATGCGAGGATTGACCACGCTAAGAAGTCGTAACTACCGTGTCAACAACGGCTCTGTCCCGACGTCCCCGGCTCGTGCCGGTCGCACCACGAACCCCTGGCCAAAGGCCTTGCCCTTACCAGCCCTTCGCTCTTCTGGGGGCATCATGGACGTCTCATTTCTGGGGGGACCGAAGCCTCAGCTCGGTGTGGGTGTCGTCGCTCCTTTCGACTTCGCCCTGGACCGCGAGCTGTGGCGCTGGATCCCCGACGATGTGTCCCTCCACCTCACCCGAACCCCTTTCGTGCCCGTCGAGGTGAGCCTCGACCTGGCCCGCCTCGTCAGTGAACACGAAACCCTGCACGCCGCCGTCCAGGCACTGTGCGCCGTCTCCCCGCAGGTCGTCTCGTACGCCTGCACCTCGGGCAGCTTCGTCGGCGGCGTGGCGGGCGAGCGCGCCATGTGCGCCGCCATGACCCTGGCGGGGGAGCGGCTGCCGGCGCTCACCACCTCCGGCGCGCTCCTCGAAGCGCTGCGCGAGATCGGCGCGTGGCGGATCGCGGTCGTCACCCCCTACACCAAATCCGTCACCGACTCCCTGGAGGAGTACCTGAAGGAGGCCGGCGTCACCGTCACGGGCCGCGCCTACCTGGGCCTGACCCGGCACATCTGGAAAGTGCCGTACCGGGACGTCGTCGACATGGCCCGCCAGGCCGTCGTCGGCGCCGCGGACGCCCTGTTCATCAGCTGTACGAACCTGCCGACGTACGACGTCATCCCGCAGCTGGAGGCCGAATTGCGGATGCCGGTCCTGTCGGCCAACCAGGTCACGATGTGGGCCTCCCTGCGGGCCATCGGAGCCGCGGCGATCGGTCCGTACCAGGCGCTGGTGGACCCCGTCGCCAGACGCGGTCCGGCCTCCATGACCAGTTCCTGGGCCCCGGAGGAAGGGGCCGGGATGCCGAGGCGGAGCGGCTTCTCCGAGGCGGCGTTCGCCGGCTCGGCGGTCCCGTCGTCCGAGGCGGAGCCGGTCGACGGCCTGGACGTGCCGCCCTTTCATCCCCCGGAGGAGCCCGGTCCGGCGGCACCGGTCTGACGCGTACGGGCGGCGCCCCGCCGGCTGCCGTCCCCACCCCGCGTCCACCCGCGCGCCCCGCGCACGTACGCCCGGGGCGGCGCGCGCACCGCAGCACACACCCCCACACGCATCCCCCCACCCAGTCAGGAGACGTGCATGCCATCCACGGTCGGCTTCCTCTACCCCGGCCACTCCGCCGAGGACGACTATCCCCGGCTCGAAGCACTCCTCGGCAACGGCCTGAGCCTGCCGCTCGTCCACACCGACATCGGCGAGGACGCCCACCGCGTCGACGCCCTGCTGGAGATGGGCTCCGCCGCCCGGCTCGCGGCCGGCGTCGCCGACCTGAAGAACCGCGGCGCCGAGGCCGTCGTCTGGGCCTGCACCAGCGCCAGCTTCGTCTTCGGCTGGGAGGGCGCCCACGAGCAGGTGCGCGAGTTGTCGGCTACCGCCGGGCTGCCCGCCTCCAGTACGTCCTTCGCCTTCGCGCACGCCGTACGGGCGCTGGGTGCCGAGCGTGTGGCCATCGCCGCGACCTATCCCGACGACGTCGCCGAGTGCTTCCGTGCCTTCCTGAAATCCGCGGGCACGGAAGTCGTCTCGACGTGCGGCAGCGGCATCATCACCGCCGCCGAGGTCGGCACATGGGGCCTGGAGGAGGTCCTGCTGCTCGCCCGTTCGGGGGACCATCCCGACGCCGAGGTGGTGCTGCTCCCCGATACGGCCCTGCACACCGCCGGGTATGTGCCCGCCATCGAGGAGGAGCTGCGCAAGCCGGTGCTCACCGCCAACCAGGTCACCGCCTGGGAGGGGCTGCGGCTGCTGGACCGTACGGTCGCCTGCCCGGCGCTGGGCACGCTGTTCGCGGGGGCGCCGGTGCCGTCCGCGGCGGGGTGACGGCGGCGGACCCGCCCGCCGGACCGCCCTCCTCGCCCGCCCGGGGAATAACCGGAGAAGTACTCCGGTTGTTCCCCGGGCAGACCAGCGACGCGAGGAGGGCCCGCACCGTGAGCGGCGACCACGACGAGATCCGGGACCACGACGGCAACGGAGCCGAGGCCGGCCACCGGGCCGGCACCGGCAGCCCGGCCGATGACGCCCGCAGCGGCGACGGCATACGGGGCACGGCCCTCGGCACCGCGCCGGTACCCCTGTCCGTACTGGACCTGGTGACCGTGGGCGCCGGGCACACCGCCTCCGAGGCCGTACGGACCGCCGTCGGCATCGCCCGCACGGCCGAGCGCCGCGGCTTCCACCGCTACTGGGTCGCCGAGCACCACTCGATGCCCGGTGTGGCGTCCTCGTCGCCCGCGGTCCTGCTGGCGCACCTCGCCGCGCACACCGAGCGCATCCGGCTCGGCTCCGGCGGCGTCATGCTGCCCAACCACGCGCCGCTGGTGATCGCCGAACAGTTCGGCACGCTCGAAGCGATGGCTCCCGGCCGCGTCGACCTCGGCCTCGGCCGCGCGCCCGGCACCGACGGCGCCACCGCCGCCGCCCTGCGCCGTACGGAGCGACTGCACGAGGGAGCCGACGAATTTCCGCAGCAGCTCGCCGAACTGACCCGCTTCCTGGACGACGACTTCCCCGACGGGCACCCGTACAGCCGCATCCACGCGGTGCCGGGCCCGGTGCAGGCGACGTCACCGGGCGGCGTCCAGTCGGCGCACCGGCCGCCGCTGTGGCTGCTCGGCTCCTCCGGCTTCAGCGCCCAGCTGGCGGGCCGCCTGGGCCTGCCGTTCGCCTTCGCCCACCACTTCTCGGCGGCGAACACCATCCCCGCGCTGGACCTGTACCGCGAGTCCTTCCGCCCCTCCGCGGTCCTCTCCGAGCCGTACGCGCTGATCGGCGTCGCCGCGCTGGCCGCCGAGGACGAGAAGGCGGCCTACCGCCAGGTCCTCACCGGCGCGCTGTCCATGATCCGGCTGCGCACCGGGCGCCCCGGGCTGGTGCCCAGCCCCGAGGAGACGGCGGCGTACGCGTTCAGCGCCATGGAACGGGACTTCGTCGACAGCTGGCTGGCCAACATCATCCACGGCACGCCGGATGCCGTCCGCGCCGGCCTGGACGACCTCGCCAAGCGCACCGGCGCGGACGAGCTGATGATCACGGCCAACGCGCACGGCGGCGACGTCCGGCTGCGTTCGTACGAGCTGATCGCCGACGCGTACGGGCTGCCGACGGTGTGACCGTCGCGCGGACGGCGGCGTGACCCTGGTGCCGCCCGGGGAACGGGCGGATGCGTCGGAGCGGGCGGGGGAGTGTGCTGCTCCGCCCGCTCCCTCCGCAGCCGCTACGCGCCGGTCTGCCGCCCCGCGCCGATCAGGTCACAGACCCGGTCCGGGGGCACCGGGCGGGAGTACAGCCACCCCTGCCCGGTGTCGCAGCCGATACGACGCAACCGTTCCGCCTGTTCGGCGCTCTCCACGCACTCCGCCGTGACCGTCAGGCCCAGCCGGTGCGCGAGCGCGACCAGCGCCTCCACGATCGTCTCGTCCGCCGGGTTCGGGTGTTCCTGCGAGCGGAACCCCCGGACGAAGGAGCCGTCGAGCTTCAGTACGGACACCGGCAGCCGGCTGAGGTATGCCAGGTTCGAGTAACCGGTCCCGAAGTCGTCGATGGCGATCCGTACGCCCATCTCGCTCAGCGCCTGGAGCGCCTGGAGCGGGCGCCCGGCCGACCCCATCACGGCCGATTCGGTCAGCTCCAGCTGGAGCAGGGCCGGCGGCAGCCCGGTCTCGGCGAGGATGCCTGCCACGTCCGCGACCAGGTCGGAGTCCCACACCTGCCGTACGGCGACGTTGACGCTGACGAACAGCGGCTCGGCGCCCGGACGCGCCAGCTGCCAGGCGCGGGCCTGATGGCAGGCGCGGGCCAGCACCCAGCGGCCCAGCTCGACGATCGAGCCGTTCTCCTCCGCCAATCCGATGAACCGATTCGGCGACAGTGTGCCGAACTGCGGATGCCGCCAGCGCACCAGCGCCTCGACGCCCTGCGCCCGCCCGTCACCGAGCCCGACCAGCGGCTGGTACTCCAGCGTGAACTCACCGCGGTCCACCGCGGGCCGCAGGGTGCTGGACAGGGCCTGGCGGGTCATCCGGTGCGCGTTGCGCTCCGGGTCGAAGAGCGTCCAGCGGGCCTTGCCGTCCTCCTTCGCCCAGTACAGCGTGGTGTCCGCGGCCTGCATCAGACCGGTCGCGGTGGTGCCGGTCGCCGCGCGCTCCACGACGCCGATGCTCGCCGAGACGGAGAGCCGCTGCCCGGCCAGGTCGAACGGCCGCTGGAGCGCGTCCAGCACGCGCTGGGCCAGTTCGGCGAGTTGTTCGGTACCGGCCGAGTCCTCCACGAGGAGCGCGAACTCGTCGCCGCCCAGCCGCGCCACCAGGTGGCCGCTGCGGCCGCGTACCGCGCCGCGCTCGGTCAGGCTCTCGGCGCAGTGCGTCAGGCGCTGGGCCACCGCGCCCAGCAGCCGGTCGCCGACCCGGTGCCCGAGGGTGTCGTTGACGGCCTTGAAGCCGTCCAGGTCGAGGTAGCACAGGCCGACCCGGCCCGTACCGTGCTGCTCGAAGGCGGCCGACTCCAGCGCGCCCGCCAGCCGCTCGAAGAACAGCGCGCGGTTGGGCAGCCGGGTCACCGGGTCGTGCATCTGGAGGTGGCGCAGCCGGGCCAGCAGGTCGTGCCGGTCGCTGATGTCCGAGACGGACAGCAGGACGCAGTCCTCGTCCGGCAGCGGCTCGACCGTCACCTCGGCCCACAGGAACTGCCCGTCGGGATGTTTGAGTCGTCGGGTGCACCGCAGCCGGTCGCTGTGGCCGCGCAGCACCTCGCGGTACGCGGCCCAGATGCGCGGGTCGGTGCCCAGTTCGGTCAGGTCGGCGGCGGTCGCCGCGACCAGTTCGTCCGGCGCCGCGCCGACCAGTTCGCCGAAGGCGGGGTTGGCGGCGAGGATCAGGCCCTCGCGGTTCAGTACGGCCAGTGGCGCGCGGGCGGCCCGGAAGGCGGCGCGGTAGTCGCGCAGCGAGGCCGCCGAGCCGTCACCAACGTCCGGTTCGCCGCGGGCGCCCGTCCGCTGGTCGTCGTGGGCGCCGGGCCGGGTGCGTCCGTCGGCCGCGGTGGGGCCGCCGGTGTGTTCCGGGCCGGAGGCGCCGTCCTGGCCTCCGGCGGATTCATTGGTCGGTTCATTACGCTCCGTCACCGCGGAGAGCGTCGTTCCGGGCGCGCGGCCCGTGCCGCCGGGGTATCCGCTCACTGCTCGCTCCCGCATGGCGCTTGTCTCGTGATGGAGGGGGGAATCCGCGCTGGAAAGTGTGGCGATCATAGAGGCTGCCGCAAGGGCGTAGCCAGCGACGTAACCGTGATCATCGGCACCCATGGCGGAAGTTTGGCCATTTTCGTCCGGCTGTGTTCGTGCGTATCCGGTCAACGATCGATAGTGACTTTCCGTTACGGGGTGGGGAGTTGGGCCGGTCACTCGTCTGGGGCCCCGGAACTGGGCGGAATCCGGCAAACCATCACAAGGTGGTGAGGGTGCTCCGAATCCGTACCGGGAGGTCGATGTGCCACGCGCCCAGCCACCTCCGGAGGTGGAACGTCAGGTACTGCGCCGGGTGGCCGCGGTGGCCACCTCCCTCAGCGCGGTCATAGCCACCTCCGTCATCGCCGGCCCCGCCACCGCGTCCGAGGGAACACCGCCCTGCGCCCTGACCCGCACCGACGCACACCACTCCGAGGGCCTGGACACCTGGAACCGCGCCTACCCCCGTCCGGCCCGCACACTCGACGCCGTCATGGTCTTCCTGTCCTTCCCGGACTCCGAACCCGTCGCCGATACCCGTGAACTGGCCGCGGACTACTTCCCGGCCACCTCCCGCTTCTTCGGGCGCGCGTCCTACGGCCGCTTCACCCTGCGCCCCGACATCCAGCGCCGCTGGGTGCGGATGCCCCAGACCTCCAGCACCTACGGCATACGCCGGGACTGGGACGCCGACCGCCGCGCCGCCTACCTCCGCGACGCCGTCGCGGCCGCCGACGGCTCGGTGGACTTCAGCCGCTACGACGTCGTCTACCTCGTCGCCGACCCGGACGCGGCCGGCGTCGACTCCGACGCCACCAAGGTCGTCAACCTCGACCGGCCGCTGCGCGCCGACGAAGCGGACCTCAGCCGGTTCGTCACCGTCTTCGAGCAGAGCCCACCGGACCGCAACGTGCTGGCCCACGAGACCGGCCATGTCTTCGACCTGCCGGACCTCTACCACCGGCCCCGGGACGGCAAGGGCGACTGGGACACCTACGTGGGCGACTGGGACCTCATGGGCAGCCAGTTCGGCCTCGCCCCGGACCCCTTCGGCTGGCACAAGTGGAAGGTCGGCTGGCTCGGCGACCGCCAGGTGACGTGCGTCTCCCCCGCCAAGGAGCGGCGCGCCACCGTGCACACCCTGCGGCCGCTGTCGGCCCCCATGGGGCCGGGCGACGAGCGGCGGGCACGGCTCCTGGTCGTACGCACCGGACCACGCGACGCGCTGGCCATCGAGGCACGCGGCGCGGTCGGCAACGATCACGACGTCTGCACCGAGGGCGTGCTGGTCTACCGCGTACACAGCGAGACCGCGTCCGGGAGCGGTCCGGTGGAGGTGCTGGACGGCCACCCCGGTACCGAGGCGTGTTGGGGGACTTCCGTATTCCCCCGGCTTGCTGATGCGCCGCTCGGCGCGGGCGAAAGCCTGGACGACGCCGAGGACGGGGTCCGGGTACAGGTGTACGGGCGGTCGTCCTCGGGGGACTGGACGGTCAAGGTGGGCCGGAGCGGCTGAGACGGTGCGCTCGTCCCTCCTGCCCCTTCCGTTTCTCCTGTCCCTCCCGCTCCGGTTTTCCGGCGCACGAAGAAGGCCCCCACCGAGGTGGGGGCCTTCTTCTGTCGGTGCGCCGCCAGGGACTCGAACCCCGGACCCGCTGATTAAGAGTCAGCTGCTCTAACCAACTGAGCTAGCGGCGCCTGCTGACGTGGAAAACATTAGCATCCTGATCGGGCGGCGCAAAAATCGATTCCGCCGGACCGGCCCCGCACCGGGGTGTGCGGGGCGCGGCGGCCTCGCCGGGCCCGGTTTCCGGGGCCGTCCGGGCGACGGTGGCGCTGGTCACAGGGGTGGGAGCGGTGGCGCCGTTCGGGTGGCGGTGGCGCGGCGGGCGGCCCGTATGCAGGCCCAGAGGAGGGCGCCGGGGCCGGGGAGCCAGGGGTGGCGCACGTCCGGGGCGACAAGCCAGCGGGAGGCGGCGAGGTCGGGCGTGGGGTCTTCGGGGTCGGCGCCGGGGCCGGGGGCGGCTGCCGCGGTGCTGAGGGGGCCGTACTGGGCGGTGAGCGTGCTGTGGGGGGTGTGCTGGGAGGCCGGGTGCGGGGTCGGGTGTGAGGTTGGGTGGGACTCCGGGCCGGGCTTCAGGTGGGGCTCCAGGTCGGGCTCCGGCTGTGGTGACCGGTGCGCGGGCTGGTGCGGGAAGAGGGGCGGCACGGTCACCGCGTCGCCCGGGCCGTGGCAGAGCAGCGGCGGTACGGAGCCGGACCACTCCTCCCAGCCGAGCAGGGCGGGCAGCCGCCGGGCCGTGCCGGGCTCCGTGAACAGCAGGATGCGGCCGCGGTGGGTGGCGACCGGGCCGGAGCCGGGCCCCGCGGTCCATAAGCGGTCCACCAGGTCGCGGCCGAAGAGCGCGGGCGCGTTGATCACGTCGAAGACGGTGCCGCACGGCAGGGTGCTCGGGGCGTCCGGGCGGGACGCCCACCGGGCGTGCACGGTCTCCGGGCACGGGGCGGCGGAGGCGAGCCAGTCGGCGCCGGCGAGCGTGACGAACGACGCGGAGTGGAACGTGGTGGCGGGCGCGGGACGGCGGGGGTGCCCGGAGGGCCAGTCGCTCATGGGCCCTGGTCTACCGGTATCAGGCGTTCCGTTTCTGCGGAATGGCTGAAATCGGGACAGGACGGGTCGGTGTGGGGTATGTTTCCGCGCCCGCATATGCCAGCGGCCCATGATCAACCTGGCTGGTCATGGGCCGGGGGCCAAGCGGGGGCCCGAGCTGAACCGTTCAGTCCGTGGCGTCCAGGCGGCTGCCGCCACCGCTGCGCAGCAGGCCGCGGCCGAACTCGACCATCTTCGCCGCGTAGTCCTCGGTCCAGTCGGCGCGCTCGGCGATCACGGAGAGCGGCAGCCGGTCGAAGCGCCGCGGGTCGGCCAGGTGGGCCGCCGCCATCGCCTGGAACTCCGTGGCCCGGTCCGCCGCCGCGCGGAAGGCCAGCGTCAGCTCGGTGGAGCGGGCGAGCAGCTCCTTAGGGTCCTCGATGGACTCCAGGTCGAAGAAGTGTTCGGGATCGGATGTGGCTTCCGGAGGCTCGAAGAGCAGCGGAGCCGGTTTCAGGCGCCGGGACGCGGGGGCCGTCCCGCGCGGGTCGGAAGCCGGTTGCGGCTCGGACATGTACGTACCTCCTGGATCGTGTGCCGCGTTCCATTGTCCCGCGCCGCGCAAGTGCGCCTGGGGATGCGCCCTTACGGGGGCTCGCCCGCCCATCGGGAGCGGCGCGCCACGTGCCGCGCGCCCCTGCCCCGCGCCCGCACCGCCACCGTACGTCCGTAAGCGGCGCACGGCGGCGGCAATGCGCCGCGCCGGCCGATGCGCGCCCTGCTCGTTGCTGTCTGCTGTCTGCTGTCTGCTATGGCTGTTGGTGTTTGCCGTGCCGGACGGAGCAGGCCCGCGGCAGTGCCTGCCGCTCAAGGCCGCCAGGGCACCCGGTGCTCGTTCAGATGGGCCAGTACCGCGTGGTTCGCCTCCCAGCCGTCCGGGAACTTGACCGTGACGCCCAGTTGCACGGGCTCCGCCGAGGGGTGCTCGTCCAGCAACTCCGGTACGCCCGCCCGGCAGACCACGATGCAGGCATGCCGGTGGCGCGAGGCCAGGACGCACAGCCGGCCCGTCTCCAGATGGAAGGCGGTCGCGTCGGGGCGGCCGGAGAGCGGGTGGAGGAAGACCGTGACGTCGAACTCCCGTCCCTGCAGCCGGTTTGCGGTGTCCACCGCGACACCGCTGACCCCGAGCCCGGCCAGCGCGGCCCGGACCGCCGCCGCCTGGTCGCGGTGGGCCGTGCCGACCGCGATCCGGCCGGCCGTCAGCGGCGCCGGCTCGGGGGAGCGCTCGCTGGTCGCCGCGCCGCCCCGGTCGAGCAGCCGCCGCACCACCCGGGCGATGGCGTGCACTGCCTCCGGGTCCGTACGCGGGGTGTGGCGGGCGGGCAGTTCGAGCAGCCCCCAGCCGGACTCGGCGGCCTCGTCCAGTACGCGGTCCACGCCCGAACCGTCGGACGGCACGCCGAACGCGAGCCGCCGGTCGCCGTGGTCCGTACCGCTGCGGAACGGTGTGTACGGATAGAACGCGTCGGAGACCAGCCGCGCCGCGGAGGCCGGCAGCCGCCACGACACCGGCAGCCGGTGCTGCGGCAGGCCGGGATTGTGCGCGAGCAGGGTCGTCACGGCGCTGGCCGACGGGTCGTAGGCCAGCCCGGCCCACTGGCCGGCGCCCACCACGCTGAACGGGTCCAACTGCCCCGGATCGCCCACGAACAGCGCCCGCTCGAACAGGCCGCCGACGGCCAGCAGCGCGTCCGAACGCATCTGGTACGCCTCGTCCACGATGGCGTGCTGCCACGGCTCGTCGACCTTCGTGTACGCCCACTTGGCGGCCGTCGAGACGACGATGTCCAGTCCGGCCAGGTCGGCGACCTTCGACGACGTACGGACGGCGGGCAGCTCCGCGAGCGCGGGGTCGAACGCGCCCGGCTCGCTGCTGTGCAACCGGCCGACCGGCAGCTCGGGGTCCTTCTCGGCGATCCGCAGTACCAGATCGTCCACCTGCGCGTTGGTCTGCGCGACGATCATCAGCGGGCGTCCGGCCGCGGCCAGTTCGCGGGCCGCCCGCACCACCAGGGTCGACTTGCCCGCGCCCGGCGGCGAGTCGACGACGACGCCGCGGTGCGTGCCGTACAGCGTGCTGTGCACGATCGCGTCGGTGGCCTCGGCCGCCGCCGCGCCGGGGTCGAAGGGCGCGGCACCCGGGGCGGAGGGCATCGCGTTCGGGGTGGCGTGCGCGGTGCTCGGGGCGGGGTGCGTCGCGCCGTCCGGCCGCCGCGCGGCGGGCACGTCGGAGGGTGTGGGCTCGTCGGGGTGCGCGAGCGCGTCGGGATGCGCGGGCTCGTCGGGGTGCGCGGGGCGGGCCTCGGTCACAGGAAGTCCTCCGCGGTGACGGGATCGGGCAGGTCCGCGGGCCGTACGGCGGTGTCGGCCGCGGGCGGCCCGCCGTGTGTCCACGGTGTGTCCTCGGGGTCGGGGAGCTCCGGGCCGCCGCGCGGCTGGTGCTCGAACAGGGTCCAGCACACCCGGTCGCCCGGCTCCGGGACCGACCCGGGCTCCGGGGTCTTCCCCCGCCCCATCCCGCCGGTCAGCCGGACGACCAGCCCGCCCGGCCCGTCCGTCGTGTACGCGATGAACTCGGCGGGCTGGGCCTTCCCCTCCGGCAGCGGGCGGTACAGCTTGCCGCCCTCGGCCAGCTGCGGCCGGTCGTCGGTCCACAGCGTGACCAGCGGGCGCGGCATCGGCCGCTTGCCCTGCGAATACGCCATCTCGACCGCGGTCACCTCGCCGACCAGCGCCTCTCCGGTGAGCCGCCGGCCCGCCATGACCAGCGGGTCGTCCAGTGCCTCCTGCGCGTCCAGCTGCGCCTGCGCGGTCTCCCGGGAGGACAGCTTCTGCGCGGCCGTGATCGCGTCGTCCCGCTTGGGCTGCGGCGGCTCACCGGTCCGTACCCGGTCGCGGTGCGCGGTGTACGACCAGCGGTCGCGCTTCCAGCGGTCGGCCACCCGGGAGCCCTCCGGCAGGCCGCGCAGCAGATCGATGCCCTGCCACACGGCGTCCCAGGTGGGTCGCAGCTGGCTCTCGACCAGGCCGCGGATCTCGTCCTCGGCGCCGGGCAGCCCTGCGTCGTAACGGGCCATCGCCGGGGCGAGGCGCTTGTTGTCGAAGGCCGGGTCCGTGGCCGGTCCGGCGGGCGGGCACAGCAGTTGGCCGTCCGCGTCCCGTGCCGTCTCGGCGCGCTGCGCGGCCGTCGCGCCGTGCTCGCCCCCGGGAGGGTCTATCCAGGCGAGCAGCGCGCCCAGGTGCTGGTCCTCCAGGTTGCTCTGACCGGTCGCCCAGTGGCGGCTGAGCAGCCCGGTCATCGGCAGCAGCAGGCTCGCGCCGGGCACCCGGGCCCGCTCGCCGAAGTGGGTGAACCAGCGGCCCAGCAGCGGCACATGAGGAGGCGCCGGGTGCGGTGTGTCCGGTTCCTGTTCGGCGGTCCGCCGGAACCGCATGGACCGGCCCAGCAGGCGTACGTACTCCACGCCGGCCGCGCTCGGCACGACGACCTGCGGCGCGTCCGCGCACAGCTCGACCTCGACCGGGACCTTCTTGCCCGTCTCGGGGTCGGTCTCCTTGCGTTCCTCCAGCTCGACGGTGTCCGCGTACCCGTCCACGTACGGCAGGACGGTCTCGGCCAGCTCGGCGAGGAACGCGAACCGCAGGTCACGGTCGCGCGGCTGCGGCACGGCGAGCAGCAGCGGCTTCTCGCGGTCCGTACCGATCAGGGCGCCCAGCGGGGCGCCCGCCTCACCCGAGGTCGTCAACGGGACGAACACCAGCGGACGGGCGGACAGATGGCGGTGCCGGACCGTCGTCAGCGGCTGGGCACGGCCCGCCGCCACGGCTTCCATCCTGGCGAGCACCTCGATCAGCGACATGCCGCCACCCCCTGGGCGCCGTCGGCCCGGCTCTGGTCCCGGCCGTCGGCCCCGTCCTCGGTCCGTTCCCCGGCGCGGTCCGTCCGCTCTCCGGCGCGGCCCGCCGCGTCCCTGGCGGTGCCGTATCCGGCGGCGGCCAGGGCTTCGGCGCGCAGGGCGGCCGCGCGGCGCAGCGCTTCGGCGGCGGGGGCGTCCGCATTGGCGGCGGTGTCGGTGTCGGTAGGTGTGCTGGTATCGGTGCCCGGGGCCGAAGGGCAGGCGGTCGCCCCCGGGAGGCCGGGCGCCGCGTCCGTCGCGCTCTCCGTACGCGCTGCCGCCAGCACCTCCTCGACAGTACGCAGCCCGCCCAGCTCACCGCGCACCCCGCGGCCCAGCGACTCCACGGCGCCTGCCGCGCGGGCCCGCCCGCGGCAGTGGAAGGCCAGCTCGCAGGCGGCCAGGCACTCCGGGGCGTAGGCCGCGTCCACGGACTCGACCGCCTCGGTCAGCTCGGCGGCGGACCGCGTCACGGTCTTCCCGTCGTCCGCGAGGCGCAGGTCGAAGGTGGTGCCGGGCGGGAGGGCCCCGGCGATCTCCTCGACCTGGGTGAGGCGCCGCAACTGACGTCGTGTCGTCGCCAGTTGTTTACGGATGTCGACGGCCTCGGCGGTGGGGAGGTTCGCGAAGTCCTTCGGGCAGACCAGCAGTGCCCGGTCCCGCACCGTCACCGTACGGCCCGTACTGGCATGCACCTGCCCGGCCACCCGCTCCAGCGCGAGGACGTACACAGCCGCCTGCCGGGCCGCGGCGCCGACCTTGGCCGGATCGGCGGAACCGTCGATCATCGGGAAGGACTTGATCTCCACGACCGTCCAGCCGCCGTCCGGATGCACCACGACCGCGTCCGGCTCCAGATACGCGGGCGACCCGGCCACGTCCAGGGTGATCAACGGATGGTCCAGCAGCGTCCAGCCGCCGGTCGCGGTGGCCTCGCGCAAGGCCAGAGCCGTACGGGCGGCCCGCCCTTCGGGGCCGGCGGCGGACAGGTCCGGGACGGCGGTCCGGCCGGGCTCGGGGGCCTCCGCGCCGCCCCCTACGCGCTCGTGGACCAGCCGCATCAGGTCCGCGCCGCCGTCCGCCTTGACGCGGGCCTCGAAGGAGTTGCCCCGGGCCAGCGCGAACTGTGACTGCCCGAAGGCCGCGGGTGAACCGAGGGCGCCCGCGAGGGCCGCCTTGTCGACCCCGGCGCCGTCCAGCAGCGCGCGGCGGCGGCAGCCGGGGTTGGCGGCCAGCGCGGCGAGCGAGCGGGCGTCCAGCGGCCGCGGCCGCACGCCGGGGCCGCGCAGCTCACTGAGCCGCTGTCGCAACCCCGTCGTCGGCTGCGGCCGCGGCGGCGGCTGCTCCGGCGGCCGGTCGGCCGCGGCGGGTCGGCTGTCGCGGAAAACGTTCACCCGCGGAAGTCTGGCATCCGCCACTGACATTCGCGTGGACACCCGTCGCCCGAGCGGCCGGAAGGTCGGCCGCCGAGCCCATGACCAGGCCGTCTCCGGCACCCGCCGCGCTTGTAGCGCCCGCCGCGCCGACCGTGCCCGCCGCGCTCGTGGCGTTCGCCGTTCCCGCCGCGCCGACCGCGCCCGTCGCCCCCATGCGCGTCCCGGTCCGCCCGCCGGCCCGGAACCGCCCGCGCACGCCGTCCGCGAGCCGCAGCGCCGGGCGGGTCAGCAGCAGCCCCAGCCCCATCACGGCCGTACCGGCCAGCGCGTCGAGCAGGTAGTGGTTGGCGGTGCCCATCACGACCAGCACGATGAGCAGCGGATACGCCGCGCCGAGGCCCCGCGTCACCGGCGACCGGCCGTGCCGCCACAGCACCACGCCGCACCACAGCGCCCATCCCACATGGAGGCTGGGCATCGCCGCGAACTGGTTCGTCATGCCGCCGAGCCCGCGCGGCGCGCTCGCGTCGCCGCCCCACCATCCGTACGAGGAGAACTGCGCCATGGTGTCGGCGAAGCCGCTGCCCGCCTCCAGCAGGCGCGGCGGCGCGGTCGGCAGCAGCGTGAAGCCGATCAGCCCGATGAGGGTGGCCAGCATGAGCCACGTACGAAGTGCGCGGTAGCGCTCGGGGCGCCGGTTCCACAGCCAGATGAGGACGGCGGGTGTGACCAGGTAGTGCAGTGAGGCGTACGCGAAGTCGGCGGGGATGCCGATGGCGGGCGTGGCGGTGAAGAAGCGGTTCAGCGCGGGTTCCGGATCGAGCCGCAGCACCTCCTCCCACCGGAGGATCGTTTCACCGTGTCCCGCGGCGGTGTGCGCGTCCCCGCGGGCCACGAGGCGGCCCGCGGAGTAGGCCACGTACACGAGGGCCAGCAGGGGCAGTTCCGTCCACCAGCGCGGCCGGCTGCCGGCAGCCGCGAGGCGGCGCGCTACGGCGTCCATCGTGGTCGTTCTCCAACATGCGATGCCCGTGGCGGATCGGTCGCGGGCCTGGTACGAGGGGTGCGCGGCTCGGCGCGGCACCCGCCGGCGCGAAAAACGCCGACCCTCCACCGTACGCCGTATGGCTGGATGCTTCCGGCGGGGAGGGCCCGCCCCGGGAAGTCAGGGCGATGCGCGATGATGGAACGGACGGCCACCGCCACATGGCGGCATGAGCCGGTCACCATCGAGCACCAGTCGAACAAAAAGAGTTCCGAAGCGGACTCCGACAACGGAAAAGCCGAGCAATCGGCCAGAGGTATTTCCCATGGCACCGCGCATTCTGCTGGCCCGGCACGGGCAGACGGAGTGGTCCCTGTCCGGCAAGCACACCGGACGTACGGACATTCCGCTCCTGGAGGAGGGCCGCCGCGGCGCCAAGCTCCTGGGCGAGCGGCTGCACCGCGCGCCCTGGAACGGCCTGCCGGACGTCGAGGTCCGCACCAGCCCCCTGATGCGCGCGAAGGAGACCTGTCAGCTGGCCGGCTTCGGCGACCGCGCCCAGGACTGGGACGCGCTGATGGAGGTCGATTACGGCGCGTACGAGGGCCTGACGCCGGCCGACATCAAGGCCGGCCGCCCGGACTGGCTGATCTGGCGCGACGGCGTCCCCGAGGGCGAGACGCTGGCCGAGGTCGCGGCACGGGCCGACGAGGTCGTGGAGTGGGCCCGCTCGGCCGACCGCGACGTCCTGGTCTTCGCCCACGGCCACATCCTGCGCTCCCTGGGAGCCCGCTGGCTCGGCCTGGACGTCTCCTTCGCCGCCCGCATCCGCCTGGAGCCGACGTCCCTGTCGGTGCTGGGCTGGGCGTACGGGGAACCGGCGATCGAGCGCTGGAACGACACCGGCCACCTGGGCTGAACCCCCGTGCCGTGGGGCTGCGAGGAGCCGGAGCCTGCGCCCCGCCCGGTCAGACCGTATGCGCATCCGTCTGCGACCCCGGCCCTGACCATGCCCCCGGGCCCCGCCTCGCCCCCGGACCGTACGCCGTCCGCCGCCCGCCCTTCCCGGCCGTCGTCCGCACGGGCGGCCGGGTGGCGGCGTGCCGGTCCAGGAACGCGCCGACCTCGCCGCCCGTCCGTCCCGCCCCGTCGCGGTACGGCCGCAGCGCCCGCGCCGTCGAGTCCAGCATCGTCCGGATACGGGCCGACCGGACGTCCTCCAGGAGGATCAGCGCCCGCGTCCCGGCCGTGGCGGCCTCCTCCGGGGCCCGGCTGTGCGCGAGATCACCCGCGAGTTCCGCGGTGAACAGGGCGATGTTCCGCGTGAAGTGCGGGTCCTGGAGCGCCACCGCCCGGCGCGCGTACGTCGCCGCGCGCCCCTGCTCGCCCAGCGCGGACCAGCACTGCGCCTCCAGCCCCGCCAGCTCGGCCTCCCCGTAGAAGGACATCCACGCCGGATCGTCGTCGGACGGCCCCCGGGCGAAGAGCCGCTGGGCCCGCAGCAGCGCCTGCTCGCAGCTCCTGCGGTCGCCCAGCCCGGCCCAGCCGCCCGCCTCGCGCAGCGCCAGGAGGGACAGCAGGCGCGGCGACCCGAGGTGCTTCGCCGCCTGCTGCGCGGCCTGCGCGGCTCGTACGGCCTCCCGGGGGCGGTTCGCGTCGCGTGCCAGGAAGGCGGTGTTGCAGAAGGCGTGCGCCTCCAGGGCGGCGTCCCCGGCGACGCGGGCGGTGGCCAGTGCCTCGGCGTAGTGCGACCGGGCGTCGCCGAACCGGCCCGAGTCGTGGGCCAGCCAGCCGACGGAGATGGCCAGTTCGCCCGCGCCCGTGTGCAGGCGGTCGCTGACGGAGCCGCGGTGCACCCCGGCGTCCAGCAGCTCGTACGCGGTGCGCAGCGGCTTCGCGGCGCGCCGGTACAGGCCCTCCCCGCCGTGCCGGTCGTCCAGCAGCCGGATGCGGCGCACCGCCTCTTCCACGGCCGCTGCCTCGGACTCGCCGGCCCGCCCGGGGCCGTCCGCCGAGGAAGGGCCCGGTACGCGGGGCACGCCGCCCGGTACGCGGGGCCCGGCCGCCGCCTCCGGGACGAACGGTGACAGGGCGGTGAGCCCCAGCGCGGCGGCCGGGCCGCCGGTGATGAACGCGCGACGCAGCACGTCGCTCTCCTTGCGGGTCGAGAAGTCCGTATCGCGATGCCCGGGGCCGGCCCCGGGCCCTGCCGGGTCTCCGGCGGCCGGCCCGGAGCCCGTCCGTGCGCCGGGAAGCGCCCCGGTGTGCCCCGCCCCCGTACCGGCGTCCCCCGGTGCCGTACGGGCCTGGGCCGTACGGGCCCGCCGCCCGCGTACCGACTCGCGCGGCGCGAACCCCAGGTCCGCGAGGGCGAGCCCGGGGAACATGTGCCGGAACACCCGTTCGTAGGCGTAATTCGGGCACCGGATCTCGCCGGCCTCGACGCGGCCCACGTATCGGGCGTCGCACGCGACCTGTTCCCCGATCTCGCGCGCGGCGCGGCGCACCGCCGCCGCGAACTCACCCGGCGACAGGCGGCCGCGCAACTGCCGGAAGGCGCGGTTGGGCTGGGCGGGAACGTGGGACGACGCTGATCTCGCGGCTGGCGACGCCATGGCAGATCCTCCGTGCCGTCTCCGTGGCGGTGCCGCGGCCTGGCGGTGCGGCGGGACGACGGTACTAGCTGTGACGTGGCCGACACGCAGGGTTTGCCTACAAACCGGATATCTCACGCACGATCCGCCATGAAGTGCCATTCTTTGCGGCGTCCTGCCGCCGTAGCCGTTGACGTGTCCGGACGTTGAACAGGAAGTAAAGGGAGCGGCGCGTGCAGAGGAGGGGTTTCCGTGCGGAAGACCGGCGTGGCCAACGTCAAGACCGCCGTCAGCGGCGAGGCGGGTGCCGGGGGAGCGGTGCACGGCGGTGCCGGACACGCCGGCCGCGCGGCGCGTCCCAACAGCCGGTCCGGCGGCCACGGTTCGCCGGCCCCGGACCGGCGCTGGCCCTCCACGGAGCGCAATGTGCTCCCCGAGGCGCCCCGGACCCGTGACCTGGTGACGGTGCCGGCCCGCCAGGGCCTGGAGGCGGTCGACATCCTGCGGCTGCGGGCCGGCGTCGGCCCGGTCCTGCACGACGACGCGTGCGACACCCTCGGCTTCCTCGTGCCACCGGGCACGGCCGACGGCTGGGACCTGCCGGGGAGCGCCTGTACGCAGACGTACGAGCGCGAGGCGCCCGCGGACGGCGCGCGGGACGGCGGCAGCGCCCCCGCCGAGCCGCCCGTCACGGGCACCGACTGGCTGGTGCACCCGGACGGTGCCTGCGGCACGGCCACCGACCCCGTCGTCCTGCGCGAGGCCCTCGGCGAGGCGGCCCGCACGATCGAGGCCGTCGACCGCTGCCGCTGAGGCCGGGCGGGCCGCCTCCGGGGCCGGTCGTCCCCGAGCCGGCCGCCCCCGCCTCCACCGCACACTCTGACCTGCGGCGACGCGGCATACTGGAGCCATGGCGAAGAGCAGGCGCGGCCGGTCCCGTACGGGGCCCGAAGCCGTGGTGGAAACCGTGGACGGCGGCATCGCCGAACTGCGTCCCGACCGGGACCGGCCACGCGGCTGGACCCTGCTCATCGACGGCGCCCCGCAGTCCCATGTGGACCTGGACGACCCGGCGTACCTGGACTTCGCGTACCAGCGCCGCCTCGGGCACATCGTCGATCTCGCCGCGCCGCCCGGCAAGCCCCTCCAGGTGGTGCACCTGGGCGGCGGGGCGCTGACGATGGCGCGCTACGTGGCGGCCACCCGCCCGCGCTCGACCCAGCAGGCCGTGGAGATCGACGCGCCGCTGGTCCAACTGGTCCGCAGGGAACTCCCTTGGGACAGTGGCTGGCGGATCAAGGTGCGCGGCGCGGACGCCCGCGCGGGGCTCGCCAGGATTCCGGACGGCTGGGCCGACCTGGTGATCGCGGACGTGTTCCGCGGCGCCCGCACCCCGGCGCACCTGACGAGCGCCGAGTTCGCGGCTGAGGCCGCGCGGGCGCTGCGGCCCGGCGGCTGGTACGCGGCGAACCTCGCGGACGGCCCGCCGCTGACTTTCGTACGGGCGCAGGTCGCCACCGTCCGTACGGTCTTCCCCGAGCTGTGCCTGACCGCCGATCCGGCCGTCCTGCGGGGCAAGCGCTTCGGGAACGCCGTACTGCTCGCCGCCGCCGGCCCGCTCCCGGTGGCCGAGCTGACCCGGCGGGCCGCGACCGACCCGCAGCAGGGCCGGGTCGAACACGGGCGCGCGCTGCTGGACTTCACCGGCGGCGCGCAGCCGGTGACGGACGCGACCGCGGTGGACTCGCCGTCCCCGCCGCCCGCCGTCTTCACCTGAGCCGCGGGCGGTCCGGTGAGCTGCGGGCGGTCCGGAGCGCCGCCGGTCAACGTGGTTCTCACGTCGCGTGGTTGTCCGTTTCGACCATCGGCGGGTGGCCGTTCCAGGCGCAGATGACCGAGGTGTGTCCCGTGCCGCCCTTGAAGTCGACCCGGAGCCACTGGTCCTGCTGCCACACCTGCATCTGCCAGCCCGCGTCCGGGGTGGCCGACACCAACTGGGCGGAGCGGGTGCCCATGTCGATGACCACCCGGCCGCCCGCGGTGGAGAAACTTTTCACCGTGCTGCCTGTGGCGGGCGGGGCGGTGCCGCCGGGTGGTGGTTGCGGGCCGTTGCCCGTGTCTCTTCCGCCGCCACCGGACGTGCCGCCGTCGGCCCCCTTGTGATGATCGCCCGGCTCGGTGGGCTGGTCAGGGCGGGGGGAGGCCGGCCCGGACGGCTTGGGCCGGTGCGTGGAGGAGGCGCGGGGTGTGGCGTCGTCGGTTCCGGGGGATGCGGACGGCGCGTTGTCGGACAGCGGGAGCGCGCGCGGCGGGTCGTACGCCGTACCGGCCAGCACGGTGTGCACGCCGAACCACGACAGCGTGACGGCGGCGCCCGTCGCCAGCGTCCAGGCCGCCGTGTGAACCAGTCCTCTGTGCATCCGGCTCATATTGCACCACGGGCCCGGCCGGGGAAGCGGGCCGGAGGGCCGTGGTGGGACGGGACGAAGGCGGTAGGGCGGGAGGTTCCGGGGCGGGACGGACGCGACGGGCAACACCCGTCGAAATGAGGGCCGATGGCACGCCCCACGGCGTCAATCTCACGTAAAGAAGAGCACTCGAATGGCGTACGGTGCCGCCCATGGCAAGTGTGCTCGTGGTCGAGGACGACCAGTTCGTGCGCTCGGCCCTCATCCGGCATCTGACCGAGGCGTCCCACACGGTACGCAGCGTCGGTACGGCCCTGGAGGCGCTGCGCGAGGTGGCTCACGTCGGCTTCGACGTCGTCATCCTGGATCTCGGCCTGCCCGACCTGGACGGGGCGGAGGCCCTGAAGATGCTGCGCGGGATCACCGACGTACCCGTGATCATCGCCACCGCGCGGGACGACGAGGCCGAGATCGTCCGGCTCCTGAACGACGGCGCCGACGATTACCTCACCAAACCCTTCTCGGTGGAACACCTCTCCGCCCGGATGTCCGCCGTGCTGCGCCGCTCCCGGGGCGCCACCGCAGGCGGTGAGCCGCCGTCCCGGGTGCTCCAGGTGGGCGGCCTGAGCATCGACCCGCTGCGCCGCCAGGCCGAACTGGACGGTACGGCGCTCGACCTGACCCGCCGCGAGTTCGACCTGCTCGCCTTCCTCGCCGGCCGCCCGGGCGTCGTCGTACCCCGCAAGGAACTCCTCGCCGAGGTCTGGCAGCAGTCCTACGGTGACGACCAGACCATCGACGTCCACCTCTCCTGGCTGCGCCGCAAACTGGGCGAAACGGCCGCGCGACCGCGGTATCTGCACACCCTGCGCGGGGTGGGCGTGAAGCTGGAGCCACCGCTGTGACGCTCACGCCGGCCGTGTCCCGCGGGGCGCACGCGCCGGAGCCGCCCGCGCGGACCGGGCCCTTCCCGGCGTCGGCACCGGAGCCGACGCCGTGAGATGGGCCCTGGTCAAGGTGTGTCTGGCGGTCACCGTGATGGTCGTGGTGGCCTTCGCCGTACCGCTCGGGCTCGTCGTCAAGGAGATGGCCAAGGACCGCGCGTTCTCCAACGCCGAACGGCAGGCGGCCACCATCGGCCCCGTGCTGGCCATCACCACCGACCACGCACAGCTGGAACGCGCCGTCGCCAGCACCGAGAGCGGGCCGGGCGGATACATCGGCGTCCACGTTCCGGCGGGCGCGAAAGGCGGCGAACCTGCCGAGATCGGCTCCCGTCGGGCCAGGCCCGAGGACGTGGACGCCGCGGTCGAACTCGGCCGCGCCTCCATCGCGCCCGCGCCCGGCGGCTCGGTGCTGCTCCAGCCCACCGCCGTGGCCTCCGGCATCGCGGTGGTCGAGGTGTACGTCCCGGAGGCCGCGCTCACCAACGGCGTCACCACCTCGTGGGCGCTGCTGGCCGGCGTCGGCCTCGCGCTGATCGTCGGCTCGGTCGCCGTCGCCGACCGCCTCGGCACCCGTATGGTGCGGCCCGCCGAGCGCCTGGCCGGTGCCGCCCACGACCTGGGCAAGGGCAAGCTGGGCGTACGGGTACGGGAGGACGGTCCCAGGGAACTGCGCTCGGCGGCCGCCGCCTTCAACGCGATGGCGGACCAGGTCGTGCAGCTCCTGGCCAACGAACGCGAGCTGGCCGCCGACCTCTCCCACCGCCTGCGCACCCCGCTGACCGTGCTGCGCCTGAACGCCGCCTCGCTCGGCGAGGGCCCGGCGGCCGACCAGACGCGCGAGGCGGTGGCCCAGCTGGAGCGCGAGGTCGACCAGATCATCCGTACCGCGCGGCAGCAGAAGGCGCATGCCCAGCAGTTGGCCGCGGCGGTCGGCTGCGACGCGGCCGAAGTGATCCGGGAGCGGATGGACTTCTGGTCGGCGCTCGCGGAGGACGAGGGGCGCACGGTGCGCGTCGCGGGCGCGGACCGGCCCGTACGCATCCCCGTCGCACGCCCCGACCTCGCGGCGGCACTGGACGCGATGCTCGGCAATGTCTTCCGGCACACCCCCGAGGGCACCGCCTTAGCGGTGGACGTGCACAACGCCGAGGACGCGGTGATCGTGCTGGTGTCGGACGCCGGCCCGGGCATCGACGACCCGGACGCGGCCCTGCGGCGCGGCCACGGGGACGGTGGTGACGGGTCCACCGGGCTCGGCCTGGACATCGTGCGGCGGCTCGCGGAGACGACCGGCGGGGACGTCCGGATCGGCCGGTCCGTGCTGGGCGGCACCGAGGTGCGGGTGTGGCTCGCGCTGGACGGCGTACGGCGGACCCGCGCGGCACGCCGCCGGCACACCGGGCACCGCCTGCGCCGGCGGCTGGGGCGGCGGCTGGGCCGGTCGCGGGGGCGGCGCGCGGCGGGGCGTACGCAGGCCGGTGGCGGCGGGGGGTGAACGTTTCGGCGTGGGGCGTGGGCGGGTCTCCGCCGGCCCGGCCCCTGGACCTCCGCCCGGCCCGTCTCCCGGCCGCTTCAGCCCCCGTACTTAACCGGTCCCTTTCGGTCCCTTAACGGCGCCATAAGGCTTCCACTTGCCGCACCGAAACCGGCTTTTGTCCAGTTCCTGATCGCTAGCGTGCGGGACGCACCACCGCACCACCGTCCCCCATGACGAACAGGCAGGCACGACATGAGTTCCTCGGCACACCGCCGTCGCAAGACCCGCAAGGCCAAGCTGATCGGTACGGCTGCGGCGGCCGCGCTGGCGGCGGGCGGCGCGTTCGCCATCGCCGGTTCGGCACTGGCGACCAAGGCGCCCGAAGCCGGAACGGCGGCCAAGGCCGGCGGCGCCTTCGCCCCGTACGTCGACACGTCCCTGTACCCCGTGTACGACCTGGCCGGCACCGTGAAGAAGACCGGGGTGAAGACCTTCAACCTCGCCTTCGTCACCTCCGGAGGCGGCGGCTGCGAACCCAAGTGGGGCGGCTCGGGCGGGCTGGGCGACGACGCCGTGGCCAAGCAGCTACCGGCACTGCGCAAGGCCGGCGGCGACGTACGGATCTCCTTCGGCGGCGCCAACGGCTCCGAGCTGGGCCTGGCCTGCAAGTCGGCGGGCGAGCTGGCCGCCGCGTACGGCAAGGTCATCGACAAGTTCGCCCTCAAGAAGGCCGACTTCGACATCGAGGGCGGCGCGTTGCCGGACGCCGCCGCCAACACCCGCCGCGCCCAGGCCATCGCGCAGCTCCAGAAGAAGCACCCGGGCCTGGAGGTCTCCTTCACGCTGCCGGTCATGCCCGGGGGCCTGACGCAGGACGGCGTGAACCTGATCGCCGACGCCAAGAAGAACGGCGTGAAGATCTCCGCCGTCAACATCATGGCGATGGACTACGGCGCCTCCTACGACGGCGACATGGGCAAGTACGCCATCCAGGCCGCCACCGCCACCCAGGGGCAGCTCAAGAAGACGCTCGGCCTCGGTGACGCGGCCGCCTGGAAGGCCGTCGCCGTGACCCCGATGATCGGCGTCAACGACGTACAGAAGGAGATCTTCACGGTCGAGGACGCCAAAGAACTGGTCAAGTTCGCTCAGTCCAAGCACCTCGGCTGGCTGTCGATGTGGTCCTCGACGCGCGACAAGGCGTGCCCGGGCGGCCCACAGAACGCGGCCCAGCCGACGTGCAGTTCCATCGCGCAGGGCCCGCTCGACTTCACCAAGGCGCTCGGCGCGTACTGAGCCCGCCCGCAACCACGCCCCCCCCGGGCAGGACACAGCGGCCACCCCCACCGCTGTGTCCCCCCGCTCTCATGAGGCGGTCACATCGGTGTTCAGGGCGGGCAGTTCGTTGGCGCGCGCCACGCCCGCGTACCAATGGGCGCTCGACTTGGGCGTACGCGCCTGGGTCGTGAAGTCCACGTACACCGAACCGAACCGCTTGCTGTAGCCGTACGCCCACTCGAAGTTGTCCATCAGCGACCACAGGAAGTAGCCGCGCAGGTCGGCACCGTCGGTGAGCGCGCGGTGCGCCGCGGCGAGGTGGGCGTGGACGTAGCCGACGCGCTCCGGGTCGTGCACCGCGCCCTCGGCGTCGGGCAGGTCGTCGAAGGCCGCGCCGTTCTCGGTGATGTACAGGGGCAGGCCGGGGGCCTCCCGGTGGAACCGCATGAGCAGGTCGTACAGGCCGGTCGGATCGACCGACCAGCCCATCGCCGTACGGTCCCCCGGCGGCTGGTGGAAAGCGACCCGATCGGCCCCCGGCCAGGGCGAACGGGCACTGGCGCCGTGCCCGTCGTGCCGCGGCAGGGGGCCGTTGTCAGTGCTGCCTGATACCACTGTGGGTGTGTAGTAGTTGATGCCCAGCGCGTCGAGGGGGTGCTTGATGACGGCGAGGTCGCCATCGCGGACGAAGGTCCAGTCGGTGATACGCGCGGTGTCCGCGAGGAGGTCCGCGGGGTATGCGCCGCGCAGCAGGGGCCCGGTGAAGATACGCGTCGCCAGCGCGTCGATCCGCCGCTGAGCCTCCAGGTCCTCGGGCGCGTCGGAGCGGGCCCGTACGGCGGCCGGGTTGAGGCTGATCATGACCCGGCCGCGGGCGGGCAGCGCGGCGCGCAGTGCCTGGGCGGCGAGCCCGTGCGCGAGGTTGAGGTGGTGCGCGGCGCGCAGGGCGGCCTCCGGATCGGTGCGGCCCGGTGCGTGCACCCCCGACCCGTACCCGAGGAACGCGCTGCACCACGGCTCGTTGAGGGTGGTCCACCACTCGACACGGTCGCCGAGGGCTTCCGCGACGATCGCCGCGTAGTCGGCGAAGCGCTGCGCGGTGTCCCGGTGCGGCCAGCCGCCTCCCGAGGCGGAGCCGCCGTGGATGTCGGCCTCCAACTCCTGGGGCAGGTCCCAGTGGTAGAGCGTCAGCACCGGCCGGATGCCGTGGGCGAGCAGGTCGTCGACGAGCCGGCGGTAGAAGTCGAGCCCGCGCTGTACGGCGGGGCCGCGGCCGGTCGGCTGCACCCGCGGCCAGGAGACGGAGAAGCGGTAGGCGCCGAGCCCGAGGGCGGACATCAGTTCCACGTCCTCGTGGCGCCGGTGGAAGTGGTCGACGGCGACGTCACCGGTGTCGCCCCCGGCGACCTTGCCGGGGGTGTGGCTGAAGGTGTCCCAGATCGACGGGGTGCGGCCGCCCTCCCGGGCGGCGCCCTCGACCTGATAGGCGGCGGTGGCCGCACCCCAGACGAAGCCGGGCGGAAAGCGAAGGGGGCTGGACATGGCGGTACTCCCGTTCACGAGGACGCGGCGCACGGCGCGGGCCGTGCGGGGCGCGTGGTGCGTGTGGTGCGATGGGTTCGCGGGGACGTTCCGTTCCGTACGGAATCGCGTACGGGCCCGGGGGAGCGGCGCGGCGGCCCACCGGTCAGCCCTTGACCGCGCCCTGCATGATCCCCCCGACGATCTGCTTGCCGAACAGGACGAATGCGACGAGCAGCGGCAGCGTGCCCAGCAGCGCGCCCGCCATGATCACGGACTGGTCGGGGATGTAGCCGCGGCCGAGGCCGGTCAGCGCGACCTGCACGGTCGGATTGCCGTTCTGCGTCAGTGCGATGATCGGCCAGAAGAAGTCGTTCCACGCCTGGACGAAGGTGAGCAGGCCGAGCACCGCCATCGCGGGCCGGGCGGCCGGGAAGACGACGTGCCACACCACGCGCCAGCTGTTCGCGCCGTCCGTGCGCGCCGCCTCGACCAGCTCGGTGGGCAGTGCCTGGAGCAGATACTGCCGCATGAAGAACACCCCGAAGGCGCTGACGAGGGTGGGCAGGATGACGGCCTGCAGCTGGTCGGTCCACTCCAGCTCGGCGATGGTCATGAACAGCGGTACGACACTGAGCTGCGGCGGCACCATCATCGTGCCGATCACCAGCAACAGCAGCAGCTTCTTCGCCCGGAAGCGCAGTTTGGCGAAGGCGAACCCGGCGACGGTCGAGAAGACCACGGTGCCCAGCGCGATCGTCGTGGCGACCACCGTGGTGTTCAGCAGGGCCGCGCCCATGTTGGCGTCTGACCACGCCGTACCGAGATTCTTGAGCAGATTCCCGCCGAACCAGAACGGCGGCGGCGTCTGCGCGAGCCGGGTGTTGTTCCGGGAGGCGGCGACGGCGGTCCACAGCAGCGGGAAGAGCGACCCCGCGGTGAAGAGGATCAGCACCGCATAGGTCACCTTCCCGCCGTGCAGCTGCCGGCCGGTGCGTCGGGCTGTCATGGCTCCTCCTCACTGGCTCGTGCGCAGCCGGCGGGCGATCAGCGCGTTGACCGCGGCGACCACCAGCAGGATCAGGAACATCGTCCAGGCGATGGCCGAGGCCCGGCCGAGGTGGAGGTTCACCCACCCCTGCTCGTACAGATACAGGCCCAGCGTCTGGTACTGGTGGTCGGCGCCGCCCGAGGCCCCGGCGCTCCCGCTGAACAGCAGTGGCTCGCCGAACAGCTGCGTGGCCCCGATCGTCGACACGACGCAGGTGAAGAGGATCGTCGGCCGCAGCGACGGGATCGTGACGTACCGGAACTGCTGCCACCGGGAGGCGCCGTCGAGCGCCGCCGACTCGTACAGGTCGTGCGGTATCGCCTGCATGGCGGCCAGGTAGATCAGCGCGTTGTAACCCGTCCACCGCCAGATCACGATCGTGGAGACCGCCAGCTTGGCGCTCCACGAACCGTTCTCCCAGTCGACGCCGTCGATGCCGACCGTGCTCAGCAGCCAGTTGACCAGCCCGTAGTCGCGCCCGAAGAGCAGCACGAACACCAGCGTCGCGGCGGCCACCGAGGTCGCGTACGGCGTGAGCACCGCCACCCGGAAGAACATCGAGCCGCGCAGCCGGTAGTTGAGCAGATGAGCGATGCCCAGCGCCATCAGCAGTTGCGGGACGGTCGAGAGGACACCGATGACGAAGGTGTTCCCGAGGGCGTTCCAGAAGAAGTCGTCGCCCAGCAGCCGGGTGAAGTTGCGCAGCCCGGCCCACTCCATGTCGCTGGGCGCGGTCAGCTCCACGCGGTGCAGTGCGGCCCACCCCGTGTAGAGGAGGGGGAAGAGCCCGAAGGCGGCGAAGAAGAGGAAGAAGGGGGCGATGTAGATGTACGGGCTCCAGCGCAGGTCCCGCCGGTAGCGGCGGCTGCGGCGCTCCCGCGCGCGGACGGCGGCGGAGCTGTCGGCGGAGCTGCCGGCTGGGCTGTCCGCGCAGCCGGAACTGCCCGCATGCCCGGCATCGGAGGCGGTCCCGGCCCGCCGGAAAGAGCCGGGCCGGGGCGCGCCGGTACGGGCGGGCGGTGCCGCGGCCGAGGGCGCGGAGCGAGAGGGGCGGCCGTCCATGGCTCACTGGTCCAGCGCGTTGTCGATCGATTCGACCGCCGCCCGCCAGCCCTGTTCGGGCGTCTTGCCCTGCTGGTCGACCTGGAGCACCCCCACATCGGTGATGTTCTGGTTGACGGTGAGGTCCTTCGGGCCGAGCACCTGGTCGGGGATGCCTTCGGCCGCCGCGGCGAAGATCTTGCCGATCGGCGCGTCACCGAAGTACGGGTGCTTGGCGCCCGCCACCGCCGGCAGCCCGTACGCCGCCCGCGCGCTGGGGAAGCTGGCCTGCTGGGTGAAGAGCTTCGCCTGCTGCTCGGGCGCGGTCAGCCAGGCCGCCAGCTTGACCGCCTCGCTCTTGTTGCGGCCCGCTTCCGGTACGGCCAGGAAGGAGCCGCCCCAGTTCCCCGGCTTGGGCGCGGCGGCCACGTCCCACACGTCGCGGCCCTTGTCCCCGGACTTCTCCTTGATGTAGCCGAGCATCCACGGCGGGCAGGAGACCGTCGCGAAGCGCCCGTTGGCGTACGCCTGGTCCCAGGTCTTCTGGAACTGCTGGAGCCGGGCGGTCAGTTTCCCCGTCGCCGCCCGCATAGCCGCGTCCCACGCCTGCCGCACCGACGGGCTGTCCTTGTAGACCAGCTTGCCGTCGCGGTCGTAATAGCGTTCGGCGCTGCTGGAGAGCACCGCGTTGTAGACGCCGGAGGCGGCGTCGACGAAGGCGGTGCCCGCCGGGGCCTTGGCCATGTAGCGCTTGCCGACGTCGAGGTACTTCCCCCAGTCGCCCGCCCAGAGCTTGGCCACCGCGTTCCGGTCGGTCGGCAGTCCGGCCTTGGCGAAGAGGTCCTTGCGATAGCAGACCGCCATCGGCCCGATGTCCGTGCCCAGCCCCACGGTCCTGCCGCTCGCGTTCGTCGCCTGCGACCACTTCCAGGGAATGAAGTCGGCCTTTCGCACACCCGGCGCCTTCGAGAGGTCAACGAGCTTGTCCGCCTGGGTGGCGGTGACTTCGGCGATGTTGTTGACCTCGACCGCCTGGACGTCGGCCAGCCCGCTGCCCGTGCTCAGGTGGGTGAGCAGCTGCGGGTAGTAGTTCTCGTTGCGCTCGATCGAGGTCTCTTTGATCGTGATGTCCGGGTGCAGCTTCATGTACGCGTCGTAGAGTCCGGCCTGCTTGTAGCCGAAGACGCCGAAGACGCCGACCGTCAGGGTGGTCTTGTGGGCGCCGGCCCCCGACGGGCCCTGCGTGCCGCGGGCGTCGCTGTCCTCGGCGCAGCCGCCGAGCAGTGCGGCCCCGAGCGCGGCGGCGGCCGTTAGGGCCACCGCCCGCCGACGGGTGCCGCGGATCGTCGTTCGCATTGCGTCTCCTCCTGGTGCCCTGCAGACCGTGCGTGCGGGATGTGGGGTTTCCAGTACGGTGGGAGCGCTCCCAGACGTGATGAGGTGAAGGGTCGCCGCTCCCCGGTACGCGTGTCAAGGGATCGCGCGCCAACACCCGTCGCACGGTTCGTTGTTGAATGTACGGCCAGGACGGCAAGCGGAGGCGGCGATGACGACAGGCGCACGGCGAGGGGGCGGCAGGCCCACACTCGAAGAGGTCGCCGCGCGCGCGGGCGTCGGCCGCGGCACGGTCTCCCGCGTGATCAACGGCTCCCCCCGGGTCAGCGAACGGACCCGCACCCTGGTCCAGCAGGCCGTCGCCGACCTCGGCTACGTCCCCAACCGCGCCGCCCGCGCCCTGGCGGCCAACCGCGCCGACACGGTCGCCCTGGTCGTGCCGGAAGCCGAGACCCGGCTCTTCGCCGAGCCCTACTTCTCCGGCATCCTGCGCGGCGTCAGCGCCGGCCTGGCCGACCACGACATGCAGCTGCTGCTCACCCTGATCCGTACGTCCAAGGAGCGGCGGCGGTTCGCCGACTACCTCGCCGCGCACCGCGTCGACGGCGTACTGCTGGTCTCCGTCCACGGCGACGACCCGCTGCCCGACCTGCTGGAACGGATGGCGATCCCGACCGTCCTCAACGGCCGCCGCAGCGCCGGGGAAACGGTCCCGTACGTGGACTCCGACAACACCGGCGGCGCGCAGAGCGCCCTGGAGCACCTCATCGGCCGCGGCCGGCGGCAGGTCGCCACCATCGCCGGACCGCCCGACATGTACGTCGCCCACTGCCGCCTCGACGGCTACCGCCAGGCCGTACGCGCCGCCGGCCACCCCGAGGACACCGCGCTCGTCGCGCACGGCGACTTCACCGAGGAAGGCGGGCGGCGCGCCCTGCGCGAACTGCTCACCCGCCGCCCCGCCCTGGACGCCGTCTTCTGCGCCTCGGACGTGATGGCGGCCGGCGCCCGCCAGGAACTCCGCGCGGCGGGCCGCCGCATCCCCGACGACGTGGCCCTGGTCGGCTTCGACGACTCCGCGATCGCCCGGCACATGGACCCGCCGCTCACCAGCGTCCGCCAGCCCATCGAGGAGATGGGCCGGGCGATGGCGAGACTGCTCATGCGGCAGATCAACGGGGGAGCGGGTGGCACCTCGTCCGGCCCGCACACCCCGCAGGACTCACGCATCCCGCCGGGCCCACACGTCTCGCCGGGCCCGGCCGGCGCCCACCTCGTACTGCCGACCGAGCTGGTGCGCCGGGCGTCGTCCTGAGAGGGGGCGTGGTCCCAACGGGACGAGCGGGAGGGGCACCCGCACACCACCACACCAGCGCCCCTCCCGCCTGCTTGCCGACCTGCGGCCCGAATGGGGCCTACAGCGCCGGATACGCGTTCTTCAGCAGCTCCCGGAACTGCGCGGAGAACCAGTGCCCGGACAGCGGCGCGCCGGGCAGGGCGCCCGACCGGTGGTAGTTGTTGCGCGGATTGCCCTCGTACGTCGGGTCACACATGCGGTCGAAGCCTTTGCCCTCGTTGTTCGGGATCGCCGTGCTCGAACCGTCCGACTCACCCGGCGGCTTCATCCACACGTACGCGTCGATCCCCGCCGCCGGCGCCGTCCGCGGGCGCTCGCCCAGTCCCGCACCCGCCTGGTTGCACCAGTTGCCGACGTGGATCCGCCGGTCGTACCGGCCCGCGTCCACGTACGCGTCCACGCTCGTACGAGGCCCGGGGCCGGCGGGCCGCGCGCTGCCGCCCCAGCCGTTGCGCGAGGTGTCGATCAGCATGCCCACGTCCGGACGGAACCCGGCCCGTACCGCTTCCTGCCGGAACGCCTGGGCGAACGACAGCTCGTCGGCGTAACGGTTCCAGTCCACCCACTTCGACTCCCGCACCGACCGGCCCGCCACACTGTCGGCCAGCGCGAAGTTCTCCTCCTTGAGCGCGCTGTAGTTGGCCGTGTTGGTGATGAAGCCGTGCACCTTGTCGACCGTGCTGCCCTCGGCCGTGGCCGCCTGGTGCAGCAGCCGCGCCGAGGCGCCGAAGTTGTCGTCCCAGCCGATCCAGCCGTGGTGTCCGGCGTCCACGTAGTTGTAGACGTTGGGGACCGCGCCGAGTTTGTTGAGCGCGTATCCGACGCCCTTCACGTAGTTGCCGTTGGCGAGCATGGTGTCGCACTGAGGGGTGGCGGTGGCGCGCCCGCCGGTGTTGGTGACGAGGTTGGGCAGCGAGTCGATCTCGACGGTGGTCACGATCCGCAGCGACGCGTACTTCGGGTCGGCGAGGACGGCGGCGATGGGGTCGATGTAGCGGGTCTTGTACGCGTCGATCTCCGTCGGCCCCAGTTCGCCGTTGGAGGCGAGCGCCGCGCAGTCCCGTCCCGGCAGGTTGTAGATGACCAGCTGTACGACGAGCGGCCGGCCCGCCGCCTGCCGTAAGGCGGTGTCCAGGTGGCCGCGCAGTCCCATGGTGCCGCCGGTGCCGTTGATGGCCGCGATGCGGTCGAGCCAGACGCCGGTCGGCTGCCCGGCGACCTTGCCGCCGCCCGGTTCGGCCGCCGCCTTCGCCGACCACTCGGGGTTCACATAAACCCCGGCGCCCGCATACGGGTTGTCGACGCGGGCGGCCGGAGCCGCGTGGGCGGTGCCGTGCAGGACGCCGGCGGTCCCGGCCGCGGCCACCAGCATCGCGCAGGCCGCGAGCGCGGCGGCACGGGTGCGGCGCCGGGGCGCGGAGTGCAGGTGGGCGCGGCGCGGGGTGGTTCGGCCCTGGTCAGGCAAGCCCGGCTGGACTTGCTGGTTGAGCTGCTTGTGCTGGTCCTGCCGACGTGCGGAAGGCTGCTCAGCGGAACGTCTCATGAGCGGGTCGTCCTTTCTCGGTATGGATTCCAGTACGTGTCTCGGCGCGGTCCTCGGGCCGGGGTTCGTGGACCGCGGTCCGTGATCGCAGATCCGCGGTCCGGGTCCCGGCTCATCGGCTCTCCGGCTTCACGCCGGGTTCAGGGCGCGCAGATGGTCGCGCAGCCCGGCGCCGTACGCGGTGGGCGTCCCCGCGTAGTCGCGGATGAGGGCCGGGCCGGCGGCGCAGTCCCAGGTGTTCCAGGTCCAGCCCAGGTACGAGGCGCCGCGCCCGTCCAGCCACCGCATGACGCGGTCGGTGAAGGCGTGGGCGCAGGTGTTCTCGCCGATCTCGCCCGCGACGAGCGGTACGTGGTCGGCGACCGGGCCCAGCGTGCGGGCCCAGCAGTCCTCGTCCGCGCAGACGTTGAAGTTGTACGCGTGCCAGGCGGCGGCGAGGTTGCCCGCCGGATCCTTCGGCGCGTACGCGGCCCACCGGCCGAGGTCGTTGGCGTACGCGAGGCCGCCCACCAGGATCGGGTTGCGGGCGCCGGTGGCCCGTACGGCGTGCACCAGGGTCTGCATCCCGGCGACCTCGTAGCCGATGCCGGGGCAGCTGCCGCCGTCCCGCCAGCAGGCCCACGCCCGCTCGGTGTCCGTCGTCGCCCGGTCCGGGTACGGCTCGTTGAACAGGTCGAACACGACCTCGGGGGTGTTCTTGAAGGTGTCGGCGACCGAGGTCCAGAAGGCGGGGGAGTAGCGCCGGTCCGGCATGGGTTTCTGGCAGCTCGCGTGCTCGTCGGCGCAGGCGGCCGAGGGGCCGGTGTAGCGGCCGTGGCTCCAGTGCAGTTCGAGGACGGGCGTGAGGCCGTGGGCCGTCAGCCGCCGTACGTAGTCGCGTACGGCGGAGGTGTAGGCGGCGCCCGCGTACCGGGGGTCGATGTTGGCGGTGCCCAGCCAGCACTCCTCGTTGAGCGGTACGCGGACGGTGTTGGCGCGCCAGCCCGCGATGGCCGCGACGGACGTGTCGTCCACCGGGCCGTCGAAGACCCCGCGGCCCTGTACGCACGCGAACTCCGCGCCGGAACGATTCACCCCGAGCAGGCGGTGCGCACGGCCCGCGCCGTCGACGAGGCGGTTGCCCACGACACGCAGCCGCGGCGGAGCGGCCGCAGGGAGCGCGACGGACGGACCTGCGGCGGATGGATCGCCGGCGGCCGGTTCGGCAACGGTCGGCGCGGACGAGGCGCCCAGGGCCGATGCGACCGGGGCCGACGCGGCCGGAGCAAAGGCGCCCACGGCGGCCGCCGCGGGCGGAGACCCGCCCGGAAGGGCGAGCGCCGCGGCCACCGCCAGGGCGTACAGGCGTGACGGTCTGCGCATGAGCGACTCCTCGGGTCGTACGGGCGCTGCGGCCCGCGACGGATGGAATCGCTCCCACTGGTTGCACGGAGGCTAGTGCCAACTCGGCAGGTTTCACAGAGCAGTTGCGTAAATTCCGCTACCAGCGGCCGCGTCACGCACCCGGGCGCCCCCTCTTGACGGGGCGCCCGCCCGCCCCAATGCTTGGGAGCGCTCCCACTGGTCCTCCGAAAACGCAGCCGGCTCCCTCACGCCGGACCGCGTACCTCCGTACGGAAGGAGATCGGCGTACTGCCCGTACGGTGCTGGAAGAACTTGGCGAAGTTCGCGGCGTCGGCGAAGCCGAGGCGTACGGCGATCCGGGCGGCGGTCTGGTCCCCGTGGGCCAGCAGCCGCTTGGCCTCCAGCACCACGCGGCGGTCGATGAACTCCTTCGCGCCCACACCGGTGGCGGCCGTGGTCGCGCGGGACAGGGTGCGGGGCGAGTAGCCGAGCGTCCGCGCGTAGTCCTCGACGCGGCGGCTGCGGGTGAAGCCGCGCTCCACCGCGTCGCGAAAACGCAGAAACGTCTCGCTCGCCTCGCAGACGCCACCACCCGGCCCGCCGTCACCCGCCCCACCACCACCACCCGGTCGTCCCCCGCCCGACCCGCCCCCACTCGGTGCGGACAGGCGGGCCGCCCTCAGCACCAGTACGGCCAGCAGATGCCGCAGCACCTCGATGTGCGTCTCCAGGGGCAGGCCGCGCAGCGCCCCGAACTCCTGGTGGAGGTGGCGCAGCGCACGCTCCACCGCCTGCGCCTCTTCCCCTTCCGGATGGTGCACCGCGGGGCCGAACCAGTCCTCCAGGCGGGCCGCGGCCGCGGTCGCCGGGTCGAGGAAACCGGATTCGAACAGGACCAGTCGTCCTTCCGCTCCGGTCAAGTTGCCGAAGTGGTGCACTTGTCCCGGACGCACCCACATCCAGTCATTCGCGGCCAGCTCATACTTTCGGAAGTCCACGGTGTGCCTGAGGCGTCCGCTGTCCACCACGAGGAGGTGGTGGAAGTCCGGCCGGTGCGGCACGGCGAGGGCGCAGGCGTCGGCGCGGTCGCGCAGCTCGGCGAGCGTCAGCACCTCCACACCGGCCGGCCGCCCGGCCGGTGCCGTGAAGGCGACCGCCGGGATGCTCTCCCCGGCCTGCTGCGCAGCGTGTCGTTTTTTCACCATCACTGGTCCCGTGTCCACCCCGGCAGGCCGTGCTGAGGCCCCTAGCGTGGAAGACGTCAGCGCGGCTGATGACGGAAAAAGAAAAGCCAGAGTATGCCCCGGCCGGGGCGCAGGGAGTACCGACATGTCCAAGATCGCCATTTTCGGAGCCAACGGCACCATCGGCAGCCGCGTCCTCGACGAGGCGCTGCGCCGCGGCCACCAGGTCACCGCGGTCGTCCGCGACCCCGCGAAGATCACCAAGACCGATCCGAACCTGACCGTGACCACCGGCGACATCCTCGACCCGGCCTCCGTCGCGGCCGTGGCCGAGGGCCAGGACGTGCTGGTCAGCGCGGTGGGCGGCGGCGACGGACCGGGGCACATCGCGACGATCAAGCCCGCGGCGGAGTCCCTGGTCGCGGGCCTGCGCACCCTCGGCGAGGCCGCTCCCCGGCTGGTCTCCGTCGGCGGCGCCGGCTCGCTCCGTACGCCGGACGGCAAGCAGGTCTGGGACGCCGAGGGCCTGCCGGAGTTCCTGCTCCAGATCATGCACGCGCACGGTGACGCGCTGGACTTCTACCGCACCGTCACGGACGTGCGCTGGACCAATGTGAGCCCGGCCGCCCTGATCGAGCCCGGGGAGCGTACGGGCGCGTACCGCACCGCCCTGGACGACCTGGTCGCCGACGCGGACGGCACCAGCCGGATTACCGCCGAGGACTACGCCGTCGCCCTCCTGGACGAGATCGAGAAGCCGCAGCACACCGGGGAGCGCTTCACCGTCGGCTACTGAGCCCGCGGGCCGCAGGGCCCGGAGGGTGCCCGTACGGGGGATGTGACAGCCGTCACGTCCCCCGTACGGGCACCCCGGCCCCGCGACGGCGAACGCCCCAACGAGTAGGGCCCCCGGACGCTTTCACGTCCGGGGGCCCTACTCGTTGGGGTGAGTAACGGGACTTGAACCCGCGACATCCTGGACCACAACCAGGTGCTCTACCAGCTGAGCTATACCCACCATGACCGGTGCTGTGTGGTGTCTTGTTCCCCACCGGCTGAGAAAAGTGTACAGGGTCTGAAGGGGTGCTCGCTCCCGGTTCCGCTCGGAACCGGGAGCGAGCTGCGTCACTACGAGTCCGCAGGCAGGACGTACTTCGCCGCGATCCCCTTCGCGGTCTCCGAGTCCGGGCCGGGCTGCGGCACGAAGACCGCCTCCCGGTAGTAGCGGAGCTCCGCGATGGATTCACGGATGTCCGCCAGCGCCCGGTGGTTCCCGTTCTTCTCCGGACTGTTGAAGTACGCCCTCGGGTACCAGCGCCGGGCCAGTTCCTTCACGGACGACACATCCACGATCCGGTAGTGCAGGTGGCGCTCCAGCTCCGGCATGTCGCGGAGCAGGAAGCCCCGGTCGGTGCCGACGGAGTTGCCGCACAGCGGTGCCCGGCCGGGTTCCGGTACGTGCTGCTTGAGGTACCGGAGCACCTGTTCCTGCGCGTCCTCCAGGGTGGTGCCGCTGTCCAGCTCGGCCAGCAGCCCGGAGGAGGTGTGCATCTGGCGCACGACCTCGGGCATGGTGGTCAGGGCCTCGGCCGGGGGGCGGATCACGATGTCCACCCCGTCGCCCAGGACATTCAGCTCCGAGTCGGTGACCAGGGCGGCCACCTCGATGAGCGCGTCGTTCGCCAGCGAGAGCCCGGTCATCTCGCAGTCGATCCACACCATGCGATCGTTCATACGTCTCACCCTACGGGGCGCTCCCGCTGACTGGGCAGCACCGGGCGGCCGGCCGGCCGCCCGGCGGACTGTTCCGGAAGCCGCGGCGCATAGGCATCGGATTCCGGTTTGCCCGGCTCTGTCGGCGCGAGTGCCGTGGCCTGGCTGTGCACCGGCTGGCCGTGGCCCGCCGTACTGTGCCCCGGCTGGCCGCCCGACCCGTGCCCGCCCGGACCGCCGTGCGAACCCTGGGGGTGTCCGCCCGGACCGTGACCGCTCTGCGGATGGCCCTGCGTATGCCCGCCCGGACCGAGCCCCCCTTGGGCATGCGACGCCTGGCTGTGCGACGCCTGCCCGTGATGCAGCTGTCCGTGGCCCCCCGGCAGGTGGCCCGCCGCGGCTGCGGCGAACCGGTCCGCACCGGCACCGGGACGCTCGCCGCGCTCCGGCCGGTCCGCCCGGGAGACCTGCTCGGGCACCCCGTTCTGCGGCCTGCGCGCGCGGTACGCCGCGCGGTAGGCCGCGGGAGAGGCACCCAACTGCCGCCGGAAGTGGCCGCGCAGCGCGACCGGCGACCGGAAGCCGCAGCGTCCGGCGACCTCGTCCACGGAGTAGTCGGAGGTCTCCAGCAGCCGCTGCGCCTGGAGGACGCGCTGGGTGATCAGCCACTGCAGCGGAGCGCTCCCGGTCAGGGACCGGAAGCGGCGGTCGAAGGTACGGCGGCTCATGTAGGCGCGGGCCGCCAGCGTCTCCACGTCGAACTGCTCGTGGAGGTGCTCCAGCGCCCAGGCCACGACCTCGGCGAGCGGGTCCGCACCGATCTCTTCCGGTAATGACCTGTCCAGGTACCTCTGGTGCCCCAGGTCCGACGCGGTGCGCCGGGGCGGGACCACCAGCCGCCGGGCGAGCGCGTTGGCCGCGTCCGCCCCGTGGTCGGTACGGACGATGTGCAGGCACAGGTCGATGCCGGCGGCGGTCCCCGCGGAGGTCAGCACGTCGCCGTCGTCGACGAAGAGCTCGCGGGGATCGACATGGACGGACGGATAACGCTTGGCGAGCGTCGGCGCGTACATCCAGTGGGTGGTCGCGGGCCGGCCGTCGAGGAGCCCTGCGGCGGCGAGCACGAAGGCCCCCGTGCAGAGCCCGACGATGCGGGCCCCTTCTTCGTGCGCCCGGCGCAGCGCGTCCAGCGCGGCCGGTGGTGGTGCCTGTGTGATGGACCGCCAGGCCGGCACGACGACCGTGCCCGCGCGGGCGATCGCCTCCAGCCCGTAGGGGGCCGACAGTTCGAGCCCCCCGGTGGTGCGCAAAGGCGCATCTTCGCCCGCGCACACAAGTAGTCGGTACCGCGGAACACCCGCGTCCTGGCGGTCGATGCCGAAGACCGAGAGCGGAATGGAGCTCTCGAAAATCGGGCCGCCACTGAAGAGGAGCACCGCGACTATTTCGCGGCGTCGTCGGGCGGCGAGCTTGCGTGCGGCATCTGGTACGGCAGCGGAGTCCTGGCTCATGGCACTTAAGCCCCCCTCGGTCGTCTCGCCCTCTCGGTCCTGCACTGTTCCCCCGCCGTGATTGCCAAGATCGAATCTACTGCGTCCCGTGAGGATGGAGTGCCAAGTTCACCACCCGCTCGTATGTCGATATGGCAACTTGGCGCGAAGCATTCGATCACGAAGCGTTCCACTCGTCGGGCCTGCTGGGAAGTACGCCTCTCGCCTCTGCCCGTAAGCCGTAGGGCGCAATCGCGCCCCGCGGTCCTTTCGTCCCAGCTCAGGCCCAGGTTGTGGGTCGCTTTTGCCAAGAGATGCACCTGAGCACGAAGTTGGCCGAAAACGACCCTGGGCAGGCTTGCGGGCGCGTCATTCCTCCGGCGTACGCCCCTCGGAACGGCGCCCTCCCCGGTGGGCTCCGGTGCCGGTACGGCTGTGCCGGCCGCGGTGCGGGGCGATCTCGTCGGGGGACGGCCGGGCGGCGGTGCGCTCGGACTGGCGCAGCAGGGCCCGGCACGCGCAGGTCACCGCCGCCAGCCCCACGGCGGTGCCGGCCGCCCCGGCGGCGGACGCGCCGCACAGGATGAGGACGAGGGGCACCACGGCACAGCTGAACGCCGCCCAGCGGACGAGATCGCTCACCGGATCGGCTGATGTGTTCGACGGACCGGGCACGGCGTACTCCCTCCAGGCAGGCTGCTACTACAACGGCTGCGGGGGGCCATGGGTCACCGCGATGGGTACGTACGGGGGCAGGCCGGGGCATTGCCAACCGGGCCACGCTCCGGCATGCTCCGGGGAATGTTCGAGCGGTCCCCCGCCCGTGTGGTTACGGGGGTCCGTCCCCGCCTCAGGGGCCCGTCGTCCGCGCGGGGCTCTGGGCAGCGGGGGACTGGCGCCGTACTCTTGGGGTACGGCATTGGGAAGATGATTCCCGGTCGTGTTGTTCCCCTTTGAACTAAGGGGCCGACCTCTCGATCAAGCCAGCTCAGTCAACTGCCGGATCAAGTCAATCGCCGCTCCCCGTCCGCCCCTCCGCAAGGACCTCCTTCGCCGAGACACCATGGCCGGTCACGAAATCCCCGAACCAGCGGACCGCAAGCAGGTCGCCGATCCGACGGCGGACCTCCAAGCGGCGGAACAGACACGCCACTCCTGCGACCCCGCCTTCCGGCACGGCGTCGTGGTCGGCTTCGACGGCTCGATGTCGAGCGAGCGCGCGTTGGCGTATGCAATCGGTATGGCACGGCGCTCCGGCTCGGGCCTGATCATCGTCCATGTGGCCAACCGGCTGCCCACGACGGTCTGGGCGGGCTGTGAACCCCCGGTCTTCGTGGACGTTCCGGACCACCGGACGGAAGTGCTGGGGCTGGAGCTGGCCTGCGCCGACCATCTCGCGGAGATCCCGTGGATCCTCGTGGAGCGCGGCGGCGACATCTGCAACGAGCTGGAGGAGGTCGGCCACGAGTACGAGGCCGACGCGATCGTGGTCGGCTCGACGCACGGCATCGTGGGCCGGATCTTCGGCTCGGTCGCGGGGCGGCTGGCCCGGCGCGCGCAGCGGCCCGTGATCGTCATTCCCTGACCGGTTGCCTGCTCACCGTTCCGGCTCCCCGCCGCTGCCCCCCGTGACCCGCGCCGCCGACATCCCGTGACCTGATGGGGCGTGAGGTGAGGGAGCGTCACCAGCGCCGTATTCACGCGCACTCGGCATATCTACTGGCCCGTAGAGGTGGAATGCACCCTGGTCGGGGGTAGAAAACCGATCAAGAGGGACGCGAACGGAGCGGCTCCGGCGACCGGACAGGGCACCGGCGTCGCTCCCGGGGCGCACGGGCGTCCGGCGGACGGGGCGGTCCGCAGCCCGGCTCTCCGTCCGTCAACAGCGTGCTGCCGCCCGGGAGGTGACGGTTCCCGGGAAGGCGGCCACCGCCGGCGTAAGGGCGACGCCGGCAACAGGGGAGGCGGGGCCCCGCGCGTATGGTGGCACGCGCGGGGCCCCGCCTCCCGCCCCCCCCAGGACGTGTCGTCCGACCGGGCGGCCTCCGCAGGCCGCCCGTCCCCCGGACGAACGCCCGTGGCCGCGGGGGTGGACAGGACCCCCGCGGCACGTCGGGCGACTCGCGCCCGAGCGACCACCCGCCCCCGGGCGACCACGCACCCGTGAGCGACTGCTCGCCGTCGATCGCCTACTCGACCGTGACCGACTTCGCCAGGTTGCGCGGCTTGTCGATGTCCCGGCCCATGGCCAGGGCCACGTGGTAGGCCAGCAGCTGGAGCGGAATGCCCATCAGGATCGGGTCCAGCTCGTGCTCGTTCTTCGGCACGACGATGGTGTGGTCGGCCTTCTCCTGCTTCTGGTGCGCGACGGCCAGGATGCGGCCGCTGCGGGCCTTGATCTCCTCCATCGCGGCGCGGTTCTTCTCCAGCAGATCGTCGTCCGGGACGATCGCCACGGTCGGCATGGCGGGCTCGATGAGCGCCAGCGGGCCGTGCTTGAGCTCGGACGCCGGGTACGCCTCGGCGTGGATGTAGGAGATCTCCTTGAGCTTGAGGGAGGCCTCGCGGGCGACGGGGTAGCCGCGCACCCGGCCGATGAACATCATCGACCTGGCCTCGGCGTACTCGGCCGCCAGCTGCTTGACGTCGTCCTCCATCGCCAGGATCTCCTGGATCTGGCCGGGCAGCTTGCGCAGGCCCTCGATGATCCGCTTGCCGTCGGCGACGGACAGGTCGCGGATGCGGCCCAGGTGCAGCGCGAGCAGCCCGAAGGCGACCACGGTGTTGGTGAAGCACTTGGTGGAGACCACGCAGACCTCGGGGCCGGCGTGCACGTACACGCCGCCGTGGGTCTCCCGGGCGATCGCCGAGCCGACCACGTTCACCACGCCGAGGACGCGCGCGCCCTTGCGCTTGAGCTCCTGCACGGCGGCGAGCACGTCGTAGGTCTCACCGGACTGGGAGACCGCGATGTAGAGGGTGTCGGGGTCCACGACCGGGTTGCGGTAGCGGAACTCGGAGGCCGGCTCGGCGTCCGAGGGGATACGGGCCAGCTCCTCGATCATCTGCGCGCCGATCTGGCCCGCGTGGTACGAGGTGCCGCAGCCCAGGATCTTGACCCGGCGGATGGCACGCGCCTCGCGGGGGTCCAGGTTCAGACCGCCCAGGTGCACGGTGGAGAAGCGGTCGTCGATGCGGCCGCGCAGCACGCGGTCGACCGCGTCGGCCTGCTCGCTGATCTCCTTGTGCATGTACGTGTCGTGGCCGCCCATGTCGTACGACTCGGCCTCCCACTCCACGGTGGTCGGCTGGGCGGAGGTGTGCGAGCCCTCGGTGGTGTAGGTGCGGTAATCGTCGGCCTTGATGGTGGCCATCTCGCCGTCGTCGAGGGTGACGACCTGGCGGGTGTGCGAGACCAGCGCGGCGACGTCGGAGGAGACGAACATCTCCTTCTCGCCGATGCCCAGGACGACCGGCGAGCCGTTGCGGGCGACGACGATGCGCTCGGGGAAGTCGGCGTGCAGCACGGCGATGCCGTACGTGCCCTCGATGACGCGCAGGGCCTCGCGGACCTGCTCCTCCAGGGTCGGCGCCTGGGAGCGGCCGATCAGGTGGGCCAGCACCTCGGTGTCGGTCTCGGAGACGAACTCGATGCCGTCGGCGGTGAGCTTGGCGCGCAGTTCGTCGGCGTTGTCGATGATGCCGTTGTGGACGACGGCGACCTTGCCCTCGGTGTCGAGGTGCGGGTGCGCGTTCTCGTCGGTGGGGGCGCCGTGGGTGGCCCAGCGAGTGTGCGCGATGCCGGCGGTGCCCGCGAAGCGCTTGGGCAGGCGGGACTCCAGCTCGCGGACGCGGCCCTTGGCCTTGGCGGTCTTCAGGCCGCCGGCGGCCTTGCCGGTGCTCTTGGCGTGGATGGCGATACCGGCGGAGTCGTATCCGCGGTACTCCAGACGCTGCAGTCCTTCGAGGAGCAGCGGAGCCACGTCCCGCTTACCGATGTAGCCGACGATCCCGCACATGTAGTGACCCTCCCGGTCAGGCGATTGGACAGGTGGCGCGCGATGCGGCGCGCGCCGGGGTGCTCGGCCGGTTCAGCCGTAGACGAGACGGCGCAGCTGGCGCGCCGAGAGCTGGGGCGGGTGGACCGCGCGGTGCGGCAGCTCCTGGCCGATGCGTTCGAAGATCGCTTCGTTGCGCAGTCCCTGTGACTGCAGCTCCCGGTGGCGTCTGCGGACGTAGGCCTCGGTCGTCTCGTCGAAGTACGCGAGGACGTCGAGCACCACCCGGGCGGCCTCACCGCGTTGTAGCGGTGTGCTGCGCACCAGGTGGTCGACGAGGTCCTCATGGGGCGAACGGCGATCGAGCACCCGATGAATACTGATGGGTCGGCCCGGGTTACGCAAGAAACCTGCCCGATATCGGGCAAGCGACACGCCGGATGACGCCAGACGTGGTGTCCACCTTGACCACCAGGGGGGCGAGCGGTACTCAATGTTGACGTTCGGTTGCTCCATGCCACGTACGCAGTCCACGCACGGCCCTGCACGATGAGCCCAGCGAAGGGAATCTCGTGAGACGAAGCAGACTGTTCTGCTCGCTGCTGCTGGTCGCGGCGGCGGGCCTGTCGACGGCCGGGACGCAGTCCGCCGCGGCCGACCGCGGCAGTCCGTCCGCCCGCCACGCCAAGCCGATAGCCCTCGACCAGGTCATCCCGGCACCCGCCGCCGTCAAGCCCGGCAAGGATCCCTACACGATCGGCCACCGGACCCGGATTCGGGTGCCCGGCGCGTCGGCCGAGGTCAGGCGGGTGGCCGGCTACCTGGCGGACGTCCTGCGCCCGTCCACCGGCCACCCCCTGCCGGTCACCGGCAAGGACGGCCGGGACGGCATCGTGCTGCGCCTGGGCGGCAAGGACACCAAGAAGCTCGGCGCCGAGGGCTACCGCCTCACCTCCACCCGGCACGCGGTGACGATCACCGCCGCCCGGCCCGCCGGCCTCTTCCACGGCGTCCAGACGCTGCGCCAGCTGCTGCCGCCGTCCATCGAGAAGCGCAGCAGGCAGCACAGCCCCTGGAAGGTCGCCGGCGGCACCATCTCCGACGTCCCGCGCTACGGCTACCGCGGCGGGATGATCGATGTGTCCCGGCACTTCTTCACGGTCGAGCAGCTGAAGCGTTACATCGATCAGCTTGCGCTGTACAAGTACAACAAGCTGCATCTGCACCTCACCGACGACCAGGGCTGGCGGCTCCAGATCAACTCCTGGCCGCGGCTCGCCAGCTACGGCGGCAGCACCCAGGTCGGCGGCGGCCCCGGCGGCTACTACACCAAGGCCCAGTACCGGGAGATCCTGCGGTACGCGGCCAGCCGCTACATGGAGGTCATCCCCGAGGTCGACACCCCGGGACACACCCAGGCCGCGCTGGCCTCGTACGCCAAGCTGAACTGCAACAACATCGCGCCGCCGATCTACACGGGCGTCGAGGTCGGCTTCAGCTCACTGTGCGTGCCCAAGAAGGTGACGTACGAGTTCCTGGACGACGTCTTCCGCGAGGTCGCGGCGCTGACCCCGGGGCCGTATCTGCACATCGGCGGTGACGAGGCGCACTCCACCAGCCACGCGGACTACGTGACCTTCATGAACAAGGTCCAGCCGCTGGTGACCAAGTACAAGAAGAAGGTCATAGGGTGGCACCAGCTGACCGCCGTCACGCCCGCCAAGGGCGCCGCGGTGCAGTACTGGGGCTACGACAAGACCCCCGTCAAGGAGCGGGAGCAGGTCGCGGCGGCCGCCCGTAAGGGCGCCGGGCTCATCCTGTCGCCGGCCGACCGGTCCTACCTCGACATGAAGTACACCAAGGACACCAAGCTGGGTAAGGCCTGGGCCGGGTACGTCGAGGTCCAGCGGTCCTACGACTGGGACCCCGCGACCTACCTCAAGGGCGCGCCGCAAAAGTCGGTCATGGGCGTCGAGGCCCCCATCTGGACGGAGACCCTCTCCACCAACCAGCACCTCGACTACATGACCTTCCCGCGGATGCCCGGCATCGCCGAGCTGGGCTGGTCGCCGAGGTCCACCCACGACTGGAACACCTACAAGCACCGGCTGGCGTCCCAGGCTCCCCGCTGGGAGGCCATGGGCTTCGATTACTACAAGTCCCCGCAGGTGCCGTGGGGGACGAAGAAGTGATCTGAGGGCAGCGCCGACGACAGCAGGGCGGGACCGGAGCACCGGTCCCGCCCTGTGCCGTACCGGGCGGCTGCACGGGAATGCCGTACGAGCCCGCCGTGCGGCCGTGCTACACGCCCAGCTCGCGGGCGATCAGCAGCCGCTGCACCTCGCTCGTGCCCTCGCCGATCTCCAGGATCTTGGAGTCCCGCCACATGCGGGCGACCGGGTACTCGTTCATGAAGCCGTAGCCGCCGTGGATCTGGGTGGCCTCGCGGGCGTTGTCCACCGCGATCTCCGAGGAGTACAGCTTGGCGAGCGCCGCCTCCTTCTTGAACGGCTCGCCGTGCACCAGGCGGGACGCGGCGTCGCGCCAGGCCAGCCGGGAGGTGTGGGCGCGCATCTCCATGTCGGCCAGCTTGAACTGGATGGCCTGGTTGTGGCCGATCGGCCGGCCGAAGGCGTGCCGGTCCTTGGCGTACCGCACGGACTCGTCCACACAGCCCTGCGCGAGGCCGGTGGCCAGCGCGGCGATGGCGATCCGGCCCTCGTCCAGGATGCGCAGGAACTGGGCGTAGCCGCGGCCCTCCGTGCCGAGGAGGTTGCCGACCGGGACCCGTACGTCGGAGAAGGACAGCTCACGGGTGTCCGAGGCGTTCCAGCCGACCTTGGAGTACGGGGCGCCGACGGTGAAGCCCGGGGTGCCGGACGGCACGATGATCGAGGAGATCAGCGGGCTGCCGTCGTCCTTGCGGCCGGTGACGGCGGTGACCGTGACCAGGCCGGTGATGTCGGTGCCGGAGTTGGTGATGAAGCACTTGCTGCCGTTGATCACCCAGCTGTCGCCGTCCCGTACGGCCGTGGTGCGGGTGGCGCCCGCGTCCGAGCCGCCGTCCGGCTCGGTCAGGCCGAAGGCGCCGAGCACCTCGCCCGCGCACATCCGCGGCAGCCACTCCCGCTTCTGCTCCTCGGTGCCGAAGTGGAACAGGGGCATGGCGCCGAGCGAGACGCCCGCCTCCAGGGTGATCGCCACCGAGGAGTCGACGCGGGCCAGTTCCTCCAGGGCGATGCCGAGGGCGAGGTAGTCGCCGCCCATGCCGCCGTACTCCTCGGGGAAGGGCAGGCCGAACAGCCCCATCCGGCCCATTTCCCGCACTATGTCGTACGGGAACTCGTGGCGCTCGTAGAACTCGCCGATCTTCGGGGCGACCACGTCGTGGGCGAACGCCTCGACCGTGCGCCGCAGCTCTTCGAGTTCAGGGGACAGGCGGTGGTCCAGGGACATCGTTCACTCCTTGTGGGAGAGGGCACGGACGGTGCGGGACGGGCTCGGACGGCCCAGCTGTTCGGCCATCCACACGCTGGTGGCGGTGAGCCGGCCCAGATCGACCCCGGTCTCGATACCGAGGCCGTGCAGCATCCACGCCAGGTCTTCGGTGGCGAGGTTGCCGGTGGCGCTCTTGGCGTACGGGCAGCCGCCGAGGCCGCCCGCCGACGCGTCGACGGTGCTGACGCCGTGCTGGAGCGCGGCGAGGGTGTTGGCCAGCGCCTGGCCGTACGTGTCGTGGAAGTGCACGCCGAGGCGGTCGGTGGGCACGCCCGCCTCGTTCAGCGCGGCGAGCAGCGCCTGGACGTGCCCGGGGGTGGCCACGCCGATGGTGTCGCCCAGGCTCAGCTCGTCGCAGCCCATGTCGAGCAGGGCGCGGCAGACCCGGACGACCTGCGCGATGGGCACCGGGCCTTCCCAGGGGTCGCCGAAGCACATGGAGAGGTAGCCGCGGACGTGCGCCTGCTCCGCCTTCGCGCGGGCCACCACCGGAGTGAACATGGCCAGCGATTCCTCGACCGTACGGTTCAGGTTGGCCTTGGCGAACGACTCCGTGGCGCTGCCGAAGACCGCGATCCGGCGGGCCCCGAGGGCGAGCGCGCGGTCCAGGCCGCGGTCGTTCGGGACGAGGACGGGCAGCCGCGCGTCGAGGCCGGCCAGCATCGGGTAGAGCCGCTCGGCGTCGGCGAGCTGCGGCACCCACTTGGGGTGCACGAAACTGGTCGCCTCCACCGTCGTCAGCCCGGCCTCCGCCAGGCGGCGGATGAACTCGGCCTTGACCTCGGTGGGCACGACGGCGGATTCGTTCTGCAGGCCGTCGCGGGCGCCGACCTCGTGGATACGGACCCGGGCGGGCAGGCCGGGGGCCGGGACGGGCATCGGGAGTCCGGGCGCGGTCATGTCGCTGCCTCCTCGGTCGGGCCGGATGCCGGGTCCGGTGGCGCGCTCTCGTGCGGGTCCACGACGGCGAGCACCTGGTCCATGGCGACGGTGCTGCCGGGGGAGACGCCCAGTTCGCTGACCGTGCCGGCGTGCGGCGCGGAGATGACGTGTTCCATCTTCATCGCCTCGACGACCAGCAGCCCCTGCCCGGCGGCCACTTCGTCGCCGACGGCCACCTTCACGACGGTGACCGTGCCGGGCATCGGCGCGGTCAGCGCGTCCATGCCGTGTGCTCCGGCGGCGCCGCGCAGCGTCTCGGCGACCGGGTCGTGGTCCGTCACGTGCCAGGTGTCGCCGTCCCGGCCGAGCCAGTCGCCTGCCCGGTGGAAGGTGTGCACGACACCGTCGACGGTGACGCGGACCCGGTCGGCGGTGACGTGCCCGGTGCCGGTGGCGGCCACCGGGTCGTGGCCGGGGACCTTGACCTGGTGGGTGACGGGCGCCGTACGGCCGCCGATCCGCCAGCCGTCCGGTACGGCGAACGGGTCCACCCAGCCGCCGTCCGGCGCCGGTTCCAGCGCCGCGTTGCGTACGGCGGCGGCCGCCGCGTACACCTCGGCGGGCACCTCCCGCGGCACCAGCGCGTCCATCTCCCGCTCGACCAGGCCGGTGTCCAGCTCGCCCGCCTCGACGGCCGGGTGGGCCAGCAGGCGGCGGAGGAAGCCGGTGTTGGTGGGGACGCCGAGCACAACCGTTTCGGAGAGCGCGGCGCGCAGCTTGCGCAGCGCGGTCGCGCGGTCCGGGCCGTACGCGATGACCTTCGAGAGCATCGGGTCGTACAGGCTGCCGACCTCCGTGCCCTCGGCCAGGCCGGAGTCCGTGCGCACCCCGTCGCCCTGCGGCTCGGCGAGCGCCAGGACCGTACCGCCGGACGGCAGGAAGCCGCGCGCGCCCTCCCTGACGGAGACCGTCTCGGCGCAGATCCGGGCCTCGACGGCGTGCCCGGTCAGCCGGACGCCGTCCTGCCCGAACGCCAGCGGCTCCCCGGCGGCGATCCGCAGCTGCCACTCGACGAGGTCGAGACCGGTGACGTACTCGGTGACGGGGTGCTCGACCTGGAGGCGGGTGTTCATCTCCATGAAGTAGTACGAAGCGGGGTCGTCGCCCGGCACGATGAACTCGACCGTGCCCGCGCCCCGGTAGCCGCACGAGCGGGCGGCCTGCACGGCGGCCTCGCCCATCGCGGCCCGCGTCGCCTCGTCCAGCAGGACGGACGGCGCCTCCTCGATCACCTTCTGGTGGCGGCGCTGGAGCGAGCACTCGCGCTCGCCGAGGTGGACGACGTTGCCGTGTGCGTCCGCCAGCACCTGGATCTCGATGTGCCGGGGGCGGTCCACCCAGCGCTCCACCAGCAGCGTGTCGTCGCCGAAGGAGCCGCGCGCCTCGCGCCGGGCCGCGGCGATCTCGTCGGCTAGCAGCGCCTCGTCCCGCACCAGCCGCATGCCCTTGCCGCCACCGCCCGCGGACGGCTTCAGCAGCACCGGCATCCCGATCTCTCGCGAGGCGTCGGCCAGTTGGGCGTCGGTCAGCCCGCTGCCGGAGGAGCCGGGCACGACCGGCACACCGGCCGCCCGCACCGTCTCCTTCGCGCGGATCTTGTCGCCCATCAGCTCGATGGCCTCGGCGGACGGCCCGATGAAGACCAGCCCGGCGTCGGCGCAGGCCGCGGCGAACGCGGTGTTCTCGGCGAGGAAGCCGTACCCCGGGTGCACGGCCTGCGCGCCGCTGCGGTGCGCGGCCTCGATCAGCCGGCCCGCGTGCAGATAGCTTTCCGTGGACGGCGCCGGGCCGATCCGTACCGCCGTGTCGGCCTCACGGACATGCCGGGCGTCGGCGTCCGCGTCGCTGAAGACGGCGACCGAGCGGACGCCCAGCGCGCGCAGCGTCCGGATGACGCGGACCGCGATCTCGCCCCGGTTGGCGACCAGGACGGTGTCGAACATGCTCATCTGTTCCTTCACTCCCCGCACTCCCCTCACATCCGGAAGACGCCGTAGCCCGGCTCGCCCAGCGGCGCGTTGCCGCACGCCGTCAGGGCCAGCCCCAGCACCCGGCGGGTGTCCAGCGGGTCGATGACCCCGTCGTCCCACAGGCGCGCGGTCGCGTAATAGGCGCTGCCCTGTGTCTCGTACTGCTCGCGGACCGGGGCCTTGAAGGCGGCCTCCTCCTCGGCGCTCCATTCCTCGCCGCGCGCCTCCAGCTGGTCGCGCTTGACCGTCGCGAGGACGGACGCGGCCTGCTCGCCGCCCATCACCGAGATCTTCGCGTTCGGCCACATCCACAGGAAGCGGGGCGAATAGGCGCGGCCGCACATCGAGTAGTTGCCCGCGCCGTACGAGCCGCCGATCACGACGGTCAGCTTGGGGACGCGGGTGCAGGCCACCGCCGTGACCATCTTCGCGCCGTGCTTGGCGATGCCGCCCGCCTCGTAGTCACGGCCGACCATGAAGCCGGAGATGTTCTGCAGGAAGACCAGCGGGATGCCGCGCTGGTCGCACAGCTCGATGAAGTGCGCGCCCTTCTGGGCGGATTCGGAGAACAGGATGCCGTTGTTGGCGACGATGCCGACCGGATGGCCGTGGATGTGGGCGAAGCCCGTGACCAGCGTCGTGCCGTACTCGGCCTTGAACTCGGCGAAGCGGGAGCCGTCCACGACGCGCGCGATGACCTCGCGTACGTCATAGGGCGTACGGGAGTCGGCGGGCACCGCGCCGTACAGCCCGGCCGGGTCGGCCTTGGGCTCCTCGGCGGGCCGCACCGTCCAGGGCAGCGGGCCGCGGTCCCCGAGTGTGGAGACGATGGTGCGCACGATGCGCAGCGCGTGCGCGTCGTCCTCGGCGAGGTGGTCGGTGACGCCGGACGTACGGGAGTGCACCTCGCCGCCGCCCAGCTCCTCGGCCGTGACGACCTCGCCGGTCGCGGCCTTCACCAGCGGCGGGCCGCCCAGGAAGATCGTGCCCTGGTTCCGTACGATCACGGCCTCGTCGCTCATCGCCGGGACGTACGCGCCGCCCGCCGTGCAGGAGCCGAGGACCGCCGCGATCTGCGGGATGCCCGCGCCCGACATCCGGGCCTGGTTGTAGAAGATCCGCCCGAAGTGCTCGCGGTCCGGGAAGACCTCGTCCTGCATCGGCAGGAAGGCGCCGCCCGAGTCGACCAGGTACAGGCACGGGAGGCGGTTCTCCAGCGCCACCTCCTGGGCGCGCAGGTGCTTCTTGACCGTCATCGGGTAGTACGTGCCGCCCTTGACCGTGGCGTCGTTGGCGACGATCACCGTCTCGCGGCCGGAGACCCGCCCGACGCCCGCGATCACGCCCGCGGCCGGCGCGGCCCCGCCGTACATCCCCTCCGCCGCCAGCGGCGCCAGCTCCAGGAACGGCGAGCCGGGGTCCAGCAGCGCGTCCACCCGCTCCCGGGGCAGCAGCTTGCCGCGCGCCGTGTGCCGGGCCCTGGCCTTCTCGCCGCCGCCCAGGCGGGCCGCGGCGAGCCGGGACCGCAGGTCCTCGGCCAGCTCCTGGTGGGCGGCCTCGTTGGCGCGCCAGGCGTCCGACGCCGGGTCGGCCGTGCTGTCGAGCACCGGTGCCACTTCCGCCGGGTCCATCCGCATCCGTGCCCCCGCCTCCTTCGGCTCCATCGCCACGGCTCCCTCACCACGGCTTGCCCGTACGGCTGCCGCGGACGCCGGGGATCGCCCGGCTGTTAATGGCCGTTAACTCATTTCCACCAGGTTAACGACCACTAACCCGCCTGTCTACAATTAGTTGTATGAGCAGCACACACGTCCCGGCAGCCACCAGCCGACGCGAGCAGATCCTCAAGGAGGCGGCCCGCCTCTTCGCCGAGCGCGGGTTCCACGGTGTCGGCGTGGACGAGATCGGTGCCGCCGTCGGCATCTCCGGGCCCGGCCTCTACCGGCACTTCGCCGGCAAGGACGCGATGCTCGCCGAGCTGCTCGTCGGCATCAGCGAACGGCTCCTGGAGGGCGGCCGCATCCGCGCCGCATCCGGCGGCGACAGCCCCGACGCGGTACTGGACGCCCTGATCGAGGGGCACATCGACTTCGCCCTCGACGACCGGCCGCTGATCACCGTCCACGACCGCGAACTGGACCGGCTGCGCGAGGCCGACCGCAAGCGGGTGCGCCGCCTCCAGCGCGAGTACGTGGAGCTGTGGGTGCAGGTGGTGCGCGAGGTGTACCCGGCGTACACGGAAGCGGACGCGCGCGCCTCCGTGCACGCCGTCTTCGGGCTGCTCAACTCCACCCCGCACCTCAGCCGCCCCGGCGCGCTCCCGGGCCGTACGGAGATGTCGGCGCTGCTGCACCGGCTGGCCCGGGGGGCCTTCGCGGCGGTGGCCACGGACGGGGGGGCAGGCGGCATCCAGGCTCCCTCCGGCCCCTCGCGTTCCTCTGGACAGCGCGACTGACCGGCGGGTAGCTTTCGGCTGAGCAAGCGCTTAGTCGAGGGGTCGGCTCCGGCCGGCCGGCGGACCTGAGGAGGCGGCGGATGCGCCGTACGGTGTTCAACGAGGATCACGAGGCGTTCCGGGAAACCATCCGCGACTTCATCGCCGCCGAGGTCGTCCCCGTCTACGACGAGTGGATGCAGGCCGGCCAGGCCCCCCGCGACTTCTACAAGAAACTCGGCGAACTGGGCGTCTTCGGCATCGAGGTCCCCGAGGAGTACGGCGGCGCCGGCGAGACCAGCTTCAAGTTCAACGCCGTCATCACCGAGGAATGCGCCCGGGCGGGCGTCAGCTTCGGCGGCTCCGGCGTACACACCGCGCTCTGCCTCCCGTACTTCCTCAAGTACGCCAATGAGGAGCAGAAGCGGCGCTGGCTGCCCTCCTTCGTCTCTGGCGACATGATGACCGCCATCGCCATGACCGAGCCCGGCACCGGCTCCGACCTGGCCGGCATGAAGACCACCGCCAAGCTCTCCGAGGACGGCACCCACTACGTCCTCAACGGCGCCAAGACCTTCATCACCGGCGGCGTCCTCGCCGACCGCGTCATCGTCTGCGCCCGCACCGCCCCTCCCACCCCGGAGGACCGCCGCGGCGGCATCACCCTCCTGGTCGTCGACACCACCTCCGAGGGCTATGCGGTCGGCCGCAAGCTGGAAAAGCTCGGTCTCAAGAGCTCCGACACCGCCGAACTCTCCTTCAGCGACGTCAAGGTGCCCGTCGAGGACCGCCTCGGCGAAGAGGGCAAGGCGTTCTCCTACCTCGGCCAGAACCTCCCGCAGGAACGTCTCGGCATCGCCATCGGCGCCTACGCCCAGGCCGCCGCGGCCGTCCGGTTCGCCAAGGAGTACGTCCAGGACCGCGAGGTCTTCGGCAAGTCCGTCGCCTCCTTCCAGAACACCAAGTTCGTCCTCGCCGACTGCAAGTCCGAGGTGGACGCCATGCAGGCCGTCGTCGACCGCGCCCTCGACGCCCACGACGCGGGCGAACTGACCGCCGCCGACGCCGCCTCCGCCAAACTCTTCACCACCGAGCGCGCCGCCGTCGTCATCGACAAGTGCCTCCAGCTGCACGGCGGCTACGGCTACATGCAGGAGTACCCGATCTCCCGCCTGTACGCCGACACCCGCGTCACCCGCATCTACGGCGGCACCAGCGAAGTCATGCGCTCCATCATCGCCAAGTCCATGGGGTTGTGAGGCCCGGCAGCCGGCCCCCGCGCCCCGCCCGAGTGAAAGCCGTACGCGCGTGAACGACGCCCTCACCGCCCTGCTCGAACAGCTCGACCTGGAGCGCATCGAGCAGGACATCTTCCGCGGTACCAGCCGCCCCTCCGTGGTGCCCCGGGTCTTCGGCGGCCAGGTCGCAGCCCAGGCCCTGGTCGCCGCCGGGCGCACCGTCCCCGAAGACCGCCCGCCGCACTCCCTGCACGCCTACTTCCTGCGGCCCGGCGACCCCGGCGCGCCCATCGTCTACACCGTCGACCGCATCCGCGACGGCCGGTCCTTCACCACCCGCCGCGTCGTCGCCGTCCAGCACGGGCAGCCGATCTTCCACCTCTCCGCGTCCTTCCAGGTGTACGAGGAGGGCATGGAACACCAGGAACCGATGCCGGACGCACCGGACCCCCTGACCCTGCCCACCGCCGCCGAAATGCTGCCCCGCTACGCCGACCGCTTCCGCGAACCGGGCGTCGCACAGCGCCTCCTGGAGGCGCGGGCCGCCGTCGACCTGCGCTACGTGGACGAGCCGCCCTTCGGCACCGCGGGGGAACCGCGCGAACCGCGCTCCCAGGTCTGGTTCCGTACGCACGGCAAACTGGACGGCGACATCGACCAGCCGCTGCTGCACATCTGCCTGGTCACCTACGTCTCCGACATGACCCTGCTGGACTCGGTGCTGCTCGCCCACGGGCGCGGCGGCTGGGCCGTCGGTGACGTGGTCGGCGCCAGCCTGGACCACGCCATGTGGTTCCACCGGCCGTTCCGGGCCGACGACTGGCTGCTGTACGACCAGGAGTCACCCACCGCGCAGGGCGGGCGGGGGCTGGGCAAGGGCCGGATCTTCACGGCGGACGGGCAGCTCGCGGTGTCGGTGATCCAAGAAGGGGTCATCCGGGCGCCGCGGGAGTGAGCGACTGGGGGCTGAGGGGGGCACGTGGGCGCGCCCCACGTGCCGCTCGCCGTATCGTCGGCCGTATCGCTCAGCCCAGCAGCCCCGCCGCGCCGAGCAGGTACGCCGTCAGCGGGTCGTAGTAGCGCGGGCTCAGCACATGATCGTCCAGTGGGATCGTCACCTGGAGCGTGCCCTCCGCCTCGCCCAGGAACAGCGCCGGGTCGTTGCAGTCCGCGAATCCCATGGCGTCCAGGCCGCGCTGCCCCGCGCACCCGGCCCAGCCGTGATCGGCCATGACCAGGTCGGGCAGCGCCGCACCCGCCCGCTCCAGACCGTCCAGTACGGCGGTCATCGGCGCGGGGGAATGGGTGTGCCACAGCGTCGCGCCGCGCTCCAGCATTGCCACGTCGGCGAACTGGAACACCATCCCGTCGTCCGCCCGCAGCCCGTCCGGCACGACGACGATGTCGCAGCCCCGCGCGCGCAGCGCCTCGGCGGTCGCCCGGTGCACGTCCAGCAGCCCGCCCGGATGCCCGGTCGCGAACAGCACACGCTCCCGGCCCGCGGCGGCCTTGCGCAGCCGGGCGGCCGCACGGTCCAGGGCGTCCACCGTCAGCTCGGGATCAATGGTGTCCTGGCCCATCCGGTGGCGGGTGTCGTCGTTGACGCCGCACCGCTCGGCCATCACCGCGAGCACGTCCTGCTCGTCGGTCCAGCGGTCCCCGAGTTCGAGACCGAGCCAGTAGTGGCGGTCTCCGTTGGCCAGCTTGCGGTAATGATCGAGGTTGTTCTCGCGGGGAGTGGCGACCTCACCGGCGATCCGGGTCCGTACGAGATGGTCGACGAGTTCGGTGCGGCTGGGAGCAGGCGGCAGTATCGGCATGAGGTCATTGTCCCTTGAAGCACCACACGATGGACGCGGTGTCCATGCGCCGACGCCACATCGTCATAAATGTCCATGGGCATCCCGGTCTCCGCTCCCTAACCTCGGCCCATGACCACCGCATCCGCCACCCCCGGCACCCCCCAGGAACCCGTCGGCCCCGTCGACTCCTCCCGCGTCCCCCGCTACGCGGGCCCGGCGACCTTCGCCCGGCTGCCCCGCCTCGACCAGGTGGGCACGGCCGACGTCGCGGTGGTCGGCGTCCCCTTCGACACCGGCGTCTCCTACCGCCCCGGCGCCCGCTTCGGCGGCAACGCCATCCGCGAGGCCTCCCGCCTGCTGCGTCCGTACAACCCGGCCCAGGACGCGTCCCCCTTCGCCCTCGCGCAGGTCGCGGACGCCGGCGACATCGCCGCCAACCCCTTCAACATCAACGAGGCCGTCGACACCATCGAGGCCGCCGCCGACGACCTCCTGGACACCGGCGCCCGTCTGATGACGCTGGGCGGCGACCACACCATCGCGCTGCCCCTGCTGCGCTCCATGGCCAAGAAGCACGGCCCGGTCGCCCTGCTCCACTTCGACGCCCACCTGGACACCTGGGACACCTACTTCGGCGCCGAGTACACCCACGGCACCCCGTTCCGCCGCGCCGTCGAGGAAGGCATCCTCGACACCTCCGCCCTCTCCCACGTCGGCACCCGCGGCCCCCTCTACGGCAAGAAGGACCTCGACGACGACGAGAAGATGGGCTTCGGCATCGTCACGTCCGCCGACGTCATGCGCCGCGGCGTCGACGAGGTCGCCGACCAGCTCCGCCAGCGCATCGGCGACCGCCCCCTGTACATCTCCATCGACATCGACGTCCTGGACCCGGCCCACGCCCCGGGCACCGGCACCCCGGAGGCGGGCGGCCTCACCTCCCGCGAACTCCTGGAGATCCTCCGCGGCCTGTCCTCCTGCAACCTGATCTCCGCCGACCTGGTGGAGGTGGCCCCCGCGTACGACCATGCGGAGATCACGTCCGTGGCGGCCTCCCACACGGCGTACGAACTGACGACGATCATGTCCCGTCAGATCGCGGCAGCACGGGGCTGACGCCACCGCCGCGGGGCCGGTGGAACCGCCGGTACAGCGCGACCGCATCCACCGGCGGCCGCAGCGGCACCCTGCTGATCTCCCCGGTGTCCTTGGCCACGACCACGCACGCCCCACCCGGGTTCCCGGGTGGGCGGCGTCGCCCGTCCGGCGTGGTGGCCGGCCGGGGAGGCAGCTTCGCGTACACGAGAAACCCGATGTCGAACTCGTACACCCGCAAGGGCGCGGGTGTCCCGTCCGGCCACACCGGGGCGTACTCGGTACGCGCGAGCGCCAAAGCTTCCTCGGCGTTGCCGGGCGGCGGCCGGCCGGTGCTGCCCCCAGATGTTGGTGTCTGTCTGCTGATGGCTACGGCATCCAGATGCGGCTCGTTGAGCAGGCGATTACGGCAACCCGTCGCGCGCCTGCTCGACGAGCACCGCCCGTCAAGTGTCCGCGTCCGCGAGGGCACCCTGGAGTCGTACGCGGCCAGGCCGGCCTGGCCGCGGGCCGTGTGGTGCGCTGCCGCGTGGAGCCACGCCGCACCCACCCTTTCAGTTCCCCTCGGAATCAACTGCCGGTGACACGACAGCGGATGGCCCCGAGGGAGGCGCGTACGTCAGGGCATCGAGGCAGGCGCGCACGGGCGGAGTTTCCGCACGGGACAGCCAGGCCGCCTGCACGTGACGCCGCAGCGGCGGATCCGTCGGTACGCACCGGACGCCGGGCGGTGTCCGAAGCCGCGCCGCTTCCGGTATGAGCGCGACGGTCAAGCCGGCCGCCACCAGTGTGAGCTGGGTGGCGTGGTCGCTGATGCTGTAGCGGATCTCCGGCTCGACACCGTGGGTCCGCAGGGCCTGGACGAGCGCTTCGCGCGGTTCGGACCCCGGAGGGCAGGCCGCCCACGGGACGTCGCCGAGGTCGGCGAGGCGGAGCACGGGCCGCTCGCCGAGCGGATGGTCCGCGGGCAGCGCCACGTGCGCCTGTTCCGTGACGAGCGTGCGTACGGCGACGCCTTCCGGGATGTGCCGTGGCCGGTTCGACCAGTTCTCGATGAGAAGCAGGTCGAGTTCGCCGTTCAGCAGGGCGGCAAGCAGGTCGGCCACCTCGCCGTCGCGTACCGACGGGGTGAGCCGTGGGTGGCGCGCGGCCAGGACGGCCAGCGTGGTGGGTAGCAGGGTCCGGATGGCGCTTCCCACAGCGCCGATCCGCAGCCCGCCCAGCACTTCCTTTTCCAGGGCGGCCAGGTCCTGTTCCGCGCCGGCGAGTTGGGACATGACCACGGCGGCGTGGTCCGCGAGCACACGGCCGGCGTGCGTCAGCCGGACACTGCGGCCCTCCGGCTCCAAAAGCCGGTGCCCGCACTCCCGTTCCAGCTTGCTCAGCTGCTGGCTCATCCCGGACGGCGTGATGTGCAGGGCCTGTGCGGCACGGGCGATGGAACCGTGCGTGTCCACCGCCGCCAGGGCGCGCAATCGCTCCAAGTTGATCACGCGCTCAGGCTAGTGACAGATAAGCAGAGGTACCGGGTTGTGGTGACAGAACGTCGCTTTTGTTGATGGGTGGTGGGGGACAGAGTGGAGAAATGAGGGTTCCGGAAACTGGTGAAGGCCGGCGCGGCGATGCCCGGAGCGGTGCTGAAGATCGAGGCGCGGCTGGATCCCGGAGCGGTGCTGAAGGCCGAGGCGCGGCTGAAGCCTGGAGCAGTGCTGAAGGCCGAGGCGCAGCTGAAGCCCGGAGCAGTGCTGAAGCCTGGAGTAGTGCTGAAGCCCGGAATGGTGCTGAAGCCCGGAGTTCGGGTGCTGCTGGAGCGCGGAGCGGTGAAGTGCCGCGCGAGGGTGGCGCGGATCGGAAGGCCGTAGGGATGGTGCTCGGGGGCAGCCTCTGCATCTCCGCGTCCGCCGTCTTCGTCAAACTGTCCGGTACGAGTGCGGGAACGGCGGCGTTCTTCCGCTGCGCCATCGCGCTGACCGTGCTGGTGCCGCTCGCGCTCGCGGAGCGGCGTGCGGCCGGGCCGCGGGCATGGCGGTTCCGGCGCCTGGACCTGGCCGCGGGGCTGTTGCTCGGCATCGACTACGTCTTCTGGGCGGCGGCGATCCACAGGGTCGGCGCTTCCGTCGCCACAGTGGTCATCAACATCCAGGTGGTGATCTTCCCGCTGCTGGCGCGCGCTTTCACCCGTACCCCCATACCGCGCAGATTCGTTTCTGCAGCGCCCGTCATGCTGCTGGGAGTCGCACTCGCCAGCGGAGCCGTCGGCGCTCCGGCGCAGGGCAGCGACCCCGTGGCGGGCGCGGCATTCGGGCTGGTCGCCGGCTTCGGATACGCCGGGTACCTCTTCCTGATGCGGCTCGGCGGCGGGCAGGGGCACACGGTCGGCCCGGTCTGCACGTCCACCGCGGCCGCCGCGGGCACCGCCGCGCTGCTCGGCGGAGTGTGGACCGGTATCGACGTGTCCCTCGACGGTCGTGCCTGGGCCTGGCTGACCGCGCTGGCTCTCGTCGGGCAGGTACTGGCCTGGCTGGTGATGACGCCCGCGCTGCCGCGCCTGGCACCCAACGTCGGCGCCGCACTACTGCTTCTGCAACCGGTGATGGCGATCGGACTCGGGATGGCGATCGGGGAACGGCCCACAGCCAGCCAGCTCGGAGGATGCGCGCTGGTCATCCTGGCGGTGTGGGGTGTGGGCCGCAGGGGCAAGGCACGCGCCCCACAAAACGAGCCGGCGTCGCGGCCTGAAAGCTGAAGCACATGATGGCCGCGGACTCCGAGCGCGCTGGTGTTGAAGAAACGTACCAGCACCTCGTAGTACTCGCGTCGGCGCTCGATATCCGCTTCCTCGTCGATGCCCCACACATTGGGGTAAACATCCTCCGCCTTCATCTGCGTCGGGTCGTAATGGGCGGCCAAGCGCTCGAACGATACGGTCATCAGCTCCGTCGCCGCCTCCCTCACCTCTTCGGCGCTCCATCCGCTGAGACCCTCCTCGCCGATCGGAAATCCGTCCATCATGAGGTCGACCGACACGCTAGCGGCGCCCAGCAGGAACTGAAGACCGGCCCAGGCCTTGTCGAGACTTCCGTCGGGCTCACCGGGCCTGCCGAGTTTGTCTAAGTCATAGAGGAACTCCAGTAGAGGAACTCCATAAGCAGGAGCCGGGCCGGCGTACCCGAGCCGACCGCGCCGTCGGAAACGGCCCGGCCCGACCACACCTACCTCCCAACGCTTACCTCACGTGCCGGCGCTCTCTTCAGCGCGCACTCGGCGCAGGCGGCGGCCAAGGAACATCGGCCAGGGCGGGGATCAACTGTTCCTCCTCGTACGCGAGGTGGGCCCGAAGTTCTCCTGACATCCGCTCCAGGTCGGTGAGGAAACGTTTCGGGTCGGCGTTGCCGATGTCCGCGAGGAGGCCGAGAAGATCGTTCTGGATGCGGGCGATGGTCCGGTGTTCCTCCCGGAGCCGGTCGAGGGCGGGACGCAGTTCGGGGTGGTGGCGGGCGACGGTGGGGAAGATGTGGCCGTCCTCGCCGGTGTGGTGGAACTCCAGGCTCTGGCAGAAGGCCAGGCAGTGTTGCCGGATCTGCAGCCCGAGCCCCGGCGCCGGCGGAGCGCCCGAGCCCTGGTGGGCGGCCCGCGCCGCGAGGTGCGCCTCCGCCTCGGTGCGTACGTGCCGCAACTGCGCGCGCAGCCACGTGTGGACCTGTACGAGTTTGTCGGCGAGAGTCGTGATCTCGCGCGGATTCTCGCCGTCCGCTTCCTCGTACTCGGGCTCGGCGGGCTCCAACGCCACGACCGGCAGGACGCGGACGGTCCCGGCCTGGTAATCGCCGTACCCGGGAGCCACGCTCACCACCTGCGCGAACAACTGGTCGCGGCGCTCACCCTCGGCAGGCACCGCGATCGCCTCGTACGCCTCGGTGCCGACCTCCACCTGCACCTGCGGGTGCGCAAGCAGGTTGCGGTACCAGTCGGGGTGGTCCGGCGCGCCGAGGTTGGAGCCGACGATCAGCAGCAGGCCGCCGTCGCGGATGCAGCCGAGGGGCACGGTGTGCGGCTTCCCGGACGTGGCGCCGGTGGTGGTCAACAGCAGAAGTTCGCTGCCCTCGAACGGGCCACCGACTTTTCCACCGTTGGATCGGAACTCATCAATGACCGACTGGTTGAAGGATTGGAGCTGGGGCTGGGACATGTGGTGTCGCTCTCCGAAAACGTGACCCGCATACCGGCTGCCGTAAGGCAGCTATGACCGCGGTGAAGGTGAAAGGGAGGAAATGAAGGTGAAGGGGAAGCGCGCACTCGAAAACGGCGCAGCACGGCAGTCACCGTGCAGCAATCACCGCACGGCAGTTACCGCACAGCGGTCATCAACGCACAAGTCCCTCGCCCGGATAAATCACCGGTTGCGTGTCACGGCCATCGAAGGCGTGAAAATAGGAACCAGGTCACAGGCTGCGCAAAAGGACAAGGCGTGCGCTACGCCGCCGCGCGCCGGGCGCGCTGATGTCAGGCTCAGCCTGTGGAGTATGAACTCATGGCGTCGTCCCTGGATGAAAGGTGTGTCGCCCGACTGCCGGCCGGCCCACTGCTCTTTGGCCGACGTCACGCGCACACGCTTTCCTATTAGAACCATTGGCCGACGGCTCGTCAATACGACGGCCGCGGCATCTCCCCGTATTCCGGCTGCCACATCGCGTCCTGCACCGCCTGTACGACATCGTCGGGGGCCACGCCCGCGACTCCTTCGTCAACGGCCGCGCGTACCACCGCGACCGCGACGGCCGCCGAAGACGCACGCAGATTTTCCACCCGCGGCAGCAGCGGCGCTCCCGGCCCGCCGCCATCGACCTGCCCGGCGACCGCGTCGGCAGCGGCCAGCAGCATCCCGGGCGTCAGCCGCTCGGCACGCGACACCACCACGCCCAGCCCGAGCCCCGGGTAGACGAGTGCGTTGTTGGCCTGGCCGATGACATGCCGTACGCCGTCGATCTCCACGGGGTCCACCGGGATGCCGGCCGTCGTCAGGGCCTTGCCGTCGGTCCAGCGCAGCAGGTCAGCGGGCATGGCCTCGATCTTTTCGGTCGGGTTGGAGAGCGGGAAGATGACGGGCCGCTCGACGTGCTTCGCCATCTCCTGCACGACCCTCCGGGTGAAGGCGCCACGTACGGTCGAGGTGCCGACGAGAACGGTCGGGCGCACGTTCCGTACGGTCGTCAGCAGATCGATGCCGTTGCGCGCACCGATACCGTCTCGCGCATCGCTGCCGCCCCTCGCCTCACTTCCGCCCCGCGCATCGGCGCCACTCCCCACATCCCCCTCGCCATCCACCCAGTTCTCGGTCTCCCGGCCGGGGCGGGCATAGCCGCGCTGGTAGTCGCGCAGCCCGTCCATGTCGTCCAGCAGCAGTCCCGGCCGGTCGACGAGCCAGATGCGGCGGGTGGCGTCGTCGGTGTCCAGGCCGTCGCGGACCATCGCCTCGCGGAGTTGGTCGGCGATGCCCACCCCGGCCGTACCGGCCCCGAACACCACGACACGCTGCTCGCGGAACGGCACCCCAGTGATCTTCAGCGCGGACCGGACGGCGGCGAGCGTGATCGCACCGGTGCCCTGCATGTCGTCGTTGAACATGCGGTAGCGCTCGCCGTACCGCTCCAGAAAGCGCCGCGCGTTGCCCGCGCCGAAATCCTCGAAGTGCAGCAGCGCGTCGGGGTACAGCGTCGAGACCGTGTCCAAGTACGCGGCGACGAAGGCGTCGTAACGTTCGCCGCGCACCCGGCTGTGCCGTACGCCGAGATACAGCGGATCGTTGAGCAGCGTCTCGTTGTCGGTACCGACGTCCAGGACCACCGGCAGGCATCGCGCGGGGTCGACGCCCGCGGCCGCCGTGTAGACGGCCAGCTTGCCCACCGAGATCTGGATACCGTGCACGCCCCAGTCGCCGATGCCAAGGATCTGCTCGGCGTCCGTGACCACCACAAGGTCCACATCTTCCGGCCCGAGATTCAGCTCCTCGAAAGAGCGGCGCACATCCTGCGGCCGGTCGATGGACAGGAAGACGCCGCGAGGCCGCCGGTATTCATGGCTGTACGTCTTGATCGCCTCGCCCACGGTCGGGTCGTAGACGATGGGCAACAGCTCGGCCAGATGCTCGGTGAGCAGCCGGTAGTACAGGACCTCGTTGCGGTCGTGCAGCTGCTCCAGATTGATGTACGCGGCCAGGTCACCGGGCTGGCGGCACAACTGCTCGTACGCGCGGCGCGCCTGCTGGTCCAGGGTGAGTACCGCGTCGGGCAGCCGGCCGACGAGGCCCAGGCGGTCGCGTTCGGCGGCGGTGAAGGCGGTTCCGCGATGGGTCAGCGGATCGTTCATGACCCACGGGAGCCGCGATGGTCTGCTCATACGCCGCACTCCCGGCGCTCGTCTGCCTTCTGCCGCCTGCCCTGGTCAGTCTCGCGCGAGAGCCCCGCCCCCGCATCCGGTGGATACGAGAACGGGGCTCTGACCTGCGTTTACGCGTAATCGATGTTAGGCCGGGCGCGGGCGCATGGGGCTGACCCGTCCTTGAAGCAGCCGCGACAGGGAGGCGTGCACGTCCTCCACCGAGCGGTGCGGCTGGAACGACAGCCAGTCCAGCGCCGCCACCAGCACCATCCCGAGCAGAGCGGAGGCCGTCAGCGGAACGTCGAGTTCCTCGCTCAGCTCGCCGACGGCGATGGCGTCCCGCAGTACGGACTCGACGACGGCGACCGCCCGGCCCCGTACGGACTGGAGGGTCGGCTGCCAGACCCGGTTCGTGCGCCACAGCTCCGCGACGTACAGCTGGGTCAGGGAGGGCGAACCGGCGATGAAGTCCAGTCCCGCCCGGATCATCGCGTCCAGCGCGTCGACCCGGGTGCCGCCGTCCGCCCGTACCGCCTGGTCGGCGGCGTCCTGGAGGGAGGCGGCGAGCAGGTCGATGCCGTTCCGCAGGAGCTCCTCATAGAGAACGTTCTTGCTGGCGAAGTTGTAATAGACCGTTCCCTTGGCGACGCCGGCGCGCTCGGCGATCTCGTCCACGGTGGTGGCCGAGAAGCCCTGTTCGGCGATGAGCGTGACCGCGGCGTCGAACAGCTTGCGCCGGGTGGCGCCGCGGCGGGGACCGTGGGCCGGCGCGACGGCTTCGGCCCCGGGGCCGGGGGCGGCGCCGCGAACGCCGCCGCCCCCGTGCCTGCCGCGGTGCTCGGTCCGCACGCTCACAGGCTCAGTTCCGGGTGCAGGTCCTTCATCCGAACGACCTGCCGGCTGCGCGCGGTCAGCGACGTGAGCGCCAGTGCGCCGACCGTGAACGCGGCCAGGACGATGGAGCCCTGCCACACGATCCCGAGGTCACCGCCGGTGATGAGCCGGCGCAGGCCGTCCACCACGTAACTCATCGGCAGGAACGGGTGGACCGCGCCGAAGAATCCGGGGCTGGTCTGCACCGGGTACGTACCGCCCGCCGACGTCAGCTGGAGCATCAGCACGACGAGGGTCAGTACGCGGCCCGCCGGACCGAACTGCGCGCCGAAGAACTGGATGATCGCGGTGAACGCTGCCGTCGCCAGCAACAGGAAGCCGATGGTGGCCCCCGCGCGTTCCATCTCCAGGCCGAGGCCCCAGTGCAGTACGGCCATCAGGGCCAGCACCTGCACGACGCCGATCGCGAAGGCCGGCAGCCAGGACCCGAGCGCGATGCGCCAGCCCGGCGCCCCCGCGGCGAGCGCGCGCTTGCCGAGCGGCGCGAGCAGCATGTACGCGACCATCGCGCCGACCCACAGGGACAGCGGAATGAAGTACGGGGCGAGACCGGTGCCGTAGTTGGGCGCCTTGTGCATCGACTTCGACGCGAGCTCGACCGGGTTGGACATGACGTCGGTCCGCGCGTCGCGGTCCTTCTTGTCGTAGTCCGGGATCTTGTCCACACCGCTGTTCAGGCCGCCGGCGAGCTGGTTGGAGCCGTCCTTGAGCTTGTAGACGCCACCCTTGAGGTCGAGCGCGCCGTCCTCCAGCTGGCCGAGGCCGTCGCCGATCTTGCCGGAGCCGTTCTTGGCGTCGCCGAGCTTGTCGTGCAGCTTTCCGGCACCGTTGGCGAGCTTTCCGTTGCCGTCGGCGATCTTGCCTGTACCGTCCGCCACCTTGCCGCTGCCGTCGGCGAGCGCGTTGATGCCCTGGACGAACTGCCCGGCCCCTTGGGAGATTTTCTGGGCACCGGCGTTGAGTTCGTTGATCTGGCCGATCGCCCTTTCCGCATTGCCGGCGATGCCCGGGGCCTTGTCGGCGACCAGCTCGGCACCCTTGTGCAGCTCGCCGAGCTGCGTACGGAGGTGCTGGAGGTCCAGCTTTCCTATGACTCCGTCAACCTTTTCCGCCGCGTCGGCGGCGAGTGCGGTGCCTGCCGCGATGCCCTTCAGCTTCGCGCAGTCGGCCTTGTCGGCGGAGGCGCCACCGCAGCTCTCCTGGTAGAGGGCCTTGGCGTCCTCTGCGTTCTTCCGTGCCTCGGCGGCAGCCTTGGCGGAGTTCCCCGGCAGCTTGCCGAGGTCGTCGTCGAGAGCCTTGCTGAGGTCGGCGACGACGCGCGCCTTGTCGGCGATCTCCTTGCTGTGCGCCTTCAGGAACGGTAGATCCTGCTTGGCGATGCCGTTGACCTTGTCGGCGAGCTGCTTGGTGCCCGCAGCCACCCGGCCGGCGCCGTCGCTGAGCTGCTTGCCCTTCGCCTGGGCGGTGCCGAGGCCCGTGTTGAGGTCCCTGGCGCCCTTGTTCACGGCACCCGCGCCCTGGCTCAGCTCACCGGACTTGTCGCGCAGCGTCCCCGCGCCCTTGCCCAGCTCCCCGAGCCCATCCGTAAGCTCACCATTCTTGTCCTTGGCCGTGCCCAGGCCGTCCGCGAGCTTGTCCGTGCCGTCCTTGGCCTTGCCCAGGCCCTCGTCCAGCTTGCCGGCGCCGTCCGCCGCCTTGGCGGTCTGGTCGTGCAGATCCGAGAACGACACGAAGATCTTGTCGAAGAACTCCCGCGACGACTTCGCCGACGTCTTCGCGCGGATTTCCGAGAAGATCGTCTTGGAGATCGAGCCGACGATGTAGTTGTTCGCGTCGTTCGTGCGGACCTGGAGCGCGCCCGTCTCCGGGTGGTCACCGGAGCTGGAGGCGATCCGCTCGCTGAAGTCCTTCGGGACGGTCAGCGAGAGGTAGTACGTACCGTCCTCGACGCCCTTCGCGGCGTCGGCGGAGCTGACCTCCTCCCAGTTGAACGTGTTGCTGTCTTTGACGTTCTTGACGAGTTGGTCGCCCGCCTCGATCTTCTTGCCGTCGGCGGTGGCGCCCTGGTCGTCGTTGACGAGCGCGACCGGGATCTTGTCCAGGTTCGCGTACGGGTCCCAGAACGAGAACAGGTACAGCGCGCCGTACAGCAGGGGGATCAGCATCAGGGCGACGAGGCCCAGCCGGGGGAGCTTGCCCCTGCCGAAGCGCTTGAGCTCAAGCGCGGCGAGCTTCGGCGAGCGCATGGGCTGCTTCCTCCTCGTGGGTGTCGGTCGTACCGGACGGGCCGGTGGTCGAAGTGGGGGTGGGGGAGGCGGCGGATTCCGCGGCCGCCGGCGTGGTCCGTACGACGATCGCGTCGTCCGGGGCGGTGCTGGCCGAGGCCACCACCGTCGTGCCGTTCAGGGCCAGGTCGCGCAGCATCTGCCAGACCTGGGAACGCTCGTCCGCGGAGAGTTTGAGGTCGACGTCGTCGATGGCCACCAGTCGCGGGCCGTGCATGACGGCCAGGGCGACCGACAGCCGCAGCGCCTCGATGCGCTCCAAGTCCCGTACGGCGGTGCGCAGTCCCTTGGGCAAGGTGGCGGGGTCGAGGCCGACGGCGGCCAGTGCCGCCTCGACGCGGGCCCGCGTCGCCTCCTTGTAACGGCGGCCCCAGGGCAGCCGGGCGCCGAGCGAGCCGGCCATCCGGTGGCCCAACAGGGCCTGCTCTTCCAGGTGTTCCCCTGCGGTCAGGGCCGGTTCCAGGTCGGCGACCCCGGGGACGTGCGCGATGGCGGTCAGGCTGCGCACCGTTCCCATGCGCTTGGGCAGGGGGAAGCCGGCGACGGTGGCGTGGCCCTCGGCGAGCTGCATGCGGCCGGTGAGCGCCAGTAGGAGGCAGGTGCGGCCGGAGCCCGACGGGCCCTCGACGGCGATCAGTGACCCCGGGTCCGCGGTGATGTGGACGTCTCTGAACGCCCACCCCCGCGGGCCTTTCACTCCGATTCCCCTGGCGTTGACCGCCGCCCCCTGGCGGGTGGTGTCCACGGCCCCTCCTTTGTTCTGACTGGTCAGTCTAAAAGTGTGCCGTATGAAGAGGGCTATTGACCAATCGGCCCGCGATCCTGTGAACTCCGTCATGTGGCGGGTGGGGCGCTCCGATGCTTTTGGGGCGTTTGTTGGTGATGTTCTTGATGTGGTTCGTGGTGCTGAGCGCACGGCCGCATCGGATGGACACTTGCGACGGAGACCGATGACTCACTCGGCCAAACTGATCGCCCCGCTCCTCGCGGGGGCCCTCGTCACGACGCTGCCACCGGCATCGGCGTCGGCATCCACTCCGCCATCGGGCGCAGCGACGGCGCAGGCCGCCGCCCGGTCAGCCCAGCCCGACCAGTCGTCCCAGGCCTCCTGCGCGCCGCAGGACCTGGACCGTTTCACCGCGCGGCCCTCCGGGGCGAAACGATCCAGCACGCAGCCCCCAACGGCGGAACGTTCCGCCACGGACGACGGCAACGGCTGGACCCCCACCGCCACCCGCATCGACCCCAAGGACGGCCACCACGCCTTCGTCGGCAACGGCTACCTCGGCCAGCGAATAGCTCCCAACGGCGCCGGATACACGGCTCCCGGCGAGACGACCGGCTGGCCGCTGAAGACACCGCGCTACGACGGGTCCTTCGTTTCCGGCCTGTACGCGCGCGGCCCGGAGAACCTCAAGGGCCGCCAGGCCATCGCCGCGCTCCCCACCTGGACCGGCCTCGACGTCACCGCCGCCGGCGACCGCCCGCAGACCTTCGACTCAGCCACCCCGGCAGGCCGCATCTCGAACTACCGCCAGACGCAGTTCATCCGCTGCGGCCTGGTCCGTACGTCACTGACATGGACAGCCGCCGACGGCCGCGCCACCGACCTCGTGTACGACGTGCTCGCGGACCGCACCAGCGCACACACCGGCGCCGTACGACTGCGCATGACGCCGCACTGGGGCGGCCGCGCCACCGTCACCGACCGCCTCGACGGGCGCGGCGCGCGCCGTATGACACAGACCGGCGGCGGCGCGCGGCCGGACGGCCGGACGATGGACGTGGCCTTCCGTACAGACGGCACGAAAACGGACGGCGCGGTCGCCTCGACGCTGCGCCCCGGCTCCCAGGTCCGCTCGCAGCACATGACCACGAAGCGCGCGGGCGCGGCAAAGAGTCTCAGCAACCAGCAGAGCGTCTCCTTTCCGGTGCAAGCCGGTCGCTCCTATGAGCTGACCAAGTACGTCGGCGTCGACACCGCCCTCACTTCCCGTACTCCGCGCGCCGCCGCGAACGATGCCGCGCGGCAGGCGGCCGGCCGGGGCTGGGACGCCCTGTACCGGAAGCACGCCGCCGCGTGGCAGAAACTGTGGCGCAGCGACGTCGAGGTGAAGGGACGCAGCGGGCGCGACCTGCAGTCGTGGGTGCGCGCGGCACAGTACGGCCTGCTGTCCAGCACCCGCGCCGACAGCCGCAACAGCATCAGCCCGGCCGGACTGAGCAGCGACAACTACGCGGGCGAGATCTTCTGGGACGCCGAGACCTGGATGTACCCGGGACTGCTGGCCGCCCACCCCGACCTGGCCAAGTCCATCGTGGACTACCGCTACGAAACCCGGGCCGGAGCCGCCGCGAACGCGAAGAAGCTGGGCTACAAGGGCCTGTTCTACCCATGGACCAGCGGCAGCAAGGGTGATCTGTGGAACGAGTGCCACAGCTGGGACCCGCCGCACTGCAAGACCCAGAATCACCTGATGGGCGACGTTTCCCTGGCCGCCTGGCAGTACTACCTCGCCACCAAGGACACCGCCTGGCTGCGCGAACGCGGCTGGCCGGTGATGAAGGGCATCGCGGAATTCTGGGCCTCGCGCGTCACCCGTTACGCCGACGGCAGCTACTCGATCAAGAACGTCGCCGGGCCCGACGAGTACAGCAACGGCGTCAACGACGGAGTCTTCACCAACGCCGGCGCCGTCACCGCGCTGCGCAACGCCGGCCACGCCGCCGAACTCCTCGGGCAGCAGGCCCCCGCCGCGTGGAAGGACATCGCCGACCGCATCCGTATCCCGTACGACAAGAAGAACGACGTCTTCAAGCAGTACGACGGATACAAGAACACGATGATCAAGCAGGCCGACACCGTGCTGCTCCAGTACCCGCTGGAATGGCCGATGTCGCAGCGCGCCAAGGTCAACACGCTGGACCACTACGCCGGACTCACCGACCCGGACGGCCCGGCCATGACCGACTCGGTGCACGCCGTCGCCGCCGCCGGAGCCGGTGAGCCGGGCTGCTCGACGTACACGTACATGATGCGTTCCATCAAGCCGTTCGTCCGCGGCGCCTTCCACCAGTTCTCCGAGGCGCGCGGCGACAAGGCCGGCGCCGGCGACCCGCACGCCGGATCGCCCGCGCAGGACTTCCTCACCGGCAAGGGCGGTTTCCTGCAGACCTTCACCAACGGGCTGACCGGAATGCGGATGCGCGAGGACCGGGTGCACCTGGACCCGACACTGCCGCCGCAGCTGTCCGACGGCGTCACGCTGCGCGGGCTGCGCTGGCAGGGACGTACGTACGACGTGGAGATCGGCGCGCACAGCACGACGGTACGGCTGACGGCCGGCGCGCCGATGCGCGTCGAGTCGCCGGAGGGGGAGCGCGTGGTGAGCCGCGGCGCGCCCCTGACGCTCAAGACCCGCCGCCCCGACCTCGCGGCGACGGACAACGCGGCCCGGTGCGGCGCAGCGCAGGCCACGTCGGAGGAGCCCGGTATGTACGCGGGCGCCGCGGTGGACGGCAACGCGGCCACCTCCTGGGTGCCGAACGGTCCCGACGGCACCCTGACCGTCGACCTTGGAAAGTCTTCGCGAATCGGACAGATTACGCCGCGCTGGAAGGGCGGCCGGCCGGCCTCGTACGTGGCGCAGGTGTCGACGGACGGCAAGCACTGGTACGGCACCGGGTACGACGGGCGTACAACGGCACGCTATGTACGGCTCACGGTGCGCGGCGCCGAAGCGGCGAAGGACGGTCAGCGCCCGGGGCTCGCGGAGCTGACGGTGCAGAAGGCCGCGGACCCGGCGGCCAAGCAGTAGCCCACATCGGATCAGCGGTTCAGCGCTTCCCTCGGAATGGCCCAGGTCGACGACGTGTCGATCTGGGCCTTCTTGTCCTGGCGCAGCGGCTGGTCCGGTCGCTGGGCCGATCGCTGGCCCGGCCGCCGGTCCGTCACTGGTCCGGTCACTGATCCGGGCACGTGTCCGGACCGAAAGTGACCAATCCGTCCCCTGAACGAGACATCTGTGACCGCTTCCGTCACATAGTGTCCGGACACGCACGGTGTGTCTGACCTGGGAGGGGAACTGTGCGTACGGGTGTGAAGTACGTGGTCGGCGGGGTCTTCGTCGCGATGGTGGGTGTGGCCGGAGTGGGCGCGTACAACGTCTACGAGGCATTCGCCGACGGCGATCCCGGAACGTCCGGGGCAACGGCCGGTACGAGCGCATCCAGACAGACCGGTCCACCGACCGAGGAAGAGGTGCGCGACACCGCACGTGACTTCCTCGCCGCGTGGAGCAAGGGCGACACCGAGACCGCCGCCCTCCTCACGGACAACGCCGCGGGCGCGCGCCAGGCACTCACCGGCTTCCACGACGAGGCGCGGGTGTCGAAGGTCGCCTTCGAGGCCGGGCAGAGCGACGGCGCGAAGGTCCCCTTCCACGTCACCGCCGAACTGTCGGTGGGCAAGGGCGGGGCGGAACATTCGACGTGGGCGTACGACTCCGAGCTGCGCGTCGTACGCGGCAAGACCACCGGCAAGGCCCTGATCGACTGGCAGCCCACCGTGGTCCACCCCGACCTGCGGCGCGGCGAGAGCCTGCAGACCGGCTCCGGCGGCGCGCCGCCCGTCAAGGCGGTCGACCGCACCGGCACCGCGCTGGACGCCGCGGAACTCCCGTCGCTCGGCACCATCCTGCCCGCCCTCCGGGAGAGCTACGGAGAGAAGGCGGGCGGCGTTCAGGGCATCGAAGTGCGCGTCGTCAGCGAGGGCGGCGAGCCGGGCAAAACGCTGCACACCATCGTCAAGGGCCGAGAAGGAACGCTTCGGACGACGCTGGACGCGAACGTGCAGCGTGCGGCCGAGGCGGCGGTCAAGGATTACCGCGAGGCGTCGGTCGTCGTGGTCAAGCCGGGCAGCGGAGACATCCTCGCGGTGGCCAATCACCGCACGGACCAGTTCAACGCGGCCTTCCAGGGCCGGCTGGCGCCCGGCTCCACGATGAAGGTCGTCACGGCCGCGATGCTGATGGAGAAGGGCCTGGTCTCCGCGGGCAAGAGCGTGGACTGCCCGCAGTACGCCTCGGCGGGCGGACGCTCCTTCCATAACCAGGGCATGTTTTCGATCAACGGCGGTACGTTCTCCGACAGTTTCGCGCGTTCCTGCAACACCGCGTTCATCGGCATGGCCGACCGCCTCTCGGGCACGGACCTGAGCAGTGAGGCCATGGACGTCTTCGGACTCGGCAAGGACTGGAAGGTCGGGATACCGACGTTCGACGGCAGCGTGCCGCAGAGCGACGGCGCGGACACCCCGGCGGCGCTCATCGGCCAGGGCCGCATTCAGGCCAACCCGCTGAACATGGCGTCCGTCGCGGCCACCGCCAAGGCCGGTTACTTCTCCCAGCCCGTCCTGGTCTCGCCGGGACTGGACGACCGGCAGGTCGCCCGCGCGAGCCGCGCACTGCCCTCCTCGGTCGCCGCGCAACTGCGGGCCATGATGCGGCGTACGGCCGTGAGCGGCACCGGCGCGCAGGCGATGGCCGGCCTCGGCGGTGACATCGGCGCGAAGACCGGTTCGGCGGAGGCCGACGGCCAGGGCGACGCCAACAGTTGGTTCCTCGGCTACCGAAACGACGCCGCGGCGGCCGCCGTCGTCCAGCAGGGTGGCCACGGCGGCGACGCGGCGGGACCGATTGTCCGAAGGGTGCTCGCGGCGCGCCGCTGAGGGGAAGGGGCGACACTGGGGCGTGCCCGCGTCGGGGCCTGCCCGCACCCGGGGGCGCGCCCGCCCCCGGGCGTCGACGAACGGGAGGACCCCTCGTGCACGTACGTTCCGCGGTTGTCCATGTCACCGCCGCAGTGCTGGCCGCCGGCTGTTTCACGGCGTGCGCCGAGGGGGCGCCGGCGGCCCCGGACCCGGCAGCAACGATCGCCGCGGAACGGGCCGCCTCGGCCACTGCGGGCCGGACCGCCGCGACCGCCGCGGGCCCGGGAACATTCGCCGCCTCGGCACGTACGAACAAGAGCGGTGCCCCATCGGCCACGGACGGCCAGACTTCGGGCGGGGCATCGGGCCGGACAGCGGGCCGGGCGTCGGGTCAGGACTCGGGGCAGGCCTCGGGACAGAACGACCGTCCCTCGGGCGCAGACGGTCATCCCTGCTCCCCGTCCGTCTCCCTCGACCGCTACTCCGACGTCCTCGACAAAACCACCTATCAGGGCACTTTCGTCGGCAACCTGTCCGCACTCGCCCGCGACACCGACGGTTCCCTCGCCGCCCTCTCCGACCGTTCCGTACTGATCGGCCTGCACGGACACAGCCACCGGCCGCTACGCACAGCCAAGATCATCGACGAGAAGGGCGCCGCCCTGGACGCCGAGGGCCTGGCCGTCGAACCGGGCGGGAGCTACCTCGTCTCGTCGGAGACCGAGCCTTCCGTACGGCGTTACGACCGTTCCGGCGCGCTCCTAGGCCGGCTGCCCCTCCCCGGCGCACTACGGGTCGAACCGGCCGGCCGAGCCCAGGCCAACCAGACCTTCGAGGGCCTCGCGCTCAAGCCCGGCGGCGGCACGCTGACCGCCGCCATGGAGGGACAGCTCAGCGGCGACGGCAAGGACGCCGCCGGCCGCCCCCTGCTGCGCTTCCAGACCTGGCAGCGGCAGGGCGGCGGGTCCCGCCCCGCGCCGTACCGGCTGAGCAAGCAGTACGCCTATCCGGTGGACACCGGCCTGGGCGTCTCCGAAATCGCCGCGCTTCCCGACGGCCGGCTGCTCGTCCTGGAACGCGGCTTCACCGCCGGCGTCGGCAACACCGTGCGCCTCTACCTTGCTGACCCGCGCCGGACGAGTGATGTCAGCGGCGTCGCGAAGCTGCCCGGCGGCAAGGCCGTACGCCCCGCTCACAAGCAGCTTCTCGCCGACCTCGGCGCCTGCCCCTCCTTGGGCGCCCCTGCCCACCAGCCGCAGCGCAATCCGCTGCTGGACAACATCGAGGGCATGGCGATCACCGGCCGCGCACCCGGCGGCCGGATTCGTCTCCTCCTGGTCAGCGACGACAACGAAAGCCCGAAGCAGATCACGCGCCTCTACAGCCTGACGGTGCGCCCCGGCGGCCGCTGACCGTTGCCGCCGTCAAGTATTTTCCCGTCCCCGAATGTTGCAACGGAATGAAATCCGCTGCCCATGGCGTTGCAGCCTCCTGGTGAACGACGAGACGCGGGAGGCAGTGCGTGACGGGGACGGGGAGCGGTCCAGCGGAAAAGGGCGCAGGCTGGGCGCGGCGGCTGACGCGCCTGTGCTGGCAGTACAAGAAGGACGTACTGCTCGCGCTCGGCTCGTCACTCGCCGGAATGGGGGTGATGGCCCTCGTGCCGCTCATCCCGAAGCTGATCATCGACGATGTGATCGTCAGCCACCAGCGCTCGCTCGCGCCGTGGGCGACCCTGCTGGTCGTCGCGGCTCTCGCCGTCTACGCGCTGACGTACGTACGCCGCTACTACGGCGGACGGCTGGCGCTCGACGTGCAGCACGACCTGCGCACCCGGATGTTCCGGTCGATAGCGCGGCTGGACGGGCACCGGCAGGACGAACTGAGCACCGGGCAGGTCGTCGGCCGCGCCACCAGCGACCTGCAGCTCATCCAGAGCCTGCTGTTCATGCTGCCGATGATGATCGGGAACGTACTGCTCTTCGCGATCTCGCTGGTCGTGATGGTGATGCTCTCCCCGCTGCTCACCGTCGTCGCGCTCGCCGTCGCCCCCGCCCTGTGGTTCATCGCCCAGCGCAGCCGTAAGCGGCTCTACCCCGCCACCTGGTACGCGCAAGGGCAGGCCGCCGCCGTCGCGGGCGTCGTCGACGGCGCGGTGTCCGGCGTCCGCGTCGTCAAGGGCTTCGGCCAGGAGGAGCAGGAGACCGGCAAACTGCGTACGGTCAGCCGCCGCCTCTTCGCCGGCCGGCTCCGTACCGTACGGCTCAACGCCCGCTACACCCCCGCCCTCCAGGCCGTGCCCTCCCTCGGGCAGGTCGCCATGCTGGCGCTGGGCGGCTGGCTGGCCACCAACGGACAGATCACCCTCGGCACCTTCGTCGCCTTCTCCACCTACCTCGCACAGCTGGTCGCGCCGGTGCGGATGCTCGCGATGATGCTGACCGTCGGACAGCAGGCGCGGGCCGGCGTGGAGCGGGTCTTCGAACTCGTCGACACCGAGCCGATGATCGAGGAGCGCCGGGACGCGCTCGAACTGCCCGCCGACGCGCCGGCCACTGTCGAGTTCGAGCACGTCTCCTTCGGTTACGGCAACGGGCGGCCCGTCCTGGAGGACTTCTCGCTGCGCATCGAGCCCGGCGAGACCGTCGCCGTCGTCGGTACGTCCGGCAGCGGCAAATCCACCGTCTCGCTGCTGCTGCCGCGTTTTTACGACGCGACCGCGGGCCGGGTCCTGGTGGGCGGCCACGACGTACGCGATCTGAGCCTCGCGTCGCTGCGCGCGGCCATCGGCCTCGTACCGGAGAACAGCTTCCTGTTTTCCGACTCCTTGCGCGACAACATCGCCTACGGAACACCGGACGCCACCGACGAGCAGATACGTATCGCCGCGCGTGCCGCACAGGCCGACGGCTTCATATCCGCCCTGCCGGACGGCTACGACACCGAGGTCGGCGAGCAGGGCCTGACTCTGTCCGGCGGCCAGCGTCAGCGGGTCGCGCTGGCGCGCGCGATTCTCACCGATCCGCGGCTGCTGGTCCTGGACGACGCGACCTCCGCCGTCGACGCCCGCGTCGAGCACGAGATCCACGAGGCGCTGCGCGGGGTGATGGCGGGCCGTACGACGCTGCTGATCGCCCACCGGGCCTCCACCCTCGCCCTCGCCGACCGCGTCGCCGTACTGGACGGCGGCCGGCTGGTCGACATCGGTACGCGCGAGGAGCTGGAAAGCCGCTGCGAGCTGTACCGTCGGCTGCTGACCGACCCGGACGAGCTGGGCGGAACCGAACGCGACCCGGCGGGCGCGGAGGAAGAATCCGCCCGGCCCGGCGCCGCGCAGGCCTCCGTTGAGCACCTGGGCTTCGGCGGCGAAGCCGCAGCGAGCGGCTTGCTGGAGCGCCCGGGCACGGTTGGCTCCGGCACCGTTCCGTCCACAGAAGCCCCTGACCACCGCGTCAACGGCATCACCCCGCACCTGTGGACACGCGCCGACGGAGCATCCGGCACGGACGCCGGAACCACCGGCGCCGAAGCCACCGCCGCGTCCGGTACAGCCGTGTCCGGTACGGCCGCGTCCCCCGAAATCCTCGCCCAGGTCGCTGCCCTCCCGCCCGCGACGGACACCCCCGACATCGACGAAGAACGGGCCGCCCGCCCCGAGAAGTCCTACGGCCTGCGTCGGCTCCTGCGCGGTTTCGGCGGCCCGCTCGCCATCGCTCTCGCACTTGTCGCGGTGGACGCGGTGGCCGGACTGCTGCTCCCGGTCCTCATCCGCCATGGCATCGACGACGGCGTACGGCGCGCGCAGCTCGCGGGCGTCTGGACGGCCGCCGGCCTCGCCCTGTTCGTCGTACTCGCCCAGTGGGCGGCCCAAATCGGCTCGAACCGGATGACCGGGCGTACCGGCGAACGCGTCCTCTACTCGCTGCGCGTCAAAATTTTCGCGCAGCTCCAGCGCCTCGGTCTCGACTACTACGAGCGCGAGCTGACCGGCAAGATTATGACCCGGATGACGACGGACGTGGACGCCCTGTCCACGTTCCTGCAGACCGGCCTGGTCACCGCCGTCGTCTCGGTACTGACCTTCTTCGGCATCCTCGTCGCGCTCCTGGTCATCGACGTCCAGTTGGCCCTGGTCGTCTTCGCCACCCTGCCTCCGCTGATCATTGGTACGTATTTCTTCCGCAAACAGAGCGTGAAGGCTTACGAACTCGCACGAGAGCGCATCAGCGTCGTCAACGGCGACCTCCAGGAGAGCGTCGCCGGACTGCGCATCGTGCAGGCCTTCCGCCGCGAGCGCAGCGGCGCCGACCGGTTCGCGGAACGCAGCCACGCCTACCGCGCGGCGCGCGTCCGCGGTCAGTTCCTGATCTCGGTCTACTTCCCGTTCGTCCAACTGCTGTCCTCCGTCGCCGCGGCGCTCATCCTGATCGTCGGCGCCGGCCGGGTGAACGAAGGCACCCTCACGGCAGGCGCACTGGTCGCCTACCTGCTCTACATCGACCTGTTCTTCGCCCCCGTACAGCAGCTCTCGCAGGTCTTCGACAGTTACCAGCAAGCAGCCGTCTCGCTCGGCCGCATCCAGGAACTGTTGCGCGAACCGACCACCACGCCCGAGGCCGAAAACCCGCGCCCGGTGCGCGAGCTGGCGGGCGAGATCACTTTCGAGGACGTGCACTTCCGGTACAGCGGGGCTGAGACGGCCGGTGCCGGGATGGCTGCCGGTGCCGGGACGGCTGCTGGCGATGGGGTGGGCTCCGGTGCCGAGCCAGTCTCTGGTTCCAGCGCCGACTCCAAAACCCCTGGTGTCTCTCACACCTTCCACACCTCCGACGTCACAGCGCTTTCCGGTATCGACCTGACCATCCCCGCCGGGCAAACCGTCGCGTTCGTCGGCGAGACCGGCGCCGGCAAGTCCACCTTGGTCAAGCTGGTGGCACGCTTCTACGACCCGACCGCGGGCACCGTCCGCGTCGACGGCACGGACCTGCGCGAACTGGACCTCACCGGATATCGGCACCGCCTCGGCGTCGTACCGCAGGAGTCCTACCTGTTCGCCGGTACGGTCCGGGACGCCATCGCGTACGGGCGGCCGGACGCCACCGACGCCGAGGTGGAGGCCGCGGCCCGCGCGGTCGGCGCGCACGACATGATCGCCGGGCTCGACGGCGGCTACCTCCACGAGGTCGCCGAACGCGGCCGAAACCTTTCCGCCGGCCAGCGCCAACTGCTCGCGCTCGCCCGCGCCGAACTCGTCGACCCCGACATCCTGTTGCTCGACGAGGCCACCGCCGCGCTCGACCTGGCCACCGAGGCCGCCGTCAACGAGGCCACGGACCGGCTGTCCGGGCGCCGTACGACGCTCGTCGTCGCGCACCGCCTGACCACCGCGGCCCGCGCCGACCGGGTCGTGGTCCTCGCCCACGGCCGGGTCGCCGAGGACGGCACCCACGCCCAACTCCTGGCCGCCGGTGGCCGCTACGCCGAACTGTGGCGCACGTTCACGGGCGAGGAGGAGCCCGTGGCGGCCTGAACGACCGCCGCGACGACGGTCCGCCGGCCCCCTGTGCAAAGAAGGGGCTGGTGGGACCGTTGCCGCGCCGATAGGTTCACCCCGACCTTTGCTATCCCAAGGGGAGGGTGCAATGCGCAAGGCCATCAGATGCCTGCTGTCACTCGCGGTGCTCATAGGCACGGCGAGTGCGGGCACGGCGTCGGCGACGGCGGCCACCGCCGCGAAGCCGAAGGCGACCGACATCAAGGACCGGATCCTGGCGATCCCGGGGATGAAACTCGTCCAGGAGAAGCCGGTCGACGGCTACCGCTTCTTCGTCCTGAACTACACACAGCCGATCGATCACCAGCACCCCTCCAAGGGGACCTTCCAGCAGCGGCTGACCCTGCTGCACAAGTCCGTCGACCGTCCCACGGTCTTCTTCACCTCCGGCTACAACGTCAGTACGGACGTACGACGCAGCGAGCCGACACAGATCATCGACGGCAACCAGGTGTCGATGGAGTACCGCTACTTCACCCCGTCGCGGCCGCAGCCCGCCGACTGGAAGCAGCTCAACATCCGGCAGGCGGCCAACGACCAGCACCGCATCTTCAAGGCGCTGCACCGGATCTACGACCAGAACTGGATATCCACCGGCGGTAGCAAGGGCGGCATGACCGCCACGTACTATCGCCGCTTCTTCCCGGACGACATGGACGGCACCGTCGCCTACGTCGCGCCGAACGACGTGAACAACAAGGAGGACTCGGCGTACGACCGGTTCTTCCGCACCGTCGGCACCGCGCAGTGCCGCGCCGACCTCGCGACGCTGGAGCGCGAGGCGCTGCTCCGCCGCGGCGAGATGGTCAACCGCTACACGAAGTGGGCGCAGGACAACAAGAAGTCCTTCAAGGTCGTCGGCAATGTCGACAAGGCGTACGAGGTTCTCGTCACCGACCTGGTCTTCGGCTTCTGGCAGTACCAGCCGGCTGCCACCGCCTGCGCCGAGGTCCCCAAGAAGACCGCCACCACGGACGAACTGTGGAAGTGGATCGACAAGATCGGCGGCTTCGACAGCTACACCGACCAGGGCCTTGAGACCAACACGCCGTACTACTACCAGGCGGGCACCCAGCTCGGAGAGCCCGGTTACAAGTACGACCACCTCAAGGACCTGCTGCGCTACCCGGGCATCAACAACTCCCGGACCTTCGTACCGCGCAACATCCCCATGACCTTCGACAAGCACGCGATGCGCGACGTGGACCGGTGGGTACGTCACCACGCCGAGCGCATGATGTTCGTGAACGGCGAGTGGGACCCGTGGAGCTCCGAGCCGTTCCGGCTGGGTTCCGGCTCCGAGGACTCGTACGTCTACAAGGTCCCCGGCGGCAACCACGGCTCGAACATCGCCAAGCTGCGGGAGGCCGACCGCAAGAAGGCAACCGAGGCGCTGCTCGACTGGGCGGGTGTCGACGCGCCGGAGGACGCCAAGTTCGCGCCGCTGGCTCCGTACGACAAGAAGCTGGACAAGCGGGACGACAAGCAGATGCAGATGCTGCGTCCGTGACGCGCGAACGGCTGATGCACGACGGCTGACGCGCAACGGCCGACGCACAACGACTGACGGGCCGGCTCGACCAGGGCCTGTCCGGTCCGCAGCGTCACGTTCGTCCCCGGGACGGACGGATCACAGGCGGCGGGCGCACCCAACCGGTGCCCCGCCGCCGAGCTGTACGTACAGATCCGTGTCGGCCGGGCAGGCGGCACGGGCGCGGACCGACGCCGTCACCTTGTACCGCGGTGCGCGAGCGCCCGACGCGTCGCAGGCGGTCTCTTTCACCTCGCCCTGCCGCAGCGGGCGGACGCAATCTCCGACGATGGTGCGCGGACCGCCGCCCCCGCCCGGGTCGCCGGGATGCGGGGCCTCCAGATTGCGCATGCAGGCGTAGCCCTGCGGCACCGCGCCGTCGCCGTTCTCGTCGGAGTCCGGCCGGTGTTCGCTGATGTGCAGGACGAAGTCCGTACGCTCCGGGCACAGCGGCCCCTGCGCCCGTGGGCCGTCGTACCGGGCGAGGACCAGGGCCGCGGCCTTCTCGCTGCGGCAGGGCACTTGGTGGAAGACGGCCCGCCCGCGGGTGCTGCACGTACCGCGCGCGAGAAACGTGGCGACAGGCGACGGGGATGCGTCCGTCGTACTACCGTTTCCGCCCACGGACGCGTCACTGTTGCTTCCGCTTCCATTGCCCCCGCGCTGGCAGGCGGACAACGCCACGAGCAGCAAAACCACCGCCATGCATCCCAACGCGCCGCCACCGTGCCCTTCGACCCCGCGCATCGCGGCCCCCCTGCGTCCCCCGGTGCGTGCCCACCAGCGTGACCCGCCCATTCGGACGCACGCCAGGCGTAACGGACGCATTGCGCACGAGGTACGGGGTGCGCAGTACGCACCACTGCGGGGCCGGCGGTACATCCGCCGAGCGGGTGCTGTTGGGAGCCGTACGAGAGTCCGCAGGGCTGGGTCCCAACGCGAACGCGACGTCGCGGAGGCTGACGCCGTACGAGAATCACTCACCGCGGAAACGGGGACCGTACGGGACTCCGAACTCCGAACTCAGACGCCGAAGCCCCGTACGGGTGTGGGCGATCAGCCGCCAAACAGCCGACGGCTCAGTACGACAAGCCGTGCCCAACCGGATACAGAACCGTTCCCGGCGCATCGGCGCGCATCACCGGTACCGGCAGCTTCCCCTCCGGATCGCGTCGCCCAGCAATCACCCGGGCCGCGGCCCGCAGTTCCACGTCCGTCCACGAGTAGGTGGCAAGCGCCGCCCGTACACCCGTCAAGTGCGCGACGTCGTACGGATTGCGCACAGCCACTTGAATGACCGGTTTGCCAGTGGCCTGAAGCGCGTCGACCAGTGCGCGCTGCGACGGGGCGGCCGTGACGTTGTACGTCGCCACGATCGCCGCGTCCTGTGCGCGGAGCGCCGCAACCGCGCGGTCGATCAGTTCCTGGGTGGGCGCGGTACCGGTGGAGAGCGCGGTGGCCGTGAAACCTAGCTGATTGAAGGTTTCTGCGAGCACCTTGGTGGGCGGCCCCCCGGTTCCGGACGGCGACGCCGGATCGACGCCGGCCACCAGCAGACGCCGCTGCGCCCGCCGGGACAGCGGCAGCAGCCGACCGTCATTGACGAGCAGCGTCGTGGTGCGATCCGCGATCCGGTCGGCCGTGGCCAGATGCCGCCGTGTGCCGACGAAACGTTCCACCGCGCGGTGCGTCGTGTACGGGTCGTCGAACAGACCGCGCCGTTCCTTGAGCAGAAGAATGCGGATCAACTTCTCGTCGATGGCGCGCTCGGTCAGCTCGCCCGTCCGTACCGCCTTGACCACGCTCGCGAAGGCGACGGCGATATCCGGCGGATTGAGCAACTGATCGACGCCCGCCTTGAGCGCGAGCACCGCAACGCGGGCGTCACCGTACTTCGTCCGTACGCCCTGCATGCCGAGCGAGTCGGTCACCACCACGCCGTCGAAACCGAGACGTTCGCGCAGGATTCCGGTGAGGATCGGCCGGGACAGCGTGGCCGGGTCCTCGCTGGCGTCGAAGGCGGGCACGACGATGTGCGCCGTCATGATCGAATCGATGCCGGCTTCGATGGCGGCGCGGAATGGCGGGGCGTCCAGCCGAGCCCACTCCTCCGAGGTGTGATGGATGTAGGGCAGGCCGACGTGGCTGTCGGTGTCGGTGTCGCCGTGCCCCGGGAAGTGCTTGGCCGTCGCGGCCACCCCGGCGCCCTGGTAACCGCGCACCTGTGCGGTGACCATTCGCGCCACCGCCGACGGCTCCGAGCCGAAGGACCGTACGCCGATCACGGGATTCGCGGCGTTGACGTTCACGTCGGCGACCGGCGCGTAGTCCTGCCGGATGCCCATCGCATACAGCTCTTCGCCCGCGATCCTCGCGGCCGTGCGGGCGTCCTCGCGCGAGCGGCCGGCGCCCAGCGCCATCGCGCCGGGGAAGAGCGTGGCGGGCGCACCGATCCGTGCCACTATGCCGTGCTCCTGGTCGGTGGAGATCAACAGCGGTACGGGGACCCGCTGGGCGGCCGCGGCTTGCTGGATGCCGTTGGAGAGGTCGGCGATCTGGTGGGGCTCGCGGGTGTTGTGTGCCCAGCCGAAGTAGATGATGCCGCCGAGGTGGTACTTGGCGATCAGCTCGGCTGCGTTGGAGACGCCCATTTCCTTGCGGTTGGCCTCGACGTCGGCGGGGTCCGGATCGGTCGCGGAGTGTCCGTAGACCCGCATCACGAACAGCTGCCCGACCTTTTCTTCCAGACTCATCCGGGAGACGAGCCGGGCCGCGCGGGCGCGGGCATCGGCGGCCCCGGCAGCGCGTGGGCCGGAGGCGACGGCATGAACGGCGCCGCCGCCCGGGCCCATGGCACAGGCGGCGGCCGCGGCGGTGGTCAGGACGGTACGTCTGGAGTGCATCTGCGCTCCTTCCGGAGGGTTTCCTCGCCGAGTGCTGCCCCGGCGGCCTGAAGGAAACTTCCAAGAAGTCACGAGTAGCCGGAAAAGTATTGCCGGTCAATGCTCGACGGCTCTGCCAGTCGGGGGACGGTGCGACACCGAACGCAGAAGACGCGTACGGAGGCAGAAGAACCGATTGCGGGAGGGGAAGCGTACGGCCCGGTACGCACGTGACGGGGGCCGGTGATCCGCCACCGGCGCGGTTTGGAGGGGGTGCACCGGTGGCGGGTGCTGCCGGCCGCAGGCGGCGGAGAGGGTGGTCAGCAACGCAGCCAGCAGCGAGGCCGACACCGCTCTGCGGGGTCACACAGCACACCGTTTTGACGGTCGGCGGCCCGGGTGGGTTCCCCGGTTCGGTGCGAATACGGGAAATGGTATGGATGTGGGGGGATGTGCTTTTGAGGCGGCCATGGGCGGTGCGGAAACGTTACTCAAGCCGTCAAGCCGTCAAGCCGTCAAGCCGTCCGCGAAGGGCTGACCGTACGTGCGTGTCGCCACATACGGACGAGCGGTGGCCTCGCGACCGAGACGCGTCACCCAGGCACGCGCGGTGGTCCTGCGACCGAGACGCGCCCCACTGACGTAGGCACCCCAGAGCCTCGTAACCTCGCGCCTCAGGACGCAGCCGACGCCACCAACCGCTCCAGGTGCTCACGTCCCGCGCTCAGCAGCCGCGGAAGATCAGTGGCGCGCGGATACCACCGCTTCTCGTACTCCCAGCACAGCCAGCCGTCCCACTGCGCGCGGGCCAGCACACCAATGCTTTCGGCCAGGGGAACAGTGCCGGCGCCGAGCGGCAGGGGAGTGGTGTCCTCAGCCGAAGCCACGTCCTTGACCTGCACGAAGCCGAGATACGGGGCGAGCGCGGCAAACGTATCGGCCGGCGCCTCACCACCGAGCCAAGGGTGGAGTACGTCCCAGAGCGCACCGACGTGCCTGTGCCCCACAGGGCCCAGAATCCGCGCCGCATCGGCGCCACGGGGGTGTGAGTCGTGCGTCTCCAAGAGAACGCGAACGCCCCGTTCCGCTGCGAACGGCGCGACGGCGGCCAGGTGCCGAGCAGCATCTGCGTCGGCCTCCTCGGCGGGCCGGTCGCCGCCACCGGGGAACACCCTCACGAACTTCGCTCCCAGGTCCGAAGCGAGCACGACCAGCTCGGTCAGCTCCGCCGCCAGCTCTTCCTCCCCGCGTTCGTCATGGGCCGCGGCCACCCGCGCGTAGCCGGAAACCGCCAGAATCTCCACCCCGGCGTCGGCGAACTGCTGACGTACTGCGGAACGTTCGTGCAGTCCGATCCGCGGGTGCACCTGCTCCTCCGGGTGGGCCCGCAGCTCCACCCCGTCGTATCCGGCGCCGGCCGCCAGCTGCACGACCTCGCCCACCGGCATCCCGGGCACTCCGAGTGTCGAGAACGCATATCGCATATCGCTCATGAGAACCATGTGAACACAGATCAGAGCGGCAAACGCCAGTCCTGTCCGACGAGCTCGCGGCCGAAACTGTGGTGCGGCTTCTCGGCGGCCAGCTCGAAGCCCGCGCGCTCGTACAGGACGCGCGCCGCGCTCAGCACGGAATTCGTCCACAGGACGAGTTCGCGGTAGCCGGTTTCGCGGGCGAAGCCGACGCAGGCGGAGATGAGCGCTCGACCGACACCGTGCCCGCGCGCTTCCGGCTCGACCAGGAGCAGCCGCAACCGGGCGGTACGGGGCTTCGAGTCCGCCGGCTCCTGAGCCGTGCCGAGCCCATCCCGTACGCACATGACTGCGCCCACCCGTTCGCCGTCCAATTCGGCAATCCAGGTACGGTCCCAGCGCGGGTCGTAACGCTCGGCGTACTCCGCGACGATACGGGCCACCAGCGCCTCATAGCTGAGATCGAAGCCGTACTCCCGCGCGTACAGGACGGCATTGCGCTGCACCATCCAGCCGAGGTCGCCGGGCTCGGGGGCACGCAGTCGCAGTACTGGGTCCGAGCGTTGCGTCGTGTCGCCGAGCAGTTCCCGTACGGTTGCCATCGAGTCCGCGAGCCGGGCCCGGCCCGAGGGCGAGAGACGCTTGAGGAGCGTGCCAGCGGAGTCGCACGAACGTTCCTCCAGGAGGTTCGCCGTCGCGCGGCCGTCCTCGGTGAGCGTGATGCGCTGCCGCCGGCTGTCCCGCTCCGAGGGGCCGCGCGTGATCAGTCCGCTCTCCTCGAACCTGGTGAGCAGCCTGCTGAGGTAGCCCGCGTCCAGGGAGAGCGACGTGCGCAGGTCGGCGGCGTCCACCCGGTGGGTGTGCGCGATCTCGTACAGGACCCGGGCCTCGGTGAGGGTGTACGGGGTGTAGAGATGGCGGCCGTAATCGAGCGCGCCGATGAGATTCGTGTAGAAGCGGTTGAACCTGCGGATCTCCTGGACCTCTTGGACCATCATGACGCATCCTGCCCTACCGTTGACTCAGTCAAGGTTGACTGAGTCAAGGCTACGGCACGGAGGTCGACTTCCGCACCATCAACTCCGCTCGCACGGTGGCGACTTCTCCGGGGGGCGGCACCTCGCGCCCCATTGCCAGCCGTCCGGCCCGTGCGCCGGCTTCCTGGAGAGGCAGCCGTACGGTGGTGAGCGCCGGGGCCGCATCCGCACTGAACGGAAGATCGTCGAAGCCCGCCACGGAGATGTCGCCGGGTATCCGCAGGCCGCAGTCGCGAACGGCGGCGCACACCCCCAGTGCGGCGGTGTCGTTGGCTGCTATGACGGCCGTCAGAGAAGCGTCCCGGCGTAGCAGTTCCCGAGCGGCGTCGTAGCCGGCGGCGCGATCGTAGGCGCCGTGGAGGGTGCGGTGGACCGGGTCAGGGATGTCGTGAGCGGCGAGAGCGGCGCGATGACCCTCCAGGCGGTGACGGGTGGTGGTACGGCCGGCCGGTCCCGCGACGTACCCGATGTTTCGGTGCCCTAGTGAGACCAGGTGCTCGGTCAGCCGTCGCGCGCCGCCGCGGTTGTCGAAGGCGAGGGTTACGGGGGAGAGAGCGACAGCGCCAGCCGGAGCGTCGCTATGGGGAGCGGACCGTCCCATGGCGGTGTGTGTCCGAGGAACCGGGCCGGTTCCAGCCCCGCCAGTCTCCGGCCTTATGGGCGGGCGGCCACAAAGCACCACCCGGGTTCCTGCTGCGGCGAGCCGTGACAGCGCCGCGGCAACGGCGGAAGCGTGACCGGCGTCCTCCACCGCGCCGCCGGTCAGGACGACTGCGGCTGCTCGCTGACGTTGGAGCAGCGTGAGGTAGGTGAGTTCGCGCTCCGGAGAGCCGCCGGTGTTGCACACGACGGCCAATTTTTCGTCGGCCGGCACGAGCCCGTAGGCGCTGCCGACACGGCGGAGCGCATCTCCGTCACCCGTTCGGGAGGCCATTCCGTCGTCCGATCGCTTGCCCGCGCCACCGCTCACCTCGGACTGCACGGCCGAGGCGATGATTCCGAAGAACGGGTCGGCGATGTCGTTGACGAGGATGCCCACCAGGTCCGAGGTGGCGGCGGCCAACGCGCTTGCCGGGCCGTTGACCACGTACTCCAGGTCCGTCACGGCGCGCAGCACGCGGGCGCGGGTGTTTTCGGCGACCGGATAGTTGCCGTTCAGTACGCGCGAGACGGTTGCTGTGGAAACCCGTGCCCGCGCCGCGACGTCCGCCAGCGTCACTGCCATCGATCGCCCCGCCCCCTGTCGCGCCTCTTGTCCTTGCCTTGCGCCGCAGGCTAGCTTCTCCCGCGATGGAAAGCGCTTACTACGCGTTTCTGGCCCGCGCTCTTCGTCGGCTTGGCTCTGTCGTCATGAACTGTCAACAACCGGCTTCCGCTTGCCGTGCGCGTCTGCGCCCGCATCGCGTCCGCCACGCGAACCGAGTTCTCCAGAAGGAAGGGCCGGACCGTGACACGCACAACCGTACGTATCGCCATGAACGGCGTGACCGGACGCATGGGCTACCGCCAGCACCTGATCCGCTCCATCCTCGCGTTGCGGGAACAAGGCGGTCTGGACCTCGGCGACGGAACGGTCATCTGGCCCGAGCCGATTCTCGTGGGCCGTGCCGAACACAAGCTGCGGGCGCTCGCCGAGCGGCACGGCCTGGAGCACTGGGGCACCGACCTCGACACGGTGCTCGCGGACGACAGCATCGACATCTACTTCGACGCCCAGGTCACGGCCGCTCGCGAGGAAGCCGTGAAGAAAGCGATTGCTGCCGGCAAGCACCTGTACTGCGAGAAGCCCACTGCCACCGGACTCGACGGCGCACTAGAACTGGCTCGGTTGGCCGATGAAGCCGGCGTCAAACACGGTGTTGTACAGGACAAGATCTTTCTGCCCGGCCTGATCAAGTTGCGTCGCCTGGTCGAAGGGGGCTTCTTCGGGCGCATTCTCTCTGTGCGAGGTGAGTTCGGGTACTGGGTCTTCGAAGGCGACTGGCAGTCCTCGCAGCGTCCGTCCTGGAACTACCGCGCCGAGGACGGTGGCGGCATCGCGACCGACATGTTTCCTCACTGGGAGTACGTCCTGCACGAACTCTTCGGGCGCGTAGAGACCGTTCAGGCACAGGTCACCACCCATGTACCGCGCCGCTGGGACGAGAACGGCAAGCTGTACGAGGCCACCGCGGACGACGCCGCGTACGGAATCTTTCAGCTGGACGGTGGCATCATCGCGCAGATCAACTCGTCGTGGGCGGTGCGGGTTCACCGAGATGAACTGGTCGGGTTCCAGGTGGACGGTACGGAAGGATCTGCCGTCGCGGGGCTGCGCGAGTGCCGCATCCAGCACCGTGCCGCTACGCCCAAACCGGTCTGGAACCCGGACGTCCCGGCAACCGAGCCGTTCCGCGATCAGTGGCAGGAGGTGCCGGACAACGCGGATTTCGGCAACGGGTTCAAAACGCAATGGGAGCTGTTTCTGCGCCATGTCGTACGGGACGAGCCTTGGCGCTGGGATCTGGCAGCAGGCGCGCGCGGTGTCCAGCTCGCCGAGCTGGGACTGAAGTCGTCGGCGGAGGGCCGCCGCCTGGACGTGCCGGAGCTGGGGCGATGAGCGAGCAGCGGATCGGAGGCGAACGGGGGCCGAAGGTTTCTGCAGGGTTCGGCGACCCCCCGGGCGTCGCCGCTCCGCTCACCTCTCGTACCGTCTTCGCCGCCGCCCATGTGGTTGCCGACCCCTTCGCCGACACCACCCTCGACGGCCCTGCCGCCCTCGACTGGGATGCCACCCTGGCCTTCCGCCACCACCTGTGGTCGCACGGCCTGGGCGTGGCCGAGGCCATGGACACCGCGCAGCGCGGCATGGGTCTCGACTGGCCCTCGGTGGCGGAGCTGATCCGCCGTTCCGCCGCCGAAGCAGCGGTGGTGGGCGGACGCATTGCGTGTGGAGTCGGTACGGATCAACTAGGGCCGTCTGCAGCGAGCCCGGCCGGCATCCGGGCTGCCTATGAGGAACAGTTGTCGCTGGTGGAGGGTGCAGGTGCCCAAGCCATCGTCATGGCTTCCCGGCAGCTCGCGGCGACGGCCACAGGGCCGGAACCGTACGCGGAGATCTACGGGCATCTGCTGCGCCAGGCCGCCGAGCCTGTGATCCTTCATTGGCTGGGGCCCATGTTCGATCCCGCGCTGCAGGGCTACTGGGGCAGTACGGACCTGGACGCCGCAACCGAGACGTTTCTTCAGATCATCGCCGAGCACTCCGGCAAAGTGGATGGCGTCAAGGTGTCGTTGCTGGACGCCGACCGCGAGATCCAGCTGCGCCGGCGTCTCCCGGCCGGAGTGCGTTGCTACACGGGCGACGACTTCCACTACCCCGAACTGATCGCCGGTGACACGCACGGCTTCAGCGACGCCCTGCTGGGCATCTTCGACCCCCTCGCCCCACTGGCGGCCGACGCCGTACGCCTTCTGGACAATGGCGACACGGCCGGTTTTCGCAAGCTGCTGGACCCGACTGTCACTCTCTCCCGCCACCTCTTCCAGTCGCCGACGCGGTACTACAAAACCGGCGTGGTGCTGCTCGCCTGGCTCGCGGGGCACCAGTCGCACTTCACCATGGTCGGCGGCCTCCAGTCGGCACGCTCGCTGCCGCACCTGAAGCGGGCATACGAACTGGCCGACGGCCTCGGCCTGTTTCCTGACCCGAGCCTGGCAGCCTCCCGTATGCGTCAGCTCGTTTCGGTGTACGGAGGTGAGGCGTGAGCAGCGATTACCCCACTCGTCCGGAAGAAGCGGGCGCCCTGTTCGCCCGCTTCAGCATCAACCAGCAGACCGTCAAGCAGTGGTCCTTGCCTGAACTCGTCGATGGTTGCACGAAGGCGGGAGTACGCGGTGTCGGTCTCTGGCGTGCTCCGGTGCAGGAATTCGGGGTGGCCGCAGCCGCCCGGCTCGTACGGAAGGCGGGTTTGACCGTCACCAGTCTCTGTCGCGGCGGCTTTTTCACCGCCACCGACCCCAAGGAGCGCGCTGAGGCCTTGGCTGACAACAGGGCCGCCATCGAGGAGGCCGCCGCCCTGGGCACCGACACCCTCATTCTGGTCTCAGGCGGGCTGCCGCCGGGTAGCCGCGATTTGCGCGGCGCCCGGGAGCGGGTCGCCGATGCGTTGGGAGAGCTGGCCCCGTTCGCGGCTGATGCGGGCGTGCGGCTCGCGATCGAACCGCTGCACCCCATGTACGCGGCGGACCGCTGTGTCGTCTCGTCTCTCGCCCAGGCCTTGGTGCTCGCCGAGCGGTTCCCGGCCGAGCGGGTGGGCGTGGTCGTGGACACGTACCACCTGTGGTGGGACGACACGATCGAGTCGCAGATCGGCCGCGCGGGCGCTGGTGACCGCATCGCGGCGTTTCAGCTCGCCGACTGGGTGACACCGCTCCCCGCTGGCGTGCTGCTCGGGCGTGGTCAACTCGGCGACGGCGCAGTGGACCTGCGGTGGTTCCGAGAACAGGTCGACGCCGCCGGTTATCGCGGGCCCATCGAAGTCGAGATTTTCAACCCGGCGCTTTGGGAGCGCCAAGGAGCAGAGGTGCTGGCCGAGGTCATCGAGCGGTTCACCACTCATGTCATGCACAGCAGGTAACGATGGAATAACTCACCGGATCCGTGCAACCGTTCTCGGACCGGGTGGGTCGTACTTGTCGTCAGGCTCCCGAGGGGAGAGGGAACCGGGGGGATCCGAGGGGGGATCAGGGGGCCGCACGGAGGGGGAATCGAGGGGCCCGGTCGTAGACCGGGCCCCTCGAAGCGTCTGTGCCACAGGCTGTCGGCCCTGTGCGAGCAGAGCCGCTGCAACGGTCCGTACACGGTTGGAAATCTGGTCGCGGACCTGCGGCGTAGAGCCTCCGAACCGAGTTATCCACAGGCCCGAACGTGATGTCGGACCCTGGCGGTACCGTCGGTTCATGTTCAACTCAGCCGTGGTCGAAGGGGTCCTGGAGCGGATCACCTACGCCAATGAGGAGACCGGTTACACGGTCGCGCGTGTGGACACGGGCGGCGCCGGCGATCTCCTCACTGTCGTCGGGTCGCTGCTGGGCGCGCAGCCGGGGGAATCGCTGCGGCTGGAGGGCCATTGGGGCTCCCACCCGCAGTACGGGCGGCAGTTCACCGTCGAGAACTACACCACCGTGCTGCCCGCCACGATCCAGGGCATACGACGCTATCTCGGCTCCGGCCTCATCAAGGGCATCGGCCCGGTCATGGCCGACCGCATCACCGAGCACTTCGGCCTGAACACCCTCGACATCATCGAAAAGGAACCAAAGCGACTCGTCGAGGTACCCGGACTCGGACCGAAGCGCACGAAGCTGATCGGTGACGCCTGGGAAGAACAGAAGGCCATCAAGGAGGTCATGATCTTCCTCCAGGGGGTGGGCGTCTCCACCTCCATCGCGGTGCGCATCTACAAGAAGTACGGCGACTCATCGATCTCCGTCGTCAAGAACCAGCCCTACCGCCTCGCCGCGGATGTCTGGGGGATCGGCTTCCTGACCGCCGACCGCATCGCGCAGGCCGTCGGCATCCCGCACAACAGCCCGGACCGCGTCAAAGCGGGACTGCAGTACGCCCTCTCGCAGTCCACGGACCAAGGGCACTGCTATCTCCCGGAGGAAGACCTGATCGCCGCGTCGGTCAAGTTGCTCCAGGTGGACACGGGCCTGGTCATCGACTGTCTGGGCGAGCTGGCGGCGGATCCGGAAGGCGTGATCCGCGAGGCCGTGCCGTCTCCGGAGGGCGGACACCCCATCACCGCCGTCTACCTGATCCCGTTCCACCGGGCCGAGACCTCCCTCGCATCCCAGTTGCTGCGGCTGCTGCGGACGAACGAGGACCGTATGCCGTCGTTCCGGACCGTGGCCTGGGACAAGGCGCTGGCCTGGCTGGCCAGCCGGACGGGCACCACGCTGGCGCCCGAGCAGGAGGCTGCCGTACGGCTGGCGCTCACCGAGAAGGTCTCCGTGCTCACCGGTGGGCCCGGGTGCGGCAAGTCCTTCACGGTCCGCTCGGTCGTGGAACTGGCTCGCGCCAAGAAGGCCAAGGTGGTGCTCGCGGCCCCCACGGGCCGGGCCGCCAAGCGGCTGTCGGAGCTGACCGGCGTCGAGGCGTCCACGGTGCACCGCCTCCTGGAGCTCAAACCGGGCGGGGACGCCGCGTACGACAGGGAGCGGCCACTCGACGCCGACCTGGTGGTGGTCGACGAGGCCTCCATGCTCGACCTGCTCCTCGCCAACAAGCTGATCAAGGCGGTACCGCCGGGGGCCCACCTCCTCCTGGTGGGCGACGTGGATCAGCTTCCCTCGGTGGGGGCGGGCGAGGTGCTGCGCGATCTGCTCGCCGAGAACTGCCCGGTCCCGGCCGTACGGCTGACCCGGATCTTCCGCCAGGCCCAGCACTCCGGCGTGGTCACCAACGCCCACCGCATCAACGAGGGTGTCCTGCCGATCGTCGAGGGAATGACCGATTTCTACCTCTTCGCCGAGGAGGACTCCGAGGAGGCCGGGCGGATCACTGTCGACGTGGTCGCGCGCCGCATCCCCGCGAAGTTCGGCCTGGACCCGCGGCGCGACGTCCAGGTGCTCACCCCCATGCACCGCGGTCCCGCCGGCGCCGGCACGCTGAACGGCTTGCTCCAGCAGGCCCTTACCCCAGCGAGGCCCGAACAGCCGGAGCGGCGCTCCGGGGGGCGGGTCTTCCGGGTGGGTGACAAGGTGACGCAGATCCGCAACAACTACGAGAAGGGGCACAGTGGCGTCTTCAATGGCACGGTCGGCGTAGTCGCCAAGATCAACCGCGACGAGCAGTGGCTGACGGTGCTCACGGACGAGGACGAGGAGGTCTCGTACGATTTCGACGAGCTGGACGAGCTGGCACACGCCTACGCGGTGACCATCCACCGTTCTCAGGGCAGTGAGTATCCGGCGGTGGTGATTCCGGTCACCACCGGAGCGTGGACGATGCTGCAGCGAAACCTGCTCTATACGGCCGTCACGCGGGCAAAAAGGCTGGTGGTGCTGGTCGGCTCGCGCAAGGCTTTGGGGCAGGCTGTACGCACCGTATCCGCCGGTCGGAGGTGGACCGCACTGCGTCACCGACTCGTCGGTGCGGTGCGTGGGCACCTCTTCCCCAATCGGGGCGAAGGGGAGCAGGATGGGCAGCTGGGGCGGCACTGAGTGCCGCCCGCAGGCCCTATGGCCGACCCCGAGTGCACAGCCAAGGTCCAAATGGGGGAAGGTATAGGCAGTCAGGGCACCTCGAAGAAGAGGCACAACGTCGGTGAGGGATGACGTGAGCGACAACTCTGTAGTACTGCGTTACGGGGACGGCGAATACAGCTACCCGGTCGTCGACAGCAGCGTCGGCGACAAGGGCTTCGACATCTCGAAGCTGCGCGCCCAGACCGGTCTGGTGACCCTGGATTCCGGTTATGGCAACACTGCCGCGTACAAATCCGCGATCACCTATCTGGACGGTGAGAACGGGGTTCTTCGGTACCGCGGCTACCCGATCGAGCAGCTCGCAGAGCGCAGCACGTTCGTCGAGACCGCCTACCTGCTGATCAACGGTGAGCTGCCCACCGTGGACCAGCTGGCGACCTTCAAGCAGGACATCACGTACCACACCCTGCTGCACGAGGACGTCAAGCGGTTCTTCGACGGCTTCCCGCGGGACGCCCACCCGATGGCGATGCTGTCCTCCGTGGTCAGCGCGCTGTCGACGTTCTACCAGGACAGCCACAATCCGTTCGACGAGCGGCAGCGCCACATCTCGACGATCCGGCTGCTGGCCAAGCTGCCGACGATCGCTGCGTACGCGTACAAGAAGTCGGTCGGCCACCCGGTGGTCTACCCGCGCAACGACCTCGGCTACGTCGAGAACTTCCTGCGCATGACCTTCTCGGTGCCGGCCGCCGAGTACGACCTCGACCCGGTCGTGGTCAGCGCTCTGGACAAGCTGCTCATTCTGCACGCGGACCACGAGCAGAACTGCTCGACCTCCACCGTGCGCCTGGTCGGCTCTTCGCAGGCGAACCTGTTCGCCTCGATCTCGGCCGGCATCAACGCGCTGTGGGGCCCGCTGCACGGCGGCGCCAACCAGTCGGTGCTGGAGATGCTGGAAGGCATCCAGCGCGACGGCGGTGACGTCGACGCCTTCATCCGCAAGGTGAAGAACAAGGAAGACGGCGTGAAGCTCATGGGCTTCGGGCACCGCGTCTACAAGAACTTCGACCCCCGGGCGAAGATCATCAAGGCGGCGGCGCACGACGTCCTCTCGGCGCTCGGCAAGTCCGACGAGCTGCTGGACATCGCGCTCAAGCTGGAGGAGCACGCGCTCTCCGACGACTACTTCGTCTCGCGCAAGCTCTACCCGAACGTGGACTTCTACACCGGTCTGATCTACCGGGCCATGGGCTTCCCGACCGAGATGTTCACCGTGCTCTTCGCGCTCGGCCGGCTGCCCGGCTGGATCGCCCAGTGGCACGAGATGATCAAGGAGCCGGGTTCCCGCATCGGCCGCCCGCGCCAGATCTACACCGGAGTCGTCGAGCGCGACTTCGTCCCCGTCGAGGAGCGCTGAGCACCTCCGGCTTCCGGGACAGCTGCTGACCGGCCGGCCGCCCGCGCGGCGGCCCGGGCCGGTCCGTTCAGCAGAAAGCGCCCCGCCTCCAGATCCCCCCACGGGTCCGGAGCGCGGGGCGCTTCCCTTGTTCCCCGGGTCGGATTCCCCCCACGGGATCCGTCCGGGCGCTTCACGGCGGTAGCGCGATCTGCCGGGACGCGCACGTACGGGAGGGCCGCTCAAAGCTCCCCGGGCACGTCGCCCCGGCCACGCGTTGCCGGGCAAAGTCCCCCAAGACCAGCCTGGCCGTTGCGGTACAGGCCCCGCCGAGGTGCCTGCACCGCACGGTTAGACTCGCGACCCCCCACAATGGTTACGTTCCAAGCGATGTGATCTGGGTCTCTTGTCATAACTGGGCGAATACGGTCAAGGGTCTCGATCTGGAGATCGAAGCCCTTCCGTATGGGTGTTGTGTCAGTTGTAGGGGATTTGTGAAGGCGAAAAAAATCCGCGCCGCGCACATCCGTCAGCGGAAGCGTCGCAACCGGAGGCTGTTGCCGACCACGAAGACCGAGGAGAAGGCCATCGCCGCCCCCGCGATCATCGGATTGAGCAGACCGGCCGCGGCGAGCGGAATCGCGGCGACGTTGTAGCCGAAGGCCCAGAACAGATTTCCCTTGATCGTGGCGAGCGTCCGGCGGGCGAGCCGGATGGCGTCGGCCGCGCCCCGCAGATCACCGTGTACGAGGGTGAGGTCACTCGCCTCGATGGCCGCGTCCGTACCGGTCCCCATCGCCAGGCCCAGGTCGGCGGCGGCCAGGGCGGCCGCGCCGTTGACGCCGTCGCCGATCATCGCCACGCTTCTGCCCTCGCCGCGCAGCCGCTCGACGACCGCGACCTTGTCTTCGGGCAGTACCTCCGCGATCACCTCTTCGATGCCCACTTCGGCCGCCACCGCGTCGGCCACCGCCTGGGTGTCCCCGGTCAGCAGCACCGGAGTCAGCCCCAGAGCGCGCAGCCGGCGGAGAGCCTCGACGCTGCCCTCCTTGACGGTGTCGGCAACCGACAGCAGACCGCGTGGCTGTCCGTCCCAGGCAATGAGTACGGCAGTCCGTCCCGCGGCCTCGGCGGCGTCCCTGGCGGCGGCCAGCGCCTCCGGAAGGCCCTCGGCGGCAGACGTCGACCCACCCTCCGCGTCCTCGCGCAGCAGCCGCTCGCGTCCGACGAGGATGCGACGGCCTTCCACCACGCCCCGTACGCCGAGGCCAGGCGCGTTCTCGAAGCGTTCCGGCTCCGGAAGCGAGCCCAAGCGCTCACGCGCCCCTTCGGCGACAGCACGCGCGATCGGATGCTCCGCGGAGTGCTCCAGGGCACCTGCCAGCCGCAACAGCTCGTCCTCCGCGACACTCGGCGCCGGCACGGCCTCGTACAGGCTCATCCGGCCCGTGGTCACCGTTCCGGTCTTGTCCAGCACCGCCGTGTCGATGCGGCGGGTGGACTCCAGTACCTCGGGGCCCTTGATGAGAATGCCGAGCTGGGCGCCCCGGCCCGTACCGACCATCAGGGCGGTGGGCGTCGCCAGGCCGAGGGCGCAGGGACAGGCGATGATCAGTACGGCGACGGCCGCCGTGAAGGATGCGGTCGCGTCGCCGGTCACCAGCAGCCACCCGGCCGGCGTGCCGAGCGCCACCAGCAACACGACGGGGACGAAGACGGCGGAAACCCGGTCGGCGAGCCGCTGCACCTGGGCCTTGCCGTTCTGCGCCTCCTCGACCAACGCCGCCATGCGCGCCAGCCGCGTATCGCCGCCGACCCGGGTGGCCTCGACCACCAGTCGGCCGCTGGTGTTCACCGTCGCACCCGTCACGTTGTCACCGGGAGCCACATCGACGGGTACGGATTCGCCGGTCAGCATGGAAGCGTCCACGGCGGAGGCGCCCTCGACGACCGTGCCGTCCGTGGCGATCTTCTCTCCGGGGCGTACGACGAACCGGTCGCCGACGGCCAGCTGCTCCACCGGGACGCGCACTTCACGCCCGTCCCGCAGAACCGCCACGTCCTTCGCGCCCAGCTCCATCAGTGCACGCAGCGTGGCGCCCGCCTTCCGCTTGGAATGCGCCTCCAGGAAGCGGCCGAGGAGCCCCCCGCGCCACGGTGAAGTCGAAACCGTGCCGCATGCCAGGCACCCCCGCGTCGCCGAAGAACAGCGCCCACAGGGACCAGCCGAAGGCTGCGAGCGTTCCGATGGACACCAGGGTGTCCATCGTGGCGGCGCCGTGTCGCAGGTTCGTTCAGGCGGCTCGGTGGAAGGGGTACGCGCCCCAGACCACGACGGGCGCGGCCAAGGTCAGACACAGCCACTGCCAGTTGTCGAACTGGAGGAAGGGAACCATCGAGAGCAGGACGACGGGCGCGGCCAGCCCGGCGGAGAGGATCAGCCGCCGGCGCAGCCGGGCCAGTTCCCTGTCGTACGAGTCCGAGCGGTCTTCCACGGGGGACGTGACGGCGGAATCGCGCTCGGAGGCGTTGGCCGGAGCGGGCTCGGCGGGCGCGGGCCGATGCGCGGTGTAGCCCGTCTTCTCGACCGTGGCGATCAGATCGTCGACGGACACCTCGTCGCCGTACTCGACCCGCGCTTTCTCGGTGGCGAAGTTGACGGTGGCGCTGACGCCCGGCATCCGGTTGAGCTTCTTCTCCACGCGTGCCGCGCACGAGGCGCAGGTCATGCCGCCGATGGCGAGCTCGACCCGCGCCTGCGTGGACGTACCGGTCATCGGGCTCAGGCCGCCGGACCCTCGAGTTCGTAGCCCGCCTCGTCGACCGCCGCGCGTACGGCCGCCTCGTCGAGCGGCGCCTTGGAGACGACGGTCACCAGGCCGGTGGCGGCGGACGCCTGTACCGAGTTCACGCCGGCGATCTCGGAGATCTCGGCGGAGACGGCGCCTTCGCAGTGACCGCAGGTCATGCCGCTCACCTTGTAGGTGGTGGTGACGTCGCCCACCTGGACCTCGGTGGCCCCGGAGTGGCAGGTGCCCTCGGGGGAGCAGCAGGAGCCGTTGGTCTGTTCGGCAGTCATGGGTCTCTCCTTGGTGCGTGTGGTCGCCGTGCTCGAAGTTTTCACTGACATGCACGTGTGGCGTGGGAACTCCGGGGTCCCGAGAGTCTCCGGTTCTTCCCGACGACCACGACTTTATACCCCTAGGGGGTATGGGCGCCAGGCGTGGAATCGTGCGACGTCATTGAGTGGCCTGCCGATATGGCTGGTTGCGTGGCGCTTCGGCGGTCCCGTACGGTCCCTGATGCTCCGCCGGGCGTGTCGGTCAATGCCCTCGGGACGGGCCTCTCCCGGGTGGGGCGCCGGGGCGCGCCGCTTGTCGCCGCGGTGCGCGGGGGTGGTAATGCGGTGGGTGGCACGCCGGCGTGCCGCATGCCGTGCGCCTCGAAGCCGCAGAAATGGAAAGCGGGATGACGGTGTGTCCGTCATGCGTGACGGCCATCGCGAGGCCGTCACGACGGCGGTCACGATGACGCGCGCGACCGCGGGTTGCCCGCCCGGCCCGAAGGCGTACAAAAAGAAGCGCCGGGCCGGTCGGCCGGTGAAGCGGGAGTGCGCTGTGCCTTATGGTAGAAAAGCGGCTTATGTCGCAGTCCGCAACACTCGTATTGATCATGGCGATCGCCGTGGCCGCCCCGCTCCTCGCATACGGCCTCGGACGGTGGCTGCCGGTACCCCTGGTCATCTTCGAGATCGTGCTGGGCATTCTGATCGGCCCGGACGTGCTGGGCTGGGCGCACTCCGGAGAAGTCATCAACGCCCTCTCCGACCTCGGACTGGCCACCTTGATGTTCATCGCCGGGTACGAGATCGAGTTCGCCAAGGTCCGCGGCGACACCCTCAAACGCGCCGGAGCCGCCTGGATCGTGACGCTCGTCCTCGCCCTGGCCGTCGCTCTCGGCTTCGCCGCCGGCGACTTCTCCAAGGCGATCGTCGTCGGCACCGCGCTCACCAGTACGGCGCTCGGCACCGTCCTGCCCGTACTGCGTGACTCCGGCGACCTGGGAACCCGCTTCGGTTCGGTGATGATGGCCACCGGCGCGGTCGGCGAATTCGGGCCGATCATCGCGATGGCGCTGCTGCTCAGCGGGCGGGACCCCGGCGAATCGACCATCCTGCTCTTCGCTTTCGCCCTGCTGACCGCCGGCGCGGTCTACTGGGCTTTGAAGCCGAGCCCCATGTGGTTCTACCGGATCATCGCCCGCACCCTGCACAGCAGCAGCCAGTTCGCCATCCGGCTGTTCGTCCTGCTACTGGCTGTCATGCTCGGTATCTCCCAGGTGTTCGGACTGGACATCCTGCTGGGCGCGTTCGCCGCCGGAATCATCATGCGGCTGGTGCTGCACGAGGCCGCGCCGGACAGCAGCCAGGAAATCCTCGGAAGGCTGGAGGCGATGGGCTTCGGGTTTCTGGTGCCACTGTTCTTCATCGTCACCGGCGTCGAGTTCGACCTGTCGTCCCTCTTCGAGAACGGCCGCTCGCTCCTGCTGCTCCCGCTTTTCCTCGTGCTCCTGCTGTTCGTCCGCGGGTTGCCGCTCGTCCTGCTCGCGCCCCGCGACCTGGGACGCAAGGACCGCGCCGCGCTGATGCTGTACGGCTCGACGGCGCTGCCCCTGGTCGTCGCGATCACCACGATCGGCCAGGACAGCGGCGTCCTCGACGCCGGCGAGGCGGCGGCCATGGTGGGCGCGGCGATGATCTCCGTACTGGTCTTCCCGCTGGTGGCCATGCGGCTGCGGGCCGGAGCGGAAGGGCTGGCGCCGATTCCGGAAGGGCCGCGGGAGGGCGCTTCGGAGTCCTGGTGAGCTCAGACGCGGCCGAACCGCCGTCAGGCGGCGCACCCGAACTGTTCGATGCCCGGGGCGGTCACGCTCGAGCGGGCGCGCGTACCTCCGCGACCTTGACCGGCTCGCCCGTGCGGCGGGAGCGGTCGCACGCTTCGGCGATGTACAGCGCCTCCAGCGCCTCGGCGGGCGAGCAGGGATTCGCCGTACGGCCGGCAGCAACGTCCACGAAGGTGCCCAGCTCGGTGACGTACGCGTCATGAAAACGTTCCATGAAGGTCGTGTACGGAGCGGAGCGCTGCCACGAGACGTGTGACTCGGCGCTCGGCAGTGGAGCCCGGTCGTCCAGCCCGACGATACGCGCGTCCTTGGAGCCGCACACTTCCAGGCGGACATCGTGGCCCGCGCCGTTGTAGCGGGTCGCGGTAACCGTGGCCAACGTTCCGTCGTCGAAGCGCAGGAGAGCGGCGCAGGTGTCCACGTCGTCGCCGACGGCGAAGAAGGACGCGCCGCGGTTGGCGCCTTGCGCGTACACGGAGACCACTTCGCGGCCGGTGATCCAGCGCAGAATGTCGAAGTCGTGGATGCTGCAGTCGCGGAAAAGGCCACCGGAGGTGGGGATGTAGACCGCGGGCGGCGGCGACTGGTCGCTGGTGCAGGCGCGGAGCGTGTGGATCCAGCCGAGGTCGCCGGACCGCAGCGCCTCGCGGGCGGCCCGGTAGCCCCGGTCGAAGCGTCGCTGGAAACCGATCTGCACGGGAACGCTGCTGGTTTCACCACGTGTGACGACGGCGACCGTGCCCGGGACGTCCAGCGCGACCGGCTTCTCGCAGAAGACCGGTACCTCCGCGTCCAGCGCTTGGTGGATCAGTTCGGCGTGCGCGCTCGTCGCGGCGGTGATCACGACGCCGTCCAGGCCGTCCGCGTACATCTGGGGAAGCGTTTCGGCGGCCTTGATGCCGAGGGCGTCCGCGAGCACGCGTGCGCGGGCCGCGTCGGCATCGGCGACGACGATGCCGTCCACGCCGGGGACGGACTTCAAGGTCTCGGCGTGGAACGCTCCGATGCGTCCGGTGCCGATCAGGCCGATCTTCATGTGCCGGCTCCTGTTGTCTGAGGTGCTGCTTCAACGCGATGGCTGTGGCGTGGTTTTGGAGCGCTCCAAAGCTGTGCCGCAGCGTGCATGTCCTTACGTACGTATGTCAAGTCATATGGCGGGCGTAGCGACAACCGGCGCGAGCGAGAGGGGAGGGGAGAGGGCGGGAGGCCTGCTGACCGGCGACGCGCTATGCGCCGGTGTTCTTAGGGGCGCGGATTTCCCGGTCGATCGCGCGCAGGAGGGTGAGCAGCATCCCGTTGAGGGGAGTGGGGATGCCGTGGCGCGCTCCGGCGCGTACCACCGCGCCCGTGATGTGTTCGTGTTCCATGGGGCGGCCGGCCAGGCGGTCGTAGAGCATCGATGAGCCGCCGTCCGGCGGGACCAACGCGTACAGCTCCAGTACGCGGTCGATGTCGGCGTCGTGGAGCGCCGCGCCCTCGGCCCGTGCGACGGCGGCTGCTTCGCCCAGGATGTCCCGGGTGAGAGCCGCCATGCCGGGATCGGCGAAGATGCCCATGCGCTGCTGGAGGAGGGCGGTGAGCGGATTGGCCGCGAGGTTGGTGAGGAGTTTCTGCCAGGCGGTCGTCGTGAAGTCCGGTACCGGTACGGCCTTGAGCCGGCCGGCGGCGAGGAGATCGGTGAGGCGGACGGCCAGCGGACCGTCGGGGACGTGGATCTCGTTGCCCGCGTAGAGCCTGACCCGGCCGGGGGCGGTGCACTCGGCCGACGCGTAGATGACGGCGGGCAGGATGTCCGTACCGTCGGGGGTGAGCGGGGCCACGCGTTCGGTGTGGTCGATGCCGTTCTGGAGTACGGCGACGACCGTGCCGGGTCGGCAGAGACGGCGTAGCCAGTCGGCGGCGCCGGCGGTGTCCTGGGCCTTGGTGGCCAGGAAGACCCAGTCCGCGGGCTCGGCCGTTTCCGGATCGACGGCGAAGCGTACGGGGGCGTCGATGACCTCGCCGTCCGTTTCGAGGGTGAGCCGTTCCAGTGGTGTGCGCAGGCACAGCGTGACGTCGTGCCCGGTCAGGTGAGTCAGCGTTGCCACGAGTCCGCCGATCGCGCCACCGCCGATCACAGCGATACGGAGGCGCGCGGCCGGTACGGGTATCGGTGGCATGGGCCGAGCGTAGCCCCCTCGTGGGCGGGTTGCGGAGCCCCGCGCGCCGGTTGCGCGGGGCCCGGAGGAGGGGCGGGGTGTCAGTCCTTGTCGCGGCGCCCGCCGTGTCCGGGGCGCTGGGCCACCCAGGTGCGGATGGTGTCGGCGAACCAGTACGGTCTGCCGCCCTCCACGAGATCCGGTGGCGGCAGTAGCCCGTGTTTCCGGTAGGAGCGCACGGTGTCGGGTTGGACTCGGATGTGTGCGGCGATCTCCTTGTACGACCAGAGCCTGCGGTCGGTCATGTGTCTCGCACCTCCTTCCGCCGCTCGCAGTGGCGGCCCGGGGGAGCCGACGGAGAACTGCGTGCGGTCTGGTGATCACTCAGCCTGTGCCCGGTGAACGACGCTGAGTGAGCAGGAGCGAGGGCCTGTTGATCGGCTGTGACGGAAGACCTGCGTAATGGTGACAGCTGTGACGATTGGGGCATCACTGTCACGGAGTGAAGAGGGGGCGGGGGAGGGAGGTACGGAAGGAGTAGAGGAGGAGGCTGAGAGAGAAGGGTGAGGAGGGCGAGGTGAGGCTTCGGGGGGCCTTCGGGGGAGGAACGCGCTTCCTATTCCGGTTTCTTCGCTTCGGCTGACGCCTTCCGCAGTTCGTGTTCCAGGTCCTCCAGAGCCATCCCCTTCGTTTCCGGGGCGTACCGCTTGCAGAAGAGCAGGGACAGTACGCACATCAGGCCGAAGGTCCAGAACGTGACGCTCGCGCCGGCCGCGTCGAGGAGTACCGGGAACACCAGCGCGACCGTGAAGTTCACCAGCCACATCACGAACACCGCGGCGCCCATGGCGAGTCCGCGCACCTTCAGCGGGAACATCTCGGCGAGCAGCAGCCAGACGCCGGTGTTCAGGGTCGCCTGCATGAAGCCCATGTAGAGGACCATCAGACCGAGGACGAGGCAGCTGACGCCGGTGGATTTCGGGAGGTGGAAGGAGGCGCCCAGCAGGGCGAGTGAGACGGTCATCCCGGAAAGCCCCGTGATCAGCATCGGTCGGCGTCCGACCTTGTCGATCAGTGACATCCCGATCGCGGTGGCGATGACGGAGATGGCGCCGACGGCGATGGTGGCGGTGATCGCGGCGTTGGTTCCCAGGCCCGTGGATTCCAGGATCTTGGGCGCGAAGTAGATGACGGCGTTGACGCCGGTGATCTGCTGGACTGCCGCCAGTCCGATGCCGATGAGCAGGAGGCGCCGTACCCAGGGGGTGCGCAGTTCCTGCCAGACGCCGCGCCGTGCGTCGGCCTCCAGTGTTCGAGCCTGGTTGATGCGGCCGAGTTCCCCGTCGACATCCTCGGCGGGCAGTGTGCGTCGCAGGACTTTCGCGGCCTGCTCCGTACGGCCCTTGCTGATGTACCAGCGCGGTGTGTCGGGCAGGAAGAACAATCCGACGAACAGAGCCACGGCCGGCACCGCCGCCAGGCCCAGCATCCAGCGCCACGCTTCCCACTGGGCGAGGACCGCGTTGATGAGGTACGCCAGCAACTGCCCGCTGACGATCATGAGGGAGTTGAAGGAGACCAGCCGGCCGCGGATGTGCGGCGGCGCGATTTCCGAGAGGTACAACGGTGTGATCACCGAGGCGCTGCCCACCGCTAGGCCGAGGGCGAAGCGCGCGACGACCATGAAGGGGACGGTCGGGGCGAGCGCCACGGCGAGGGCGCCGCCGATGAACACCGCGCCCGCCCAGAGCAGTGAGTTGCGCCGCCCCAGCCTGTCCGACATCCGTCCGCCGGCCAGTGACCCGAAGGCCGCGCCGATCAGCAGTGCGCTGGTGATGACGCCTTCCCCGAGTGAGGTGAGGCCGAAGTGCGTCTCCATGAAGGGGAGCGCGCCGGAGACGACCCCGGTGTCATAGCCGAAGAGGGCGCCACCGAGGGCGGCGATGGCGGCGATGGCGATGATGAAACGTTTCGCCTTGCGGGTCGCGGCGGGAGAGGAAACAGACGGGGCGAGGGCATCGGCCGGGCCCGGAACAGGAGCAGGGGTACCGGCAGGAGCCGAGGCCGGGGAGTGGTTGTCTCCCGGCGCTGCGGGTTCGGTGGCGCCGGTTCCGTCCGTGGATGCCGTCGGCCTACTGGGTGCGGCCATCGTCATGGGCTCCAGTTCTTCGAGACGTACGCGTCGATCTGTTCGCGCATGAAGCGTGACGACTCCATGGCGCGCTCCTCCCAGGCGAACACGGAGGAGACGAGCGTGCCGTCGAACCCGTTGGCGGCGAGTTCCCGGAAGAGTTCGTCGAAGTCCACCTCGCCCTGTCCGATGTCCAGGTGCTGATGGACGCGTACGGCCGAACCGGGAGGGTTGACGATGTAGCGCAGGCCGGAGGACGCGGTGTGGTCGAAGGAGTCGGCGAGGTGCACCGCGGTGGTCAGCGGGCCGGCGTGCTTGAGGACGCCCGGGGCGTCGTTGCCCTGGTGGAAGGTGTGCGGCGCGCAGTAGAGGAAGGACACCAGGGGTGAGTTGACGCCGCGGATCAGGTCGACGGCGGCGTGCCCGTCCTCGACGAAGTCGTCCGGGTGCGGTTCGAGCGCGAGGGTGATGCCCTCACGTTCGAAGATCGGCAGCAGTTCTTCCAGCGACCGCCAGAACTGGCCTTCGCTGCGGTCGGCGCGCTCGGGGCGGCCGTTGAACTCCGAGTTCATGGCGGCGACGCCGAGGTCGGCGGTGATCTGGATGGCGCGTTTCCAGTAACGGACGGCGGCCTGCCGCTCGTCCTCGTCCGGGGAGGACCACTTGTACAGGGGGAGTACGGAGGAGATGCCGACGCCGGCTGCGGACAGTTCCCTGTGGAACGTGCGGACGGTGGAGTCGTCGATGCGCGGGTGGAGGAAGAAGGGGTTGACGTCGTCGCGGGGCGACAGCTCGATCCACTCGTAGCCGAGTTCGGCCACCAGGGCAGGAAGTTCCAGCAGCGGTATGTCGCGGAACATGTACGGGTCGAGAGCGATCTTCACAAGGGGAGACCTTTCGGGAGATGGCGCAGGCCGCGCCCCCGGCGGAGGGCAGGCCGGAGCACACGCCGTGCTGTGAGGCGGCGCGTCGGCCGCGGCGCGCCGGGGCACGCGCGAGAGACGCTCCGGGGCGCGCACGTGGCACGCGCTGCCGCGTGAAGGCACGCGCCCCAGCGTGAAAGCGCGCACCACCACGGGAAAGCGCACGCCGCCATGTGAAAGCGCACGCCGCCACACGTGGGCGAGCACTGCACGACTCGCGGTGACACACCGCCCCGCGCGGGGACGCACCACCACACGAAGGCGCGCGCCACCCCCGCAGGGCCGCGCCGCCGCACCGCATGACAGCCCGCCGCCCGTAACAAAAGGTGTGAACGGTTGAGGCCGGAGCCGGCCGTGGTTCAGCGGTAGAGCGCCGGCCGTTCGCCCAGTTCGACCTCGACACGTTCGCCGGCGGCGGCCTGGGCGCGTACGCCCGCCTCGCACACCGCGGCCGCCGCGTAACCGTCCCAGCAGCTCGGACCTTCGACCACGCCGCGCTGCGTGGCGTTCACCCAGCGCTGCACCTGCCGGTCGTACGCCTCCTCGAAGCGCTCCACGAAGCCGGGCGTGATCGAGCCGCCCCATTTGCCGGCCGCGTTGACGTACACGCCGTGGTCGTCGCCGATCCGGGCGGTGCCGCCCTCGCAGACCGCCTCGCAGCTGACCTGGTAGCCGAAGCCGCAGTTGACGAACAGTTCGGTGTCCACGATCTGGCCGGCCGCGGTCTCGAAGAGGACGATCTGCGGGTCGCTGAGGCCTTCGGGCGCGTTGCCGGTGGGGGACGGACGGAGCACGCGTACGGCGGTGATCTCCTCGTCCAGCAGCCAGCGCGTCACGTCGATCTCGTGGACGACCGAGTCGTGGATCATCATGGCATTGGTGAAGCCGGGCGGCGTGTCGGCGTTGCGGTGCTTGTTGTGCAGCACCAGGGGGCGGCCGTACGCACCCTGGTCGAGCAGGGACTTGAGCTTGAGGTAGTCGGCGTCGTACCGGCGCATGAAGCCGACCTGGACCCGCCGGTGCCCCAGCTGCTGCTCGGCTCGGAGGACGCGCAGCGCCGAGGCCGGGTCCGGGGTGAGCGGTTTTTCGCAGAGCACCGGCAGATCGCGCGCGAACGCGCTGAGCAGCGCGTCCTCATGGGCCGCGCCCGGTGAGGCGATCAGTACGGCGTCGACGCCCGGGTCCGCCATGGCGGCCGCCGGATCGGTGTAGGGCGTACACCCCTCGATGCCGTCGGCGATGCGCTTGACCCGGTCCGCGTCGATGTCGACGACGGCCGCCACCCGCGCTCCGCTGATGACGTCGCTGATGCGGCGTACGTGGTCGGCGCCCATGCGGCCGGTGCCGATGACGGCCACGCCGAGCGGTCCATGCTGCTGACTCATCGTGTGGAACTCCTCGCTCCGTACGGTCGGGACTCAGGCGCCGCAGGAGCGCAGGAAACGCCGGGTGCGCTGCGCGATGGGCAGTGGCTGGTCGACGGGGCAGGGGTACATGTCCTGCTCGACGATGGCGAAGAGGTCGACGTTCAGCTCCTGGGCGGCTTCCAGGACGGGCGGCAGCGCGGGCACGCCGAGCGGCGGTTCGCACATCACGCCCTGCCGGACCGCGGGCCCGAAGGGTGTGCCCTTCGCGACGACGTCCGCGAGGATGTCCGGGTCGACCTGCTTGAGGTGGAGGTAGCCGATCCGCTCGCCGTAGGTCTTGATGAGCTTGACGTTGTCGCCGCCGCAGTACGCGTAGTGGCCGGTGTCCAGGCACAGGTTGACCAGCGAGGAGTCGGTTCCGTCGAGGAAGCGTTCGACGTGTTCCTCGGTGTCGATGTGGGTGTCGGCGTGCGGGTGGACGACGATGTCGAGGCCGAACTCCTCCCGTACCTGCTTGCCCAGCCGTTCCATGCCGCTGTTGAGGTGGCGCCACTGCTCGGTGGTCAGTTCGCGCGGCTCCAGTTCCTCGGCGGTCTTGTCGTCGCGCCAGAAGGAGGGGATGACCACCAGGTGCTTGGCGTCCATCGCCCGGGTGAGGGTGGCGACCTCGCTGACGTGCGCCCAGGTCGCGTCCCAGACGTCCGGCCCGTGGTGCAGGGCGGTGAAGATGGTGCCGGCCGAGACCTTCAGTTCGCGTTCGGCCAGCTCCGCGTGGAGGACCGTGGGGTCGGTGGGGAGGTATCCGTACGGGCCGAGTTCGATCCACTCGTACCGGGCTTCGGCGACCTCGTCCAGAAAACGCTGCCAGGGGACCTGCTGCTCGTCGTCGGGGAACCAGACGCCCCAGGAGTCAGGGGCCGATCCGATGCGCAGGCGGTCCAGAACGCGCGGGACGGCAGGGGGAACGGACATGCTGCGGCTCTCCTCTCACCGGTCGCCGGTGACCGGGAAGGCGGGGGGGGGGCTGGGTGGTGGGCACAGCCTCCATCCCGGTCGGAGGAGTGTCAAGACTTCGTCATGACATAAGGACGTAAGGACTTTGTACCCGTCAGTACATCGGGGCGTGACGCTCCCTGCCCATGTGTGTGCCACGTCAGAATGTAAGGACAAAGTATTGACAGGGCGTCGGGCCCCCGGTTAGACCTGTGGTCAGTGACGAACCGGAGGGGCGCACATGACCGAGCCGCGGCAGGCCGCGAAAACCGGCCCGTATGACCTGATCACCATGGGCCGCATCGGGGTGGACATCTACCCGTTGCAGACGGGCGTTCCGCTGTCCCGCGTCGAGACGTTCGGGAAGTTTCTCGGCGGCTCGGCCACCAACGTCGCGGTCGCCGCCGCCCGGCTGGGCCGGCGTACGGCGGTCATCAGCCGCACCGGCCGCGACCCGTTCGGCGAATACGTCCACCAGGCGCTGCGCGACTTCGGTGTGGACGACCGCTGGGTGACACCCGTAGCGGAGTACCCGACGCCCGTCACCTTCTGCGAGATCTTTCCGCCGGACGACTTCCCGCTCTACTTCTACCGCCGCCCCAAGGCGCCCGACCTGGTCATCCACCCCGAAGAACTGGACCGCGACGCCGTACGGGCCGCCCGGATCTTCTGGATGACCGGCACCGGCCTGTGCGAGGAGCCGAGCCGTACGGCCACCCTCACCGCGCTGGAGGCCCGCGCCAAGTCCGGCGTCACCGTCTTCGACCTGGACTGGCGCCCGATGTTCTGGGGTGGTGAAGGGGGCGCGTCCGGCGACGGCGGCGCCACCGGCGCGGCCGCGCGGGACCGGGCCCGGCCGTACTACGAGGCCGCGCTCGCCCATGCGACCGTCGCGGTCGGCAACATCGACGAGGCCGAGGTCGCCACCGATGTACGCGACCCGAAGCGGTGTGCGCAGGCGTTGCTGGACATGGGCGTCGAACTGGCCGTCATCAAGCAAGGGCCCAAGGGCGTACTGGCCGTGCACCGCGACGGTCGTACCACCGAGGCGCCGCCGACTCCCGTCGAGGTCGTCAACGGCCTGGGCGCCGGTGACTCCTTCGGGGGAGCGCTCTGTCACGGGCTGCTGACCGGCTGGGAACTGGAGCCGATGATGCGCTACGCGAACGCCGCCGGCGCGATCGTCGCGTCCCGGCTGGCCTGTTCGTCCGCGATGCCGACGCGCGACGAGGTCGAGGAATTCCTCGCCGCCCACTGATCGCCGCGGACGGCCGCCGTACGCCCGGCCGTCCCGTCCCGCTGCCACCGGGCCCCACCCCGCAGGGGGCCCGCCCGGTGGCACCCGTACGAACCCGTCCCACCAGAAGGTGAGAACCGCCTTGACCACTCGGATCTCCGACATCGTGACGCTGCGGGCCCGGTACCCGAAAGCCGTCGCGGAGGCCGCGGCGCGCCGCACCCGCCGCCCCCTGATCGGCGACAGCGGACAGCTGATGATCATCGCGGCCGATCACCCGGCGCGCGGCGCGCTCGCCGTCGGCGACCGTGAACTGGCCATGGCCAACCGCCTCGACCTGCTGGAGCGCCTGTGCCTCGCCCTGTCCCGCCCCGGCGTGGACGGTGTGCTCGCCACCGCCGACATCCTGGAGGACCTGCTCCTGCTCGGCGCCCTTGAGGACAAGGTCGTCATGGGTTCCATGAACCGCGGCGGCATCGCCGGTGCCTCCTTCGAGATGGACGACCGGTTCACCGGCCACCGCCCGCAGGACATCGCCCGGCTGCGCTTCGACGCCGGCAAACTGCTGCTGCGCATCGATTACGACGACCCCGGCTCGCTGGCCACCCTGGAGTCCACGGCCCGCGCCATAGACGCCATGGCCGCACTGGAACTGCCCACCTTCGTCGAGCCGTTCCTCTCGCGCCGGGTGGGCGGCAAGGTCCGCAACGACCTGAGCGCTGAGGCCGTCACGAAGTCCGTCGCCATCGCCTCCGGGCTGGGCGGAACCTCCGCGTACACCTGGCTGAAGCTGCCGGTCACCGATGACCCGGACGACATGGCGCAGGTCTGCGAAACGTCGACGCTGCCGACGGTGCTGCTCGGAGGCGACATCAAGGGCACGGCCGGGGAGCAGGAAGCGGCGTACGAGAAATGGCGCAAGGCGCTGCGCCTGCCGTCCGTGCACGGGCTGGTGGTCGGCCGGTCGCTGCTCTATCCGGCCGACGGGGACGTGACGGCGGCCGTGGACACCGCCGTGTCGCTGCTCCAGCGGCAACCGCGGTAATCACGGCAACCACGGTAACTGTCAGTGGTCGGGAGGAGACTTGCAGGCATGACGAGCGAACTGCGCAACACCGAGTCGGACACCGGGGCTCCGGGCGGGGAATTCCACGTCAAAGCCCACGACCGGGCCGACGGGCCGTACGAACTGGACATCGACCCGGACCGGGCGGGCTGGGGCCATTCGTCCCTGCGCGTCCTCCGGCTGCCGCCCGGCGGGAGCCATGCGTTCGCGACCGGCGACAGCGAGTGGATCGTGCTGCCCCTGAACGGCGGCTGTACGGTCACGGCCGACGGCGGCGCGCCCTTCGAACTGGCCGGACGCAAGGACGTGTTCAGCGGCGTGACGGACTTCGCCTACGTACCCCGTGACGCCCAGGTGGAGATCACCAGCACCGCCGGTGGACGGTTCGCGCTGACCGGGGCCCGTTGCACCCGCCGGCTGCCCGCGCGTTACGGTCCCGCGAGCGATGTGCCCGTGGAGCTGCGCGGTACGGGCAACTGCTCCCGTCAGGTCAACAACTTCGGGGCGGCCGGCGTCTTCGCGTGCGACAAGCTCATCGCCGTCGAGGTCCTCACCCCCGGCGGCAACTGGTCCTCGTATCCGCCCCACAAACACGACGAGTGCCGGCCGGGTGAGGAGAGCGAGCTGGAGGAGATCTACTACTTCGAGATCGCCCCGGCCCACGGCTCGGAAGGCCTCGGCTACCAGCGCGTCACCCCCTCCGGCAACGGACGCGGTACGGACGTCCTCGCCGAAGTCCGCAGCGGCGACGCCGTACTGATCCCCGACGGCTGGCACGGCCCGTCCATCGCCGCCCCCGGCCACGACATGTACTACCTCAACGTGATGGCGGGCCCCGGCGAGGAGCGCGCCTGGCTGATCTGCGACCACCCGGACCACGGCTGGATCCGCGGCACATGGCCCGGCCAGCCCGTCGACCCTCGGCTGCCCCTGTACGAGGCACCGGAAGCCACCCTCGGCCCACCTCTGTACGAGACTCCGGGAGCCCGCCCCGGCCTCCCCCTGCACGAGACTCCGGAAGCCGACCCCGGCCTCCCCCTCCACGACGCCCCCGAGGGAGACGCACGATGACCACTCGACGCCTGACGGTGGCGCAGGCCCTGGTCACCTTCCTGTCCCACCAATACACGGAGCGGGACGCACCCGCGTCCGTCGGCGGCGCGCCCACCAGGCACCGCCTGATCAACGCCTGCTGGGGCATCTTCGGACACGGCAACGTCGCCGGCCTCGGCCAGGCCCTCCTGGAGGCGGGCCCGGACACGATGCCGTATCTCCAGGGCCGCAACGAGCAGGCCATGGTGCACGCCGCGGTCGGTTACGCCCGCCAGCGCGACCGCCTGTCCGCGCAGGCCGTCACGACCTCCATCGGCCCCGGTGCCACCAACCTCGTCACCGGCGCGGCCCTCGCCACGGTCAACCGCCTGCCGGTGCTGCTGCTCCCCGGCGACACCTTCGCCACCCGCCCCGCCGACCCCGTGCTCCAGCAGCTCGAAGTGCCGTACGCGGGCGACGTGTCGGTCAACGACGCCCTGCGCCCGGTCTCCCGCTACTTCGACCGGATCACCCGCCCCGAGGCGCTGATCCCGGCCGCTCTCCAGGCGATGCGGGTGCTCGCCGACCCCGTCGACACCGGCGCCGTCACGCTCGCGCTGCCGCAGGACGTGCAGGCGGAGGCGTACGACTGGCCCGAGGAGTTCTTCGCCGACCGGGTGTGGCGGGTGCCGCGCCCCGCGCCCGACACCGCCGCGCTCGCCGAAGCCGTATGGGCGGTACGCGCCGCCGAACGGCCGTTGATCATCGCGGGCGGCGGCGTCCACCACAGCGAGGCCGAGGACGCCTTGCGCGCCTTCGCCGACGCCACCGGCATCCCCGTCGCCTCCACCCAGGCCGGCAAAGGCTCCCTGCGCCACGACCACCCCGCCGACATCGGCGGCATCGGCCACACCGGCACCGCCACGGCCGACGCGCTGGCCGCCCGCGCCGACCTCGTCATCGGCGTCGGCACCCGTTACACGGACTTCACCACCGCCTCGTCCACCCTCTTCGCCGCCCCCGGCATCCGTTTCGTCAACCTCAACATCGCCTCCTTCGACGCCCACAAGCTCGCCGCGACCTCCCTGGTCGCCGACGCCCGCGCCGGCCTCGAAGCGCTCACCGAGGCGCTGTCCGGACACCGCGTCACGCAGGCGTACGAGCAGGAGTACGGCGCGGCCAAAGCCCGCTGGGAAGCCCTGGTCGACGCCGCCTACGCCGCGCCCGACGACTCCGTACGCCCCTCCCAGACCCAGGTCCTCGGCGCGCTGGACGCCACCGTCGGCGACCAGGACGTCATCATCAACGCGGCCGGCTCGCTCCCCGGCGACCTGCACAAACTGTGGCGCGCCCGCTCCCGCCGCCAGTACCACCTGGAATACGGCTACTCCTGCATGGGCTACGAGATCCCCGCCGCCATCGGGGTCCGGCTGGCCGCGCCCGACCGGCCCGTATGGGCGCTGGTCGGCGACGGCACGTACCTGATGATGCCCACCGAGATCGTCACCGCGGTCCAGGAAGGCATCAACATCAACATCGTGCTCGTGCAGAACCACGGGTACGCCTCCATCGGCGGCCTGTCCGAACAGACCGGCGGCGAACGCTTCGGCACGGCCTACCGCTACCGTGCCGCCGACGCCACGTACACAGGCGAACCGCTGCCCGTCGACCTCGCCGCCAACGCCGCGTCCTTGGGCATGCACGTCATCCGCGCCGCGACGGTCGGCGACCTGCGCGCAGCGCTCGCCGCGGCCCGCGCCGACGAGCGCCCCACATGTGTCTATGTCGAGACCGCAACGGCCGACACTGTGCCGGGCGCGCCCGCCGCCCAGGCCTGGTGGGATGTTCCTGTGGCCGAGACCGCGACACGTCCGGCGGCGGTCGAGGCCCGCAAGGAGTACGACCGGCACGTCGCCGCGCGCCGCCGCCACCTCTGAGCCCCCGCACCACCGACCGCCCGATTGTACGACCGCCCGGAAGCACGACCGTCCGAGAGGACGACCACCCGCTCTCCGCCACGGCATCCGCTCACCGCCGTCCCCCAGAAAGGCCCCCCGCATGAAGACCATCAACCACTGGATCGGCGGCAAGCCCGCCGAGGGCGTGTCCGGCTCCTTCGGCCCGGTCTACAACCCCGCGACCGGCGCCCAGGAGAAGCAGGTCGCCTTCGCCTCCGTGGACGAGGTGGACGCGGCCGTCGCCGCCGCCAAGGAGGCGTTCCGCACCTGGGGCGCCAGCTCACTGGCCAAGCGCACATCCGTACTCTTCGCCTACCGCGAGCTGATCGACGCGCACCGTGAAGAGCTGGCCGCGCTGATCACCGCCGAGCACGGCAAGGTGCACAGCGACGCGCTGGGCGAGGTCGCCCGCGGTATGGAGATCATCGAACTGGCCTGCGGCATCCCGCAGCAGCTCAAGGGCGAGCTGTCCACCCAGGTCTCCACCCGCGTGGACGTGGCCGCGATCCGCCAGTCCCTCGGTGTCGTCGCCGGCATCACGCCGTTCAACTTCCCGGCGATGGTGCCCATGTGGATGTTCCCGCTGGCCATCGCCTGCGGCAACACCTTCGTCCTCAAGCCCAGCGAGAAGGTGCCCTCCGCGGCCCTCAAGCTGGCCGAGCTGGCCGCCGAGGCGGGCCTGCCGGACGGCGTACTGAACGTCGTCAACGGCGACAAGGTCGCGGTGGACCGCATCCTGGAGCACCCGGACATCGCCGCCGTCTCCTTCGTCGGCTCCACCCCCATCGCCCGCTACATCCACGCCACGGGCACGGCCAACGGCAAGCGCGTCCAGGCCCTCGGCGGCGCCAAGAACCACATGCTGGTCCTGCCGGACGCCGACCTCGACCTCGCCGCGGACGCCGCGATCAACGCCGCGTACGGCTCGGCGGGCGAGCGCTGCATGGCGATCTCCGTCGTGGTGGCCGTCGGCGACACCGCCGACCCGCTGATCGAGAAGGTCAAGGAGCGGGCCGCCGCGCTGACCATCGGCCCCGGTGACGACCCGGCCTCCGAGATGGGCCCGCTCATCACCAAGGCACACCGCGACAAGGTCGCCTCGTACGTGTCCGGCGCCGCCGCCCAGGGCGCGGACGTCGTCATCGACGGTTCGGACTTCACGGTCGCCGGCCACGAGAACGGCCACTGGATCGGTGTCTCGCTGCTCGACAACGTCACGCCCGGGATGGACGCGTACCGCGACGAGATCTTCGGCCCGGTGCTCTGCGTCGTCCGCGTGGACACCTACGACGAGGCGATCTCCCTCATGAACTCCTCGCCGTGGGGCAACGGCACCGCCATCTTCACCCGGGACGGCGGCGCGGCCCGCCGGTTCCAGCTGGAGGTCGAGGCGGGCATGGTCGGCGTGAACGTCCCGATCCCGGTGCCGGTCGGCTACCACTCCTTCGGCGGCTGGAAGGACTCCCTCTTCGGCGACCACCACATCTACGGCAACGACGGCGTGCACTTCTACACCCGCGGCAAGGTCGTCACGACCCGCTGGCCGGACCCGTCCGACGGTGGTATCAACCTGGGCTTCCCCAGCAACCACTGACGACGGCAGGCGGGCACGGCCCGTGAGGCGGTGGCCGCCTCCGGGCCGCGACCGCCCATGGGCCGTGACCGTCTCCGAGCGGCGATCGCCTTTGGTGAGCGACCGCCTCTTCGGCGTCATCGGCGTGTGTGGCGGGGCCCCCGAGAGTCGAAATGTCCCCTGGTGGCCCACCGTTCACCGCCGTCGCGGAAAACCCGCTGTAATACCTGGGAACCGTTCCGGCTGAATGGCGCATGATGCTGCGTATGAATGTCGAACAACGCCCCACTGATGCCGTGGAGATGCAGCGTGCCGCGGCGGGTGCGCCATGACGGGGGCCCCGGTCATCCGCCACGCGGTACGTACCGACCTGGCGGACGTGGTCGCACTGGCCGCGGAGCACGCCGCGTACGAACGGTCCGCGCCGCCCGCCGTCGACCTGGAGAGCCGGCTCGCGGACGCGCTCTTCGGGCAGCGCGTGCCGGCGCTGCGCTGTCTGGTCGCCGAATTGTCCGGCGGCGAACTCGCCGGGTACGCCACCTGCTCGCCGGGCTTCGACACCTGGCAGGGCCGCGATTATCTGCATCTGGACTGCCTCTACCTGCGTGCCGAGCACCGCGGTCTCGGGCTGGGCGCCCGGCTGGTCGAGGCGGTCATCGCCGAGGGCAAGGCGCTGGGTGTCGCGGAGATGCAGTGGAACACGCCCGACTGGAACGCCGGAGCGATTCGTTTCTACGACCGGTTCGGCGCGACCCGCAAGGACAAGAAACGTTTCACGCTGGTGTTGGAGCCGGGGGGCAGGGGCTGAGAACCGGGGCGTGGCCAGGAAGGCGGCGGCCAGGGTGACAGAGGAAGCCGGGCTGGCAGAGGGCGTAGGGGCGGCAGAGTAAGCAGAAGCGGCAGCGGCGGAGGCAGCAGAAGCGTCGGAGGAAGCAAGGGGGGCCGGGAGCGGCTCTCACCTCTTGGCGCCCGCTATGGCAGTGGCCAGGTAGGCGTCGGCATGGGCCGCCGTCATCAGCCACTCGTGGAAATCCGACGGGTCGGCGTAACCGTTGGCGAAACGGTGCGCCACGGAGGGGTGTTCGGCGGCGGCCGCCAGCAGCCGCTGCACGTGCTGCGGCATCGGCTCCAGCATCAGGTTGGTGAACTCCGTGACCTGCCGGGCGTGCCGCCAGAACGCGGCGAAGGCCGCGTGCATCCACTCCGCGTCGTAGGGCGCGTCACCGTGCTCCAGGATCGCGGCCAGATAGGCGGCCGCGCCGCGGGCCGCGGTGTTCGAGCCCTGGCCGGTGATCGGATCGTTGGTCACGACCGCGTCCGCCATGCCCAGCACGTACGTGTCCGGCGCGACCTCGGCCACCGGATGCCGGACGGTGGGGGTGACCGCGCCGTACAGCGTCGCGCCCGCGTCCGTGGGCACGGCGTCCCTGCACAACTCGTACTCCCCGGGCGCGTATGTACGCAGGAGCCCGAGCGCACGGGACACACAGCCGTCCGGCGAGGGCTGGTCGTGCCAGCAGTCGAACGGTCCGCCGGGCAGTGCCTCGAACAGCACGATGCCGCACGGCCCGCCCGTGGTGAGCGCCGGCAGGACGAACACCTCGCCGGCCCCGGCCACCGCGTTGATCCGTGTCTGCGGTTCCGGTTCGCCGGCCGGTGCCGCGATGCCGTGCACGTACACGCAGGCCAGCGTGCGCTGTGGGCGGTCGAAGGGGCAGTACAGCGGGTTGCGGGCGAAGATCCGGGTGAGATCGCCGCGCCCGGAGGCGACGATGGTCAGGTCGTGTTCGGCGGCGAGCGCGGGCAGCATGGCGGGTGTGACGGAGCCGTACCGAACCCGGCCGCCCCTGGCCTCGTACAGGCCGAGCCAGCCGGCCATCTTCACCCGCTGGTCGACGGAGTGCGGCGGCTCGTCGAACTGCCCGGTGAAGACCAGCGCGGATTTCCCGGGCGGATCCCACATCGTCACCCGCAGCGTGGCCGCGCCGGGCGCGGTCGCGTCCCAGAGATTGAGCCCGGCGGCCCGCTCCAGACGCCGCGCCGGACCGAACATGAGCTGCGTGGACATCACCCGGCCGGCCCGCACCTCCTGCGCCGTACGGTCGGTGACCAGCGTGACGTCGTACTCCGCGGCCAGGAGGGTCAGGGCGAGATGCAGCCCCGCCTGCCCAGCGCCGACGATGGCGATCCTGCGCATTGCCGCCTCCCCTGGGCCGACCCGGCCCCGCCCCACATCGTCTTTTGTAGCGGCAGGGGTGTGCGGTGTACAGAGGGCTACGGGGCGTGCGGGCGCGTTGCGCGTACTGCGGGCGCGGTATGCGGGACGGCGGCCGTACTGCCGGGGGAGGTGCGCGGGTTCGCCCCGGCGGCTCGGTGGTGTGCCGCGGAACGTCCTTAGGATTCACCGTATGACTTTCCGACTCCGCGGACGACGGCTGTACGCGACAGCGGCCGTGCTGGCCGTGCTCGCCGGGTCAGGTACGTGGGCGGCCGTGGCCGCGGACGACCCGCCCGCCGTACATCAGGAGGACCGGACCTTCACCATGCCGGAGAGCGCCGAGGGCTCCGGTGGGGGCGCCGGTGCCGCGGCCGGGGGTGGAAGCGGGTCCGACGGCAAGGTCCGTGTCGACACCTCCTTCTTCACCGCGGGCGGCACCGGCCCACGCCCCGCCGTCCTCCTCGGGCACGGCTTCGGCGGCAGCAAGGAATCCGTACGGGAGCAGGCCGAGCAGCTGGCGCGCGACGGATACGCCGTGCTGACCTGGTCGGCGCGAGGATTCGGCACATCCACGGGCAAGATCGGACTCAACGACCCGGACCGGGAGGTGGCCGACGTCCGCCGGCTGATCGACTGGCTGGCGAAGCGTCCCGAGGTACGGCTCGACGGCGCGGGCGACCCGCGGGTCGGCGTGGCCGGCGGCTCGTACGGCGGCGCGATCGCGTTGCTGGCTGCCGGGTACGACAAGCGGGTCGACGCGATCGCCCCACAGATCACGTACTGGAACCTGGCCGACGCGCTCTTCCCCAACGGCGTCTTCAAGAAGCTGTGGGCCGGCATGTTCTTCTCCACGGGCTCGGTCGGGGCGGCCGAAATGGCCGGGGGCTCGGGGAACGGGGGGTCTGGTGGAGGCGGATCCGAGAACGGTGGTTCCGGTGGCGGTGGCGGGGGCGCCGGAGGAGGTGCGGGATCTGCCGAGTCGGGATCTGCCGGGGCCGGGTCTGGGGCTGCGGATTCGGGCTCGGGCGCCGGTGGCGGTGGGAAGTCCGCCGCCGAGACCGCGCCCCGGGACGTCACCGACGGCTGCGGCCGGTTCGAGCCGCAGCTGTGCGCGATGTACGAGCGGATCGCCGTTTCCGGCAAACCCGACGACGCCGCCCGCAAGCTTCTCGAAGCGCGCAGTCCCTCCGCCGTCGCGGACCGGATCAAGGTTCCGACACTCCTGATGCAGGGCAGAACCGATTCGCTTTTCCCGCTCGGCCAGGCCGACGCGATGTACCAGGCGCTCCGCAAGAACGGCGCGCCCGTATCCGTCGACTGGCTCGCCGGCGGGCACGACGGCGGCGACCGCGAAACCGGCCGCCTCAACGGCCGTACGACGGCATGGTTCGACCGCTACCTGAAGGACGACAAGAACGCGGACACCGGGCCCGCCTTCCGCGTCAGCCGCGGCGGGGCCGTGGACTCCACCAACGGCGCGGCCCGGCTGCGCGGCGCGAGCGGTGACCGCTACCCGGGCCTGGACAACGATCCGCAGCCGATCCGCCTGGCCGGCCGCGAACAGCGCTTCGCCAATCCGGCCGGGGCGAGCCCGCCGTCCATTTCCACGGTGCCCGGCGTCGGTGCCCTCAACAGCCTCTCCAGCGTCGGCGCCGGACTCTCCCTCGACTCGCCGGGCCAGTACGCCCGCTTCGAATCGCAGCCGCTCCGTGATCCGCTGCGCGTCACCGGCGCGCCGACCGCCCGCGTTCGCATCGGCTCGACCAGCGATGACGCGGTGATCTTCGCCAAGGTGTACGACATCGGGCCGAACGGCAGCAGCCGGCCGGTGCTGCCCGCCGGGCTCGCCGAGCCGTCCCGCATCACCGGTGCCAAGGCCGGCAAGAGCGTCGAACTGCGAACGCCCGCCATCGACCACGAGTTCGCGGCCGGGCACCGGCTGCGCCTGGTGCTGTCCTCGACGGACCTCGCGTACGCCTCGCCCGCCGAGCCCGCCACGTACACCGCCTCGCTCGAAGGCACCGGCCAAGGCGGCGGCAGCGTCGGCGTTTTGAACGTGCCGACCGCGCCCGCCGTCAAGAGCGCCGCGGCTCCGCTGCCCGCGTGGACGTGGGCGCTGCCCATCGCGGGCGGGGTCATCGCCGTACTCCTCCTGCTCGTCGGGCGGCGGCGGTCCGCGGCCGGCGCGCCCGACCCGGACCTGGCGGACGTGCCGCTGCAGATCACCGGACTGAGCAAGCGGTACGCCAAGTCCGCCGATCGCTACGCCGTACGGGACCTCTCTTTCCGCGTCGAGAAGGGGCAGGTGCTCGGCCTGCTCGGCCCGAACGGCGCCGGCAAGACCACCACCTTGCGCATGCTCATGGGCCTGATCGGGCCGGACGCCGGCGAGATCCGTGTCTTCGGGCACGCGATCCGGCCCGGCGCGCCGGTGCTGTCGCGGGTCGGCGCGTTCGTCGAGGGCGCCGGTTTTCTGCCGCACCTGTCCGGGCGCGCCAACCTCGACCTGTACTGGCAGGCCTCCGGGCGCCCGGCGGAGGACGCGCACATCGACGAAGCGCTGGAGATCGCGGGGCTGGGCGACGCGTTGCAGCGCGCGGTACGTACCTACTCCCAGGGAATGCGGCAGCGCCTGGCCATCGCGCAGGCCATGCTGGGCCTTCCGGACCTGCTCATCCTGGACGAGCCGACCAACGGGCTCGACCCGCCGCAGATCCGCGAGATGCGGGACGTGATGATCCGGTACGCGGCCGGCGGCCGCACCGTGATCGTCTCCAGTCACTTGCTGGCCGAGGTCGAACAGACCTGTACGCATCTGGTCGTCATGGACCGCGGCCGGCTCGTCCAGGCGGGACCCGTCGCCGACATCGTCGGCACCGGCGACACCCTGCTCGTCGGCGTGGAGAGTGTCGAGCCGCTGTCCGACGTCCTCCTGGAGAAGGTGGCCGCGCTGCCCGGAGTGGCGGCGGCCGCCCGCGCCGACGACGGCCTGCTCGTCACGCTCGACGGCACAACGAGCACGGCGCAACTGCTGCCCGAACTGCTCCGGCTGGAAATCCCGGTGGCCCGCATCGGCCCCCACCGACGCCTGGAGGACGCTTTCCTCACCATGATCGGAGGAGACCGGTGACCCGTCCCACCGAGCCTGGCGACGACCGCCGGCGCACGCAGCCCGAAGGGACCGTGCTTTCTGCGGAGTCCGTGCTTACCGCGGGACCCGCGGGTTCGTCCGTCCTCGGCGCGCCGCACGCACCCGGCTACCGCCCGCGCCGCACCCTCCCGCTGCGCGTCGAGGCGATGCGCCAGCTCAAACGGCGCCGTACGCTCGTCATCGCCACGATCCTGGCGGTGCTGCCGTTCGTCCTGGTCGCCGCCTTCGCGATCGGCGGCGACCCGAGCGGCCGCAACAACCGGGTCACCCTGATGGACACCGCGACGGCGTCCGGCGCCAACTTCACCGCGACCGTTCTGTTCGTCTCGGCGGGCTTCCTGCTGGTCGTGCCGGTGGCGTTGTTCTGTGGAGACACCGTCGCCTCGGAAGCGAGCTGGTCCTCGCTGCGCTACCTGCTGGCGGCACCCGTCCCACGCACCCGGCTGCTGCTCAGCAAACTCACCGTCGCGCTGGTCTTCAGCGCGGCGGCGATGGTGCTGCTGCCGCTGGTCGCGCTCGGCGTGGGAACCGCCGCGTATGGCTGGGGACCGCTCCAACTCCCCACCGGCGGCGCGCTGGCCGCCGGCGACGCGCTGCCGCGCATCGCGCTCGCCGTCGCGTACATCTTCGTCAGCCAGCTGGTCACGGCGGCCCTCGCATTCTGGCTGTCCACGGTGACGGACGCGCCACTGGGCGCGGTCGGCGGCGCGGTCGGCCTGACCATCGTCGGCAATGTGCTGGACCAGGTCACGGCTTTGGAGCAGTGGCGCGACTTCCTTCCGGCGCACTGGCAGTTCGCCTGGGCCGACGCCCTCCAGCCGCAGCTCGACGGCACGGGGATGCTCCAGGGCGCTGCGGTCTCGGTGGCGTACGCGCTGGTGCTGTTCGCGCTGGCGTTCCGGGGATTCGGGAAGAAGGACATCGTGTCGTAGACGGGTGAGGTGGTGGGCCGGCGGGCGGGGGAGGAGCCGGGGCGTGAGGGTGGGGGTCGGCTCAGTCCGTGGAGGCGGAGGCGGAGTCGGCGGCGGTCCGGGTGCTGACTTCAGCGACGGCCTCCGGCCCGCAGGTCTCCGCCACCGCTGCCGGGTCCCAGTAGAACGGACGAATCTCGTGGAGGAGTCCGTCGCGTACGGTCATCAACTGCACGATCGTGGTGGTCAGCACGCGCCCCGTCGCGCGGGCCGTGAACCGTACCCGGCTGGTGACGACGACCTCTTCCCCGGCCACCAGCTGCCGCTGTTCCAGAAATTCCATCGACCGCCACAGCCTGCCCATCACGCCCATGAAACGTTCCAGCCCGGCCGGGCCGCGCCACTCGCCGGCGTACGGCAGGCCGGGGGACTGGCGGAGCACGACGTCCGGGGACAGGCAGGCGGCGAGGGGCGAGAAGTCTGCACGGCCGGGGCCGCCCGCCGCGACGTACACGCGTTCCGCCTCGTAGAACCGGTTCAAAATCTTATGGGTGCGGGCGCTGTCGCGGTCGTTTTCGTACCGCGTCGCGTTCATGTCGTGCGGTGTCACGTCGTGCTGTGTCATGGCGTCAGCCAAGCGCCCGCGGCCGTAAGTCACCGGCGGAAATCCGCCGTCGTGCTCCGGTGCGGCGGCCGGCCGTCTCCGTATGCCTCTGTACGCCAGCGGGCGGGCGTTGCTCCAGAAGGGTGGCGTGTCCGGCGGTCCGCAACCAACTCGCGGCCCCGCTTGTCTCAGTGAGTGAAGACCGGCAATGCGCACATAGGACAGAAGTCGGAAGTCGAGGACATCTCATGCTCCGTCACGCTTCGCGCACCACCGCCATCGCGACCGCCGTCGCCCTCGGCCTCACCCTGACCGCCGCCTCCGCGGCTCCGGCCGGCGCCACCGCCACCGCCGGGGACACCTCCATACAGCAGCAGTCCCGGCCGGACACCCGCGGCGATCGCACGGCCCGTACCGACCGTAGTGACCATACGGCCCGTACCGACCACAGCGACCGTACGGCTCGCATGGCCCGTACCGACCCGAACGGCCGCTACACCGCCGAGGAGATCCGCCGCTTCCTGGTCTCCTTCTACGGAAAGCACGGCCCCAGCGCCTGGAAGCGTGAACACCAGGTCTCCGCCGAACTCAAGAAGAAGGCCGCCGAGACACCCGACTACGACCTGCTGCTGTGCGCGCAGAACACACCGCGCAGCATTTCCGTCGGCAAGGTCACCACCGCGCAGTCCGCCCGGGTCGGCTGGGCGGCCATCACCACGTACTGGGGCGGGAACCGCAAGCAGCACTTCACCGGGTACGTGGACCTGGACGCGACGCGGCCCATCGAACTGCTGGATGTCGTCTGCCCCACGTGACGCGCGGGCCGCGGGCCGCGCGCCGCGGGAGCGGGAGGCGCGGACGTGAAGGAGCAGGGCACGCGAGGAGGAGGGGACGCGATGCGGTGGGCGGAGCGCGGGGGCGTGGGGGAAGGCGGGACTACTCCGCCGGCCCCTGCATGTGCGCGCTGATCCACTGCATCGTGCCTTCGCCCATGCCCTTCACGTACGTGTCGGCGCCGTGCATACCGCCGGCCACCGTCTGCAGCCGCGTCTTGACCGGGCCGCGTCCGTAGCGCGCGATGAACTTCTTGACCTTCGGCACGATCGTGGCCTCCTTGGAGCCGTCCTGGAAGCCCAGGTAGACCTCCGGCCCGCCTTTCTTGATCAGCCGCTGCGCGAGGACCTCCGGGTTGTTCTCCCGCTCCTCCTTCGCGTGTCCGCGCCACAGCGGTGAGTCGGGCACGATGTCGGGACCGCTGGGTATCGCGGCTTTGAAGGTCTCCGGGTGCTGCAGGACGTTCTTCAGCGCGGCGAAGCCGCCGGACGAGGAGCCCATGATCGCCCAGCCGTCCCGGCTCTTGAGCGTACGGAAGTTCTGCCGGACGAAGTCGGGGACGTCCTCGTTCAGCCAGGTGCCCATTTTCGGCTGGCCGGGTATGTCGCTGGCGTCGTAGTACTGCTTGGCGTTGGGGTTGAGCACCGGCATCACGACGATGAAGGGCAGGCTCTTGCCCTCCTTCGACCACTGCGCCAGGTTCTCCTCCAGCTTGAGGTCGCCGCCGATCCAGTAATTGACGGGATAGCCCTCGGCGCCCGGCAGCGCCATCAGGACCGGGAACCCCTTGTCGGCATTCTTCTTCTCGTAGTACTCCGGCGGCGCCCAGACCCACACCTTCCCCGTAAATCCGGACTTGGGGCCGTGGTAGGTGGCCATACCGATCGGGGTGCCGTCACCGGCCCCGCCCACCTTGCGCTGCTCCTTGAAGCTGATCGGGTTGGTGGGCATCTGGGCGAGCGACCCGTTGCCCGGCCGCGTCGCGCCGTGCGAGCCGGACCCGTTCGAGTCACCGAAGCGCACCGGGGCGTCCTCGGAACCGCCTGATCCGCCCGAGCCGCAGCCGGCGGTGGCGGCGAGGGCGGCCAGGGTGCTCAGTACGACCACCGGGGTGAGCAGGGTTTTGCGCACGGGAACTTCTCCTTGCTGAGCGGGCCGGAGGACGTCCGGCTGCCGAGCAAGAGGGCGCGGCCGCTGCCGGGGTTTCCCTCACCGGCTGTGTCCTTGCCCGCGCGAACGGGCGGTGAGCGGCGGGCGTGGCTGTGACCTGCGCGGTTTACCCGTAACAGAAACAGGCTTTACAGGGATTTTCTAGGCGAATGGGAGGGGTGGTGGGGTGGTTGGGGCTTGTGGGGCGTGCTGGGACCCGGGAGGGGCGGAGGCATTCGCTCCGCATGGAGGCGCTCTGCATGGAGGTGCTCTGTATGGGGGTGCTCTGTATGGGGGTGCTCTGTGGGCGGAGGCGCTTCGCCTACGGAGGTGCATTGCCGACGCGATGCTTCGTCGGCGGAGGCGATCCGCAGAAACGGAGGCGCTCCACCGAGGGCATCCCGCCCCTTGCCGCGCAGCCCACGCCCGTACGGCCACCGGCAACCCACCCACTCATCCACCGACCCCACTCATTCACCCAGCCGCCACCATTCCCTCCGCCGCCACAACCCCCTCCGCGCGACACCTGGAAATCCCACCCGAGTTCCCGCCGCAACCCATCCGCAAACCGGTGTGGATCATTCCGTTTCGGCGCTTCCGAGTACGTATTCTCGGTGGCATGACCTGGTCGCGAGCGCTGAAGAAGACCGCCCGCTCCGGGCTGACCATCGAGAAGGCCAAGCTCACCCCGCTCATCGCGATCCGCGGCTCGGTCGGTGTCGCCATCGTCATCGGCCTGTGCCTCTACCTCGACAATCCGGCCCTCGCGGTCTCGTCGGCGTTCGGCGCGTTCGCGGCCGGCATCGCCACCTTCCAGCGCAGCTGGCGCCCGCGGCCCGTCCTGGCCCTCGTCGTGGCGGGCGGCCTCTCGGTCTCCACCTTCCTCGGTTACCTGGCCGCCGCGCACATCGTCGGCTTCCTGGTCCTGCTCTGCCTGTGGACCTTCCTGGCGGGCCTCGCCTGGTCGGTCGGGCCGGTCTCCGGGCTGGTCGGCACGCAGACCGTGTCGGTCATGCTCGTCACCGTCACGCTGCCGACCTCCGTCCTCGGGGCGCTGGAGCACGCGGCCATCATCGCGTTCGGCGGCTTCGTCCAAGCCGCGCTCATCGTGCTGTTCCCCGTACGTCCGTGGGGCGTGCAGCGCGACGCACTCGCGGACGCGCTGGCCGCCGAAGCGGACTACGCCCGTCGGCTGCGGCACGACCCGGTCGCCCCCTTCGACCCGCAGCCGCTGATGGACGCGCGCCTCGCCTCCGCGGTGACCCCGCGTCAGGCCAAGCGCCGGCCGGTCCAGCTGCACGGGCCGCGGGCGCTGGCCGAACAGGTCAGGCCGGTCCTGGCCTCGCTCGCCGACCCGGTCGTCGGCGCGCCCATCGAAGGGCCCGAACGGGACCGGGCGCGCGAACTGCTCGGCGCGGCCGCCACCGTACTGGACGCCGTCGCGACCGCCATCCGGCGCGGCAAGCCCGTACGCCTGCCGCCCGAGGCGATGGCCACCCTCGAAATGCCGCAGGACGGCGACGGCCCGCGGCTGACCGGCGCCGCCCGCCGCTCCGCGCTGCGGCTGATCTCGCTGCTCGCGGACGCCGTCGAGTTCACCGACGAGCCCGTTCGGGCCACCCGGCCCACCACCGAGGCGGAGCGCGGGCACCTGCTGCGTCCGAGTGTGCCGAAGCTGGTGCCGGTGGCGCTGCGTGCCGTACGCCGGGAGCTCCGCTGGTCCTCGCGCATCTTCCGGCACGCGCTGCGCGTCAGCGCGGTGGCCGCGGCGGGCTACCTCATCGGCCAGGCACTGCCCTTCGGCCACGGGTACTGGGCACCGCTTGCCTCGGTGATGGTGATGCGGCCCGACTTCGGACAGACGTATTCGCGCGGCGTCGCACGGTTCATCGGCACGCTGGTCGGCGTGGCGGTGGGCGGCACGATCATGGGCCTCACCCACCCGAACCTGTACGTCAGCGCGGCGCTGGCCATCGTGTGCGTGCTGGCGATGTACCTGCTGATGCGTACGGGAGTCTCGGTGACCTCGGCGTGCGTCGCCGCGTACGTCGTCTTCCTGCTCGGCATCGCGGGCGCCGGCTGGGAACAGACCGTCCAGGAACGCGTCGTCCTCACCCTCGTGGGCGGACTGCTCGCCATGCTGTCCTACGCGCTGTTCCCCGCCTGGGAAACGCCGCGGCTGCGCGAACGGCTGGCCCAGTGGCTGGAGGCCACCGGACGGTACGCCATCGCTGTCTTCGACCGCTACGCGCGGCCCGCCGAACGCCGACCCCGCCAGGTGCGCGAAGCCCTCCTCGACGCGCGCGCGGCCCGCGCCGCCTGGGAGGAGAGCGAGTCGCGGGCAGAGAAGGAGCCGGTGCGCCACCGCGGCCTGTCGCTGAGTGCGGCGGGGGCGGCGCAGTCCGCCCTGTCCACGATGGGCCGGGTGACGATGATCCTGGAAGCGCACCTACCGGATAAGGACGCGGAACCATCACCGGGTGCTTACGCGTTTACGGAAGAGCTGCGCGAGTCACTGCCGCGCGCGGTCGATGCTGTACGGGAACGGCGCGACCTGGACTGGAGCGCATTGCGCGCCGTATGGGAGGAGTGGGCGTCGCAGTCCGAGACCCGCGGCGTCGCGCTGCGCGGCGCCGAACTGCTCCTGGACGCGCTGGACGACTTGGCCGAGGCCCTGTCCCGGGGCCCTGGCGGCAAGAACCGGGCGACGAGGGGAGTCGGGGACACGGGCGGGACACGCAGAGTCGGCGACACGGGAGCGACGCGGAAGGTGACGGATACCGGGGCGACGCGCAAGGCTACGGACACCGGAGCAACGCGCAAGGTCACGGACACCAGGGCGACGCGAAGGGCCGGAGATGCGGGAGGGACACGGGGAGCTGGGGAGGCCAGGGAAACCGGAGAAGCCGGAGATGCAGGAGGGACACGGAGCGTGCGGGAGACCCGTACGCCGTCATCCTCGCCCCCGTCACCTCCATCGCCCTCGTAAGCGCCGTTCCCGCCGCCCGAGCCGCCCTCCGCCCGGCCCGCTCTCCGCGCTGAGCTGAACGCGTCGGCCCGGAACCATTCGGCACCGCCTGTAGTCTTGATAATTGCCCGCAAATGGCGCCATTGGCGAGCTTGACGAACCCGGTGGGCCTCACTTCCGACCGGCTCGGCGAAGCCATACGTGCCGCCCAGGGCGCGATGTTCGAGGGCCCCGCGTGCGGGTCCCTGTCGTCCAGTCGAGAGAGAGCAAGCGAACCTCCCATGGCGTCCAGCACTTCGTCCGGTACGTACGACATAGGCATCGACCTGGGAACCGCCAACACCCTGGTCTACTCACGCGGCAAGGGCGTCGTCCTGAACGAGCCGTCCGTCGTCGCCGTCAACGCGTCCGGCGAGGTGATCGCCGTCGGCTCGGAGGCCAAGCGCACCATCGGCCGCACCCCGTCCGGCATCACCGCGATGCGCCCTCTCCAGGAGGGTGTGATCGCCGACTTCGACGCGGCCGAACAGATGCTCCGCGCACTGATGAAGAAGGCGCTGCCCTCCCGCCGCTTCTCCAAGCCGCGGGTCGTCATCTGCGTGCCCTCCGGCATCACCGGCGTCGAGAGGCGGGCCGTCATCGACTCGGCGCGCAGTGCCGGCGCCCGTGAGGTGCACCTGATCGAGGAGCCGATGGCGGCGGCGATCGGCGCCGGACTGCCGGTGGCCGAGCCGGTCGGCTGCATGGTGGTGGACATCGGAGGCGGTACGACCGAGGTGGCCGTCGTCTCGATGGGCGGCATCGTCACCGCCCAGTCGGTACGGGTCGCGGGCGACGCGCTGGACGCGGCGATCATCTCGTACGTCAAGAAGAAGCACTCGCTGGCGATCGGCGAGCGCACCGCCGAAGACATCAAGATCGCGATCGGTTCCGCGGCCTGGACCCCGGTTGACGTCGACGAGGAGGGCGAGCCCGAGCGCCGTACGTCCTACACCGTCCGCGGCCGGGACCACGTCAGCGGGCTGCCGCGCATCCAGGAGATCACCGAGGAGGAGATCCGTTCGGCGCTGGCCGAACCGGTCGACGCGATCGTACGGGCCGTGCACCGCACCCTCGACGAGTGCCCGCCCGAGCTCTCCGGGGACATCATCGAGCGCGGCATAGCGCTCACCGGCGGCGGCGCGCTGCTGCGCGGCCTGAGCCAGCGGCTGCGCCAGGAGATGGGCGTACCGGTGGTGGTCGCCGACGACCCGCTGGACTGCGTGGTCAACGGCACGGGCCGGTGCGTCGACGAATTCGCGACGCTGCAGGGGCTGTTGGCCGGGGCGATGGAACAGCCGCGTAAGGCCGTACGGCTCTGACGTACGCGCGGGGGCGAGGGGCGCGGGGACGGGGCCGGGGCGGAGCAGTAGCGTTCGAAGGTTCGATCGTGCGTCGCTCGTAACCCCTAGCTCGAAGCTCGTCGCCCGTTGCCCGCCGCCCCTCGTTCTGTGCCGGGCCCGGTGAGCCGCTTCCCGTCCGTCCCTGGCCGGATGCGCCGGCGTGCGGTTACCCCCGGAACGGGTGAAGATGATTGCGCCGGCTGCGAGGCCGGTCGCGGTGAGTCATCGTGTCACCCTGGAGGAACGGTCATGCCGAATCGGATGGCGCTCATGATCGATACGGGGACGCCAGGGGCCGTGCCAGGGGCGACGGGGCTGTCGACAGCCCGCCCGGCGGCCGGCCTCCCCTTCGAAGCCGGGCGCACGCCGTCGGCGCCCGCGAGCACCGGAGCCCCCGCACTCGCATCCGTGTCTGTTCACATTTTCGAATGCGTACCCGAGTGCGTGTCCGGATGCGCAACCGAGTGCGTGTCCGAATCGGTAGGCTCGTCGCCGCCCCTGTCCGTATCCGGTTTCGGAAGCTGCCCCCGATGCTGAACGCGAAGGTTCTCCAGCCGGCTGAATGGGTGCGGACCGGCTCCGTACCGCCGCGCCGCTGGGCCGTCGCCCACGGCCGGTCGCTCGCCGAGGGAAGCGAGAACACCGTGGCGACCGACGGCCTGCAGGAAAGCTCGGACAAGGGGCCCGGGCCGTACATCGCGATGGTGCTCATGGAGTCGCCGGGCAAGGGCGGCGGTGATCCGCTGTACGAGGAGACCGTGATGCTCGTCTACGCGACGGACGACGCGGACGCCCGGAGCCGGGCCGAACGTCGGGCCCGTTCCCGCGGGACGAGCTACCTCGACGACCGCGGCGAAACCGTGTCCTGGCAGTTCAAGCGCGTGGTGGACGTGAACGCGGCGCTGGACGAGGACCTGACGCAGGACGCCGACCTGTACGCCCGGCACTTCCGTGACTACGCAGCCTACGAACGCTTCGAGCCGCTGCTGTCGGGCGAGGAACTCTGACCGACGGCGGAGGCCGGTGCCTGAAAGCCGGCGCTTGCGAGCCGGTGCCTGAGAGCTGGCGCCTGAGGGCTGGTGCCCGAGGGGCGACGGCTGAGATCCGGTGCCGGACGGTTCGGCTGGACACAGGCGTCTCGTCTCACCTCCCTCGCGTCGCGCGGCGTCGTCTCAGGGCGCGGCGTCGGAACAGGGCCCGGACGTGTCGTCGGACGAGATGCCGGGCGAGACACCGGACGAGGCATCGGACGACGCGGCCTCGGGCGCGGCCCCTTGCTTCGCTCGCCGATACACATAGGACTCCAAGCCGTCGAGAATGCGCTCCAGGCCGAATTCCAGGGCCTGGTCGCGAGAGTCGCCGGCCGCGGTGGAGGTGAGGGCGGCGGCGAGTGCGGGGTAGCGGTCGGAGCGGCCGACGAGGAGTTGGTTCAGCGCCGCACTCAGAACCTGTTCCGGGCCCAGGGCGGCACCAGCGGAAGCTTCCGCCCTTGCACTGCCCACACCCATGGACGCCGCGATCTGGGCAAGGGTGCGAACGTGGCCGTTCACCACGACCACCGCGTCCAACTGTTCGGCGCCGTCGAGACCGGTGTCCGCGAGGGCGGCGAGGGCGCTCTCCGTCCAGCCGAGTTCATTGGGGCCCATGACACGAGGGCCCACGGTTGCCGACAGCAGCCAGGGGTGGCGGTGGAGCACCGCGGAAAGCCCCTCGGCCCATTCGCGCAGTGCGGTACGCCAGCCCGCGTCCGTGCGCAGGGCGGGTGGCTCGCCCATGGCGGTGTCGATCATGAGGGCGACCAGCTCGGACTTGCCCGGTACGTAGCGGTACAGGGACATCTTGGTGAAATTCAGTTCACCCGCGATCCGCTGCATGGAGACGGCGGCGAGCCCGCCCGTGTCGGCGAGAGCGATCGCCGTCCGCGTGATGCGGTCCAGGCTCAGTGCGGGCTTGGGGCCTCGGCTGGGGCGGTCGCGCCCGCCCCACAGCAACTCGATGCTCCCCGCCTGCTCCGCGAAGACGTCGGCCGCCGCCTCGGGTACCTGCCCGGCGCTCCGCTTGCTGCCCAGTTCGTTCTTCGCATCTCCGACCACCTCCGCATCCTAAAACTGTGTCCGGGGTATACAGAACTGTGTCCGGCGGATACAGTTGTTTCTGTCGAAGGAATTGCGGATCAACGGGGGAGCGTGGGCGAGCGATGGCGTACGGAACGACATGCGTGGCGGTCGCCGGGCCGAGTGTCCTGATCTCGGGGGCAAGCGTCGCCGGGCCGGCTCTGGCGTACTGGCTGAGGCGCTACGGCTACCGCCCGACCGTGGTGGAGGTGGCTCCGAAACTGCGCGGTGGCGGGTTCGCAGTCGACTTCCGAGGCGATGTGAGCTTGACAGTGCTGGAGCGGATGGGAGTGCTGGAGAAAATCCGGCGGCTCCGCACGAGCGGCAGCCCGATGAGCTTTATCGACGAGTGGGGCGACGAAGTGGCTGCTCTGCCTCCGGAGTTCGCCGGTGGGGAAGTGGAAATCCTCCGATCGGACCTCTCCGGCATCCTCTATGAACACAGCCTGTACGCAGGGGAACCCGCCCTGGATGGCTGTGCGGCTCGCGAGCGCAAATCCGAGGCCGGAACAGAAGAGAAGACGGTGACAGCGGCGGAGAGAAGGGCGGGAGCGACAACAGGGCAAACGGCAGGGGAGGCCGCAAGGGGGACGGCAAGAGAAACGGCAGGTGGAGACGCGGATGCGGCGACCGGGACCGGCCCTTCACCCACCGAGTACATCTTCGGCGACTCCATAACGTCCCTGGTCGAGACAGTGGACGGCGTGTACGCCACCTTCGGGAAGGCGGCTCCGCGCACCTTCGACCTCGTGATCGGTGCGGACGGCCTGCATTCAACCGTCCGACGGCTGGCCTTCGGCCCCGAGGAGGAGTTCGTCAGCCACCTCGGTTACTACATAGCGGGCTGGGACTTGCCGCCCGGCGACGCGGATTTCGCCGCCCGGCCCGTGGGTTACAACGAACCCGGCCGCTTGCTGAGCGTCGGCCGTACGCCCCGACGTGCAGGCGACCCGGCGTACGCGGGCGAAGTCTTCAGTGTCTTCGCATCGGATGAGCTGACGTACGACCGGCGTGACACGGAAGGACAGAAGAAGCTGATAACGCAGGCGTACGAAGGATGCGGCTGGCGTACGCCGGAGCTGATACGCACGGTGTGGGGCGTGGAGGGGTTCTACTTCGACTCCATCAGCCGGGTGGACGTGCCGCGCTGGTCGACGGGGCGAATGGCCCTGCTCGGCGACGCGGCGTACGGAGCTACTGTCGGCGGCATGGGGACCGGGGCGGCTGTCGTGGGCGCGTACGTCCTGGCGGGCGAATTGGCGGCCGCCAACGGTGACCACGCCACGGCGTTCGCGCGCTACGAGGAGCGGCTGCGGCCCTTCGCCGCACGGTGCCAGGAGGGCGGCCGCCGGGCCGGCGAATTCCTGGCACCGCCGACCCGGGAGGCGATCGACGCACGCAACGGCCTGCTGAACGACCCGCAGGCCCTGGCGGCGATGCTGCAGGAGGGTGAGGAGATTTCCGCGGGCATCGAACTGACCGATTACGAGCCCGACAGCCGGGGGTAAGGGGGGGCGGCTAAGGGGAGTCGGCCCCCGCCCATGGCCACTGCCCTCTGCCCACGGCAACCGATCATCGGCCCTCGACCCTAGGGGCGCTGGCCGCCGGCCGCTGTCCCTCCGCTCCCGGTCCTCGGCGGCCACCAGCAACCCACCCACAACCCCAGCCGCCCACCCCACGGCCATCGACCATCCACCCCACAACCCCACCCGTCCCACAATCCCAACCACCCGTCCCACAACGCCAGCCACCGGCCCCACAACCCCAGCTACCCGCCCCTCAACCCCAGCCATCCACCCCGCAACCACCAGCCCTCCACCCCACGGCCACCGGCACTCCGCCCGCGTCCGCCGAGCCGCCACCCCATCGTCGCCCAGCCCGGTGGAGCGACCCGATCTGCCTTCGCAGGGCGAGTAGTGACCTGACGTCAGGCCAAGATCAAAGGCGGTTATGCTACTACCGGCCCAGTGTATGAAGGCAGTTACCGCAGGTATCTCTGTGGCGGCGCCGAACGGGGAGCTGGGGCCCGCTAGACGTCCTGTGATCTGTCGATGTTTTGAGGGTTTTAGGGTGCAGATGGTTCGAGAAGGATCGTCGCCCGAGGGGCCGCGTCCTGCCTCGGTTCTCGCGTGGATACTTCCCGCCGTGGCGACCGCCGTGACCACGGCTGTCGCGACGGCGATGGTCCCCTCGCAAGCGAGTACGCCGGTGGTGTGGATCGGCGCGATCGCCACCGTGGCGGTGGCGCTGGTCACCGGCGAAGCCACCCGCCGTGGCAAGGCGCTCGCCGCGCTGCGCGACCGGGCCGCGGCGCAGCAGGCCGCGTTGGACCGGCAGGAGGCCGAGACCGTTCGGCTGGCCGAGGAACTGCTGCCCGAGGTGGTGGCCCGGCTCGGGCGCGGGGAGTTCCCCGAGGACGTGTACGCGGCGATCACCGAGCAGGTGTCGCGGCAGGCGTGGGAGTCGGGGCTGACGCCGCAGTTCACCGCGGCGCACCAGGCGGTACTGCGTTCCGTCCTCGATGCCGTTGTCGCGGAGGAGGACCTGCGCGAGTCGGCGCAGCGCGCGTTCGTGAACATCGCCCGTCGTGTGCAGGCGATCGTCCACCAACAGGCGCAGGAACTACGGGACATGGAAGACCGGCACGGTCATTCCCCGGAGGTCTTCGGTGATCTGCTGCGGCTGGACCACGGCACGGCCCTGATCGGCCGTCTCGCCGACTCCATCGCGGTGCTCGGCGGCGCACGTCCGGGCCGTCAGTGGAGCCGTGCGGTGCCGCTGTTCAGTGTGCTGCGTGGCGCGATGTCGCGGATCATCGATTACCAGCGCGTCGAGCTGCACTCCGTGTCGGAGGTCGCGGTGGTCGGTACCGCCGTCGAACCGCTGATTCACGCACTCGCCGAGCTGCTCGACAACGCCACCCGATACTCGCCGCCGCAGACCCGGGTGCACCTGACCGCCGTGGAGGTGCAGTCCGGTATCGCCGTGGAGATCGAGGACGGCGGCGTCAGCATGAGCGAGGAGGCCCGCAAGCGGGCCGAGCGGATGCTCCAGCAGGCGCAGCAGGGCATCGACGTCAATGACCTGGGGGAGACCCCGCGGCTCGGCCTGGCCGTGGTCGGCCGGCTGGCGCAGGTGTACAACTTCCAGGTATCGCTGCGGCCTTCGGCGTACGGCGGTGTCCGCGCGGTACTGATCGTTCCGCAGGACCTGCTCACCACCGCTGCCGCGACCGGTCGTGCGCACGGCATCGGCGCGTCCTCCGGCCCGCGTACCGCCCGTACGGAGCGTCGCCAGGTCAACGGCACCGCGCGACCCGCCGGCCCCCGGCACGCCGCGACGCCACCGGCCGCGCAGACTGCCCCGGTGCCCGCCCCGGCGGCGCCGTTCACACCCGCGGCCCCTGCGGCCGTACCCCCGCAGCTCCGGGACGACGTCCGGGAGGAGACCCAGGATGACCTCCCTCTCGTGACCGAGCGGACCCCCAACGGATTGCCGCAGCGGCGCCGCAAGTCCCGCGCCACCGCGCCCGTGCCCCCCGCGGCTCCCGCTGCCCACGCAGCTCCGGCCGCCACGTCTCCCGCCGCCGGGACGGAGGACGCCCCGCCGGTGCAGCCCGGTATGTGGCTGGCCGCGTTCCAGAGCGGCCTTTCCGGCGAATCCCAGGCGGCCCCGCTGGCGCAGAGCCAGGGACAAGGCCAGGGGCAGGGCCAGAGCCAGGCCCCGGGACAGGGGCAGGGACAGTCTGGCCAGGGTCAGCCTGTCCGGAACCAGCCGGGGCAGAACCAGCCGAGGCAGAACCAGCCGGGGTACAGCCAGCCCGGCCGGAGCCAGCCGGGACAAGGTCGGCCAGGGCACGGCCAGCCGGCTCCAGAGCAGCCGGACCACGGCCAGTACGGTCACTCGGACCACGGCCAGTACGGTCAACCGGATCACCATCAGTACGGGCAACCGGACCGCGGCCAATACGGTCAGCCGGACCAATGGAGCGGGCCCGGCGAGCGGTCCGGTGGGAACACCGGCCGGGGCGGCCGTCCGGCCCCCGGTGCCGGAACGGGGACTTCAGTCAGTGCCGCAAGTGCGGCCAGTGAGAGCAGTGACGAGTCGTCGGGAAAGAGTGAATAACCATGATTCAGCACCGGCCCAACATGGACTGGATGCTCAAGGATCTCGCGGAGAGCGTTCCGCAGACCCGTCACGTGGTCGTGCTGTCCTCGGACGGCCTGCGCATGGCCCAGTACGGTACGGACACCGATACCGCCGACCGTCTGGCGGCGGCCTGTGCCGGACTGCAGAGTCTGGCGGGCGCGGTGTCCGCGGAGTTCCCGCACAGCGATGGCCGGATGCGCATGGTCGTGATCGAACTGGACGGCGGCTTCTTCTACTTGATGGCGGCGGGCGCCGGCGCTTACCTGGCCGTCCTGGCCGATGAGGGTGTGGACGCCGGGCTGATAGGACAGCGGATGCGGGACCTCGTGGCGCGTATCGGCGAGCATCTCAGCAGCCCACCGCGCCACGACGGACAGGACGCATGAGCGGGCGCAGCGAGCGAATCGGCAGGCGGCGTGGGCCGCGCGCGGGTACGGCGGGGCGAAGCGGGGAAACGGCATGAGCGGAGCGGACCAGGACTGGGAGGAGCAGAGCCCCGAGCGGCTCTACGTGATCACCGGTGGGCGCAGTGGCGCTTCCGGCCACACCACCTCCCTCGACCTGGTCACGCTGATCGTGTCGAAGACCGGGCCGAAGCCGGGCATGCAGCCGGAGCAGGCGTCGATCGTACGGCTGTGCCATTCCCCGCTGTCCGTGGCGGAACTCTCCGCCTACCTGCAGTTGCCGGTCAGCGTGGTCACCGTCCTGCTCGGTGACCTGCTGGCCGACGGGCGGGTGGTGGCACGCGCACCCGTGCCCCCCGCCCAACTTCCCGACCGTGCCCTTATTGAGGCGGTGATCCATGGACTTGAAAAGCTCTGAAACGCTCGTCGAGCACCCCGCACAGGGGCCGCGGAGCGAGGACGAACTGCCCGAGACGGCCGCCGCCGCGGTCAAGGTCGTCATCGTGGGCGGATTCGGGGTCGGCAAGACGACCCTGGTGGGCGCGGTGAGCGAGATCCGCCCGCTGACCACTGAAGAAACGATGACGCAGGCCGGTGTCGGCGTGGACGACATCGTCGGTGTCGAGCGCAAGACCTCGACGACCGTGGCGATGGACTTCGGCCGTATCAGCCTCAACGACGAACTGGTGCTGTACCTGTTCGGTACGCCCGGCCAGCAGCGTTTCTGGTTCCTGTGGAACGGGCTGTTCGACGGCGCGCTGGGCGCGGTGGTCCTCATCGACACCCGGCGCCTGGAAGTCAGCTTCGACGTCATCGGCCGCCTGGAGGAGCGCGGCGTCCCGTTCGTGGTCGCCGTCAACTCCTTCCCGGACGCCCCCGTCCACCCCGTCGAGGAGATCCGGGGCGCCCTGGACCTGCCCGACGAGGTGCCGATCATCGACTGCGACGCACGGTTGCGTACGTCCAGCCGCGACGTGCTCATGACGCTGATGCGCTATCTGCACTCACTCGCCGCACGTTGATCGCTCGAAGCGCTCCGTAAGCGTGCTGTGAGCGTTCACTGGCAGGCAGCAGGCAGCAGGCAGCAGGCAGCAGGCAGCAGGCAGCAGGCAGCAGGCAGCAGGCAGCAGGCAGCAGGCAGCAGGCAGCAGGCAGCAGGCAGCAGG
>NZ_JBVIQN010000003.1:0-96016 GCF_055577005.1 Streptomyces sp. NPDC033221 | reverse complement strand
GCAGTCAGCGGCAGGTGTTCGGCGAAAGTCCGGCCGCTGACCGTTGGCTGCCCGTCCGCTCACCGCCCGGTGACCGCCGATGAAACACCGGCGCTCACCGGGCGGCGGCGTATCCACCTGCGACTCCCGCCCCGGTGCCGCTGTCCCCACCCCCCTGGTGGTGCTGAGTGACCCCTCAAGTGGGGTGCGCGCGCCCTCGTTGTCGTCACGCTCCGCCCATAGCGTCTGAGCAGCCGAAACATCGGCGAGTGAGCAGGCGAAGGCCGGAGGGGTTACGGAATGATCAGACTTCGACCGCGGGGACGCGGCAGAGCGACGGGGGACGCGATACCGACCCTCATGTCCGGCAACGACGGCACCGTGCCTCAGTCCACCGGCAGCGACGGCACCTCGCCCCGGCCCGCCGGCCACGCCGCGGGATTCGGTGCCCCGGGTCAGTCGACCCCTGGCCCCGCCTCCGTGGCGACCGCCGACCGGCCCCTCGGCTCCGACGCCGCCTTGACGCTGGAATCCGTCACCCGCAGCTACCGCCGCGGTGCCAGAACCGTAGCCGCGCTGGACGACGTCAGTGTCACGGTCCGGCGGGGCAGTTTCGTGGCCGTCATGGGGCGTTCCGGCTCCGGCAAGACGACGTTCCTCCAGTGCGCCGCCGGTCTGGACCGGCCGACCTCGGGGACCGTACGCATCGACGGCACCGACCTGTCCAGGATCGGCGAAGCCGCCCTCACCCGGCTCCGCCGCGAGCGCGTCGGCTTCGTCTTCCAGTCCCTCAACCTGGTGCCCTCGCTCTCGGTCGTCGAGAACGCCTCGCTGCCGTTGCTGCTGGGCGGCGCGGCGCCGGGCAGTCCGGATGTACGGGCGCGAGCGCTGCGCGTCCTGGAATCGGTCGGGCTGGCCGACCGGGCCGACGATGCGCCGCTGCTGCTCTCCGGCGGGCAGCAGCAGCGGGTGGCCATCGCCCGCGCGCTGGTCACCGACCCCGCAGTGATCTTCGCGGACGAGCCGACCGGTGCCCTTGACCCGGTCACCGCCACCGACGTACTGACCCTGCTGCGCGACGCGGTTGACCGGGCGGGGCACACGGTGGTGATGGTCACCCATGACCCGGTCGCCGCCTCCTGGACGGACCGTGCGCTGTTCATCGATGCCGGGCGCATCGTCGGCGTACTGGATCAGCCGGAGCCCAACGGCGTCACGCAGGCGATGAAGCGGCTGGGCGAAGGGGCGAGGCCGTGACGCACACGCCCCCGGACGCTCCCGTGCGCCCCGGCCGTACCGCCCGTTTCCTGGCTGCCCGCTCCCTCGGGTCGCACCGCAAGGCGTGGGCCGCGGTGTTCGCGGTACTGGTGCTCACCTCCCTCGTGCTCGGCGGCTTCGCGCTGGCCACGCTGTCCGCGGTGACCGGTCACGCGCGGGTGGAGCGTTACGCGGGCGCCGCCGCGGTCGTCACCGGCGACCAGACCACCCGCTTCACGGCGGAGGCCCTGGGCGGCGAGTCCCACTCGACGTCGGCGGAACTGACGGAGCGGGTGCGGGTGCCGCGTTCGGTGCTGCCCAGGATCGCGGCCGTTCCGGGCGTACGGGCCGCCGTCGCGGACGACGCGTTCCCGGTCGCCCTGTCCGCGAAGCCTCTCACCGGTGCCCCGACCGGCACCCCCACCGGTATCCCGTCCGGCAACTCCACCAGCACGCCCACCAGCACCTTCTCCCACAACTTCACCAGCACCTCCTCCCACACCCCCACCAGCACCCCCTCCCACGCCCCCGCCACAACTCCCGGCCCCAACGGCTCCCCCATCTATGGACATTCCTGGCAAGCCGCCGCGCTCGCCCCCTTCACCCTGCGCGAAGGGCGTGCGCCCACCGGTCCTCGGCAGGTCGTCCTGGACGGTTATCTGGCCGACCGCGCGGGTGTACGTACGGGGGACGAGATCACGGTGCAGTCGCTCGGTGACCCCGCCACATACCGGGTCTCGGGCATCGCCGCCCCCGAAGGGCGTGGCGATCGCACCGGCCTGGAGCATCAGGGCGCCGCCTTCTTCACGGACCAGCAGGCGCGGCAACTGGCCGGACATCCCGAGAGCACCGACGCCGTCGGCGTGCTCGCCGCACCCGGAGTGAGCGACGAGCAGATCCACGCCGACGTAAGCAAGGCGCTGTCCGGCGTTGGTGCTGCCGAACCGGCCCGTAGTGCCACTGCCGGGGAGCGCTACAAGGAGGACAACACCGCGCTACGGGTGCTGACCGGCGACAGCCGCGGCGAGCCGGAGTTCCTCGACGCGGCGCCCAGCCGCTGGGGGCTGCTGCAACTGCTGGGGTCGGTCTGCGCGCTCGTCGTGATGATCGCCGGACTCGTCGTCGCCGGCACGGTCGCCCAGGCCGTGCACCAGCGTGCCCGCGAGATGGCCCTGCTGCGCGCGGTCGGTGCCACACCGGGGCAGTTGCGGGCGACGGTGAGCCGGGAGGTCCGTACGGTCGCCGTCGTCGCGGCCGTGGTCGGTGCGATCGGCGCGGTGCCGGTGTTCGGGCTCCTGCTCCGCCTGCTGCGCAGTCGTGACGCCGTCCCGCCCGGCCTCGAACTGCCCACCCCTTGGTGGCTGTACGCGGCTCCGCTGCTGACCGCCGGGCTGACCGTCCTCGTGGCGTGGAGCGCCGGGGCCCTGGCCTGCCGGCGCACGGCCCGAGTGCGCCCGGCGCAGGCGATGGGCGAGGCGCAGACCGAACCGGAGCGGCCGGGCCGCGGCCGTACCGTCACCGGTCTGGTGATGCTGTTCCTCGGCGCGGCTTCGGCCGGTACGGCGGTGCTCCAGTTCGGCGAGGTGGCCGCGATGGCCGCCAGCACCGCGGCGGTGACGCTGGTGATCGGGTGCGCGCTGCTCGGTCCCTGGATCGCCCGCGGCGCCCTACGGGTGCTCGGCGCGCCTGCCCGACGGCTCGGCGGCGTGGGCGGCCACCTGGCTGCCGCGGCGGCACAGGCCAACTCACGGCGGCTGGGCGCCGCGATCACGCCGATCATCCTGATGGTGGCCTTCGTTGCCGTACAGCTGTCGGGCGGCGCGACCTTGGACCGGCAGGGCGGCAGACAGGGCGAGGACGCGATACGCGCCGAGCTGGCGGTCACCTCGGACGGTCCGGGCATCACGGAGGAAACGGTCAGCAGGATCGGGCGGGTGCCGGGGGTGGCGGCCGCGTCAGGGGTGCTGCACAGCACCGTCGTCCTGGCACGCAAGGAACTCGGCGATCCCCGGCTGGACCGGCTGCCGGTCCTGGCGGTCAGCCCCGCGGCGCTGCCGCGCGTACTGGACCCGGGCATCGTCGAGGGGGACCCGGCGAAGCTGGGCCGCGGCACGGTCGCGGTGGGCAAGGACCGGGCGCGGTCGCTGGGGCTCGGCATCGGGTCCATGGTCACGCTGCGGTACGGCGACGGCGCAAACGTTTCGCTGCGCGTGGCGGCCATCTACGAACGCTCGCTGGCCCTGGGCGACTTCCTGTTCGCCACCGAGGAACTGGCGCCCCACATGGCCGCGCCCCTGCACTCCCGCGTCCTGCTGAGTCTTGACTCCTCGGCGCGGCCCGGCTCCTCGGGGCGGCTCGCTTCCTCGGTGCGACTCGACCCGGGCACCGCTCCCGTTTCCGCGCCTGCCGCCGGCTCCGGCTCCGGCGACCACGGCCGCTCGGAGGGCGTACGGGCCGCCGTACAGCGGGTACTCGCGGACACCGCGATCGGCGCGCGCGTCGTGACGGACCCGGCGGGGGAGCAGCGCGAACCCGAGGACCGGGGTGTCGGTGAAGTGATCACCGTGGTCGCGGTGGGCGTGATCGGCGGCTTCACCGTCATCGCCGTACTGAGCACCCTCGCCCTCATCATGATCGGCCGCCGTCAGGAGATCCTGCTGCTGCGCCTGGTGGGCGCCGGGCGGCGGCAGATCCGGCGGATGCTGCGCATCGAGGCGGCCATCGTGGGACTGGCGGGCCTGGTGGTCGGCGCGGTGGTCGCGGTGATCCCGCTGACCGCGCTCAGCCTGCCGCTGACCGGGGCGCTGCCGTACCTGCCGCCCGCACAGGCCGGGCTGATCGTGGCGGTGGTCGCGGTGACGGTCGCGGTGGGCACCTTGCTGCCGATGCGGCCCGCGCTCGGCAAGCGCCATCCGGCGGGCCTCGGGAGGCGGTGAGGGGCGTACGGGCTGCCGGGGCCGGCAGAAGCTGTCAGCGGGGCCGGTCGGAGCCGCCAAGGTGACGGACGAGAGGCGAGCGCGAGGGCTACAGGGCCGAGGAGGCCCCGTAGCCCTCGCGCTCTGCCGTTCCCCAGCCGACCCGCCGCCCACCGAACCCCACACGCTCCCCGCCGAACCCCACCGGGCCCTCATTCACCCCACCTAACCCCCACCCAACCCCACCCGGCCCTCAACCGAACCCCACCCAAGCCTCAACCACCCCGTCCCCAGACCCCACCCCACCCCAACCCCACCAAATCCCTCCCCCGCACTTCGACAGCGGCGCAACCTCACGCATAATCCAAATCTCCACCGGTAACTCCCTCACCGAGAGGCCACTCGCATGACGAACCCCTTCGAAGACCCGGAGGCGCAGTACCACGTCCTGACGAACGACGAGAACCAGCACTCGCTGTGGCCCGCGTTCGCGGAGATCCCGGCCGGCTGGCAGAGCGTCTTCGGCCCGGAGGGGCGGCAGGCGTGCCTGGACTACGTCGAGGAGCACTGGACCGACATGCGGCCCCGCAGCCTGGCGGAGGCCATGGCCGACTGAGCCCTCCCCTCTCCGCCCATACGAAAGCACCCGCTCCGATCCCGGAACGGGTGCTTCGTCCATTACCTGTCTGCCTGCTTGCCCTCCTGCCCGCCCACTCGCTACACCAACGTCAGCCGCAGCGCGAACGCCGCGAACCCCACCGCCAACACCCCCGCACACACCCGCTGCCCCCGGGAAATCCCCGCCCACGGCATCTCCAGCCGCCGAGTCACCCTGGCGACGAGGACGAGCGTGACGGCGAAGACCGGCAGCCACGGCAGCCGGGTGGCCATCCAGGCGGCGAAGTCCGGTGCCGTGGTCAGGCCCGTCACGGTCGTACCGAGGAACGAGGCCGGTACGGCGATGGCCAGCATGGCGGTCTGATGCCAGCACAGGATCGTCATAGCGGACCGGTTGACGGCCGTGACCGGCGCCCACAGCGCGGGCCGCCGCAGCAGGGCCGCGATCCGGTCGCGCAGCAGGATCGCCGCGCCCGACTGCGCCGCGGCCAGGGCGATCACCAGCAGCGACGGAGGGTGGGAGTTCGTACGGTCCTGGCCGGGGACGCCGACCATGCTCGCCGGGTAGTGGAAGACGAGGAGCAGCAGCGCGAAGAGGGCCGTGCCACCGGCGAGCAGCAGCCAGGCGCCGCGCCTGCCGAGCCGCTTCTCACCCCAGGAGACCCCCAGTTGGTAGCCGAAGAGCCAGCCCGGAATCAGGCTGACCAGCGTGACCCAGTACGGGATCGAGTCGGCGTACGGGCCGTAGCGCAGGAAGTCCATGACGGCGATGACCGCCGCCAGTGGTGCCGCCGCCCAGCCCCCGAGCCGCCGCGAGGCCGCCATGCAGTACGGCGTCAGCGCCGTCACCACCGCGTACACGCCCACGAACCACAGGGGCTGGACGACCAGCGTCGCGGCAGTGTGCAGCGTCGTGACGGGCACTCCGGCCGCGTACAGTACGGCGGCGAGCACGGCCCAGACGGCGGTGACGCCGACGGCGGGCCGTAACAGCCGGGCCAGCCGGCCGCGCAGCCAGTCGCCCGGTGACGCGCCCCGCTCGGCGGCGCGGCGGAAGGACAGCACGGAGGCGTAGCCGCCGACGAGGAAGAAGATGCCCAGCATCTGGAGCACCCAGGTGATCGGCGCCAGAGAGGCGAACGCGGACAGCGGGCTGGCGTTGTGCAGCGAGCTGTCGGCGTGGCGGACGAACCCGCCGACGAGCCAGTGACCGGTCGGCACGGCCAGCAGGGCCAGCGCCCGCAGTCCGTCGACGGCCCGGTCGCGCCGGTCCGTCTGGTGGGTGCCGGTCGTGCCGGGCAGCGGTCTGTGGGGGCGGGTCCGTTCGTCCAGGCTCATGCTCCGGCACCCGCTCGGCCCGTGGGATGCGGCATGGCAGCGTTCCTCTCCTCGCGCACGGCCGGCCCGTGGGCGTGCCACGGGCCGGCCGGGAGTCCGTCATGAAAGGCGATTGCCGATCGCCACTCATGCTGGTGCGAGGAGGCGGAGAAGACAGTCGGGCCAGGGCCCCGATCCAGGTAGGGCAAACCTCACCGGGACATGGGGTGTTGGCCCCCGCACCGGTCAGTTCGGCTCAGCCAGCCAGCCAGCCAGCCAGCCAGCCAGCCAGCCAGCCCAGTCGGCGCGATCGGCCCAGCCAGCCCGACCACCCCAGCCGACCCAACCACCCCAACCGACCCGTCCGACCCGGTCGCAGGATCAGACGCCCACACCCCATACACAGCCCCGTTGTTCGTATCATCAGCCGTATGACCGCCAAGACTCCGGAACCTGCCGCCTGGGGCGAGCTGCGCGCCTCCCACTCCGACCGGGAGGCCGTGGTGGAACGGCTGAGGGAGGCGGCGGCCGAGGGCCGTATCGACCTCGAGGAGCTGGACACCCGGCTGGAACAGGCGCTGACCGCCAAGACCTTCGCGGACCTGGCGCCGCTCACCGCCGACCTGCCGCGTGCCGTCTCCATGATGGACCCGGGCGAGCCGCTGGTCCTCAAGGGCGGCTTCCACGGCGCCGCCCGCACGGGACGGTGGGTGGTGCCCGCGCACATCACCGCGCACGGCGGCATGGGCGGCGTGCGGCTGGACTTCACCCGGACCGAGTGCCGACTGCCCGAAGTCGAGGTGGAGGTGCACGGAGAGATGGCGGGCGTCACGGTCGTCATTCCCGAGGGCTGGGCCGCGGACACCGACGGTGTCGCGTCCGGCGTGGGTACCCTCAGGGACAAGACCACTCCCGAGCGCCTTCCGGACACCCCGCTCGTCCGGCTCACCGGTTCCGTCGGCATGGCCGGCGTGGTCGTCCGTCACCCCAGCGCCCGCGAACGCCGTCTCATGAAGCGCGAACGGTCGAAGTAGCCGGAGCGGCCCGGCTCCGCCCTGGCTCCGTACGGCCTCGGTCACCCGGGCGGCGGCAGGGGCCGGCGGCCATCTCTCCGCAGCGGCTCAGCGGCTCAGAAGCCCAGGCGCCCGACGGCGGAAGATGTGCGCCCCCGGCAGGACTCGAACCTGCGGCCAAGTGCTTAGAAGGCACCTGCTCTATCCACTGAGCTACGGGGGCCAGGTGGTGGGCGTGGATCACACGGGCCGCCGACAAGGATAGGGCCCGGTGTGCCTCGTCCCGGTTGCTTCACCTCCGTGGCACGTTGTGGAGGTTCGGTGAAGCGGTCCCGATAATCGCAGGCAGGTACGAATTCTGCACCGTTTTTGGCGCCTCACGCGTCGGGTGTTGTGCACTCGTTATGCCTGAGTCCCTCTGCTCGCGACTGCCTCATGCGTCGCTGATCCCGATCTGTACGGGTTTACGCGGCGCGCACAGAGGGCTATACGCTTCAAAAACCTGCCAAAATTGGGCATTCTGCACGAGTGGCAACCTTGGATGTACAACCCCGGCTCCTTGACGTCCTGTCCGCGCTGCGCGACCGCGTCGACGCCACGCGCTTCCCGCTGCCACTGCCCGGCGCCGCCCGCGCCCGGCGTACCCGGTCCGAACTGCTGGACCAGCTCGACGATTATGTGATGCCCCGGCTGCGTGCTCCTCAGGCCCCGCTCCTCGCGGTCATCGGCGGGTCCACCGGCGCCGGCAAGTCCACCCTCGTCAACTCGCTCGTGGGCCGGCGCGTCAGCGAAGCCGGTGTACTGCGGCCGACGACACGTACACCGGTGCTCGTGTGCCACCCCGACGACCACCACTGGTTCTCGGGGCGGCGGGTGCTGCCGCAGTTCACCCGTGTCTGGGTGCCCGAGCAGGACGGCCCCGAGGATCTCGACGCCTACGACGACGCGTGTGAACGCGAGTGCGAGTACACCTACGAAGGTGAGGACGAGGAGGAGAGCGGCGGCGCGGCGGAGAGCACGGCGGACATGGCCCCCCTGCGCATCGAGACGGACCCGGCGCTCCCCAGCGGACTGGCCGTCCTGGACGCCCCCGACATCGACTCGCTCGTCGCGCGCAACCGGGAGCTGGCCGCCGAGCTGATCTGCGCGGCCGACGTATGGATTCTGGTCACCACCGCCGCCCGGTACGCGGACGCGGTGCCGTGGCACCTGCTGCGTACGGCCAAGGAGTACGACGTCACGCTCGTCACCGTGCTGGACCGGGTGCCGCACCAGATCGCCACCGACATCTCGGCGCGGTACGCCGCGCTGCTGACCCGCGCCGGACTCGGAGACGTACCCCGCTTCACCATCCCCGAGCTGCCCGAGTCGGCCGGCGGCGGCAGCGGACTGCTGCCCGCCACGGCGGTGGCGGCGCTGCGGCGCTGGCTGGAACGGCACGCACAGGACACGGTGGTGCGGAACGCGGCGGCGGCCCGCACCACCGCGGGGGTCCTGGCCTCGTTGCACTCCCGTATGCCGGCCCTGGCCGGAGCCTCCGCGTCCCAGCACGCCGCCTCGCTGCGGCTGGCCGACCAGGTGGAGCAGGCGTACGAGGAGGCCGCGACCCGGGTACGGCGGGAGGTCGAACAGGGCGAGGTGCTGTCCGGCGACGCCCGCGCCCACTGGCGGGACCACGAGCTGGGCGGCCGCCCCGACGAGCTGCTGGACGCGCTGACCCACGGACTCACCTCCCTGCTGCGCTGCGCGGTGGAGGAGGCCGACGAGCGCGCCGCCGAGGCGTGGCGCCGGGACCCCGCCGCGGCGGACGCGGCCCTGGCGGAAGTGGCGGACGCGGCGGCCTCGGGGGCCCGCCTGGGCGTGGTCGTACGGCGCTGGCGGCGCTGCCTGGAGGAACTGGCGGAGGAAGGCGTACGGGAGGCCCGTGCGGCACGTGGCGGACGCTCGTCGCGCGGGGCACGGGCCGGGGAACGCGCGAAAGCCGCGGCCGACCCGGAGGAGGCCGCGGCGCTGCTGGCCACCACCCTGCTGGGCGGGCGCAGGGCCCGTACGGCAGGCGAGGCCCTCGCCGGCCTCATGGGGGCACCGGCCGCGGTACGGCTGCGCGACCGGGGCGGCCGACTGCTCGACACGTATCTGCGGCGCGCGATGGACGGCGAACGGGAGCGGCGCCTGGCGCCGCTGGAATCGCTGGGCGTACGGCCGGACCACCAGGCCGCGCTGATCGCCGCGCTGTCTCTACTGCAGAAGGAGAAGGTGACGCGGTGACTGCTCCGGTGGGGCGTACGGAAGGGAACGCGGGCCGGGACCGGGACGGCCTGGAGGGCGACAGCACGCAGCCGGTGACTGCGGGGGAGCCGACGGCGACCGCTGAAGCGACCACGCCGGGGGCTGAAGCGACCACGCCGTGGGGCGAAACGGCTGCGGCCGCGGCGCCGGCCGCGGAATCGGAAGCGCCCCGGCCGTCCCCGGACCCGCCCCCGGCCGAGGTGCGCTCCTCCTGGAACGACGGGCTGATCGCACGCCGCGCGCAGGACGGTACCGACGCGAAGTCCGCCGCCGGGCGGCGCCACGCCCGCGTACGGGAAGCGGCGGAGGCCCGGGAGGGCAGACAGCCTGAGTGGCGCGAGTGGCCTGAGTGGCTGGAATGGGAAGACCGGGACCGGGACCCCCACCAGGGGGGCGGCCGGCCGGACGGGGACGAGTGGCATCAGCAGCGTGACTGGCAGGAGTGGGAGGACGAGGGCGACAGCGAACTCGAAGCCGTACTGGCCGTCCTGCAGGAGCCCGCGGAGCCCGTACAGGAGCCACGGGGCAGACGCGGCCGTGCGCAGGAGGCGCAGGAGTGCGCCCCCGGGCCCGTCCTCCGGTCCTCCGGGTGCTCCGGGTCCTCTGGAGAGGCCGGCGAATCCGGGAGTTCCAGATACCCCAGGGATTCCAGAGACCCCAGATATCCCAGGGACTCCAGGTCTCCCAGAGAGCGGCGCTCGGCCGGGCAGCGGCTTCGCCCACGGCTGGACGCCCTGCGGGAACTGGTCGGCCTGTCCCGGGCGCGCCTGGACGGATCCACGCTGGCCGAGGCGGGGCGGGTGCTCGACGCGGCGGACGAGCGGTACCGGCTGTCCGGGGAGCACACCGTCGTCGCCGTCGCGGGAGCCACCGGCAGCGGCAAGTCGTCCCTCTTCAACGCGCTCGTGGGCGCGGACCGGTCGGACGTGGCGGCGCGGCGGCCGACGACCTCGGAGCCGGTGGCCTGTGTGTGGTCCGGCGGGTACCCGGGCGCCGACGCGCTGCTGGACCGGCTCGGGGTGCCGCCGCGCCGCAGGCACACACCCGCCACCGGCTCGGCCGCACTGCCCGGCCTCGTCCTCCTCGACCTGCCCGACCACGACTCGGCCGCGGCCGGGCACCGCGAGCAGGTGGACCGGATGCTGGCGCTGGTGGACGCGGTGATCTGGGTGGTCGACCCGGAGAAGTACGCGGACGCGGTGCTGCACGAAAGGTATCTGCGGCCGCTGGCGGGCCATGCCGAGGTCACCTTCGTCGTACTGAACCAGGTGGACCGGCTGCCGGGGGACGCCGCCGTCCAGGTGGTCGACGACCTTCGGCGGCTGCTGGACGAGGACGGACTGGCCCTCGGCGAGCACGGCGAACCGGGCGCCGCGGTGCTGGCGTTGTCGGCGGCCACCGGCGAGGGCGTCGGGGAGCTGAAGGACGCCCTCCGGCAGTTCGTCGCGGAGCGCGGCGCGGCGGACCGGCGGCTGACCGCCGACGTGGACGCGGCGGCGGGACGGCTGTGGCCGGTGTACGTGGCGGACGGGCGGCACGGGCTGACGGAAGCGGCCCGGGAGGAGTTCGAGGACTGGCTCGCCGAAGCGGTCGGCGCCGGGGCCATGGGAAGCGCGGCGGAGCGCGACTGGCTGCGGCACGGAGAGCGGGCGTGCGGCACGCCGTGGCTGCGCCTGCGGTTGCGCGGGCGGCGGTCGGGTGCGGCGCGCGGACGGTCCGGGCGCACGAGCCCGGGGCGTACGGGCAGGTCGCGGCTGTGGCACCGGGACGCGTACGAGGAGACGGCCGCCGGCGAAGTGAGCGGGGAGGAAACGGGTGCTGACGATGCGTACGGCACGGTGAGCGGCTGGGTGCGGGTGGACGGGCGGGCGACGGCGCGGCCGTTGGTCGAGCAGGCCGTACGGGCCGTGGCGGGGGAGGCGTCGGAGGGGCTGCCGGCTCCCTGGGCGCATGCGGTGCGCGAGGCGGCGGTCCGGGGCGCCGAGGGACTGCCGGAGGCGCTGGACCGGGCGGCCGCGGTCTCCGAGGGAGCCCTGCGCGCCGGACCGCAGGTGCGGCCGCGGTGGTGGACGGTAGTCGGCGTGGCGCAGGGCGTGCTGACGATGCTGCAGGTGACCGGGATGCTGTGGCTGCTGGCCGTGGCGGTGGGCGCGGCGGACGCGGGGGAGTGGCTGTCCGCGCTGCTGGTGACGGCCATCGGGACGACGGGTGGCCCGGTGCTGTCGTGGGTGTGCGGAGTGGCGGGGCGGGGCGCGGCCCGCCGGTACGGCCAGGAGGCGGAACGGCGACTGCGGACGGCAGCGGCGGGCTGCGGCCGGGCCGCGGTGCTGGAACCGGTCGCCGCAGAACTGCTGCGCTACCGGGAGGTACGGGAGCAGTACGCGGTGGCGGCGGGGCTGTGAAACCCCCGCCCGGGTGATGGAGTTGTCCACAACCCGGGGGTTGCGCACAGGCCCCGGCGGGCTCCGGCGAATCCGTGCAGCATGGGTTGCACGCAGGCCCGGGACCGGGCCGAAGGGCCCGCCGGGGGCCCGCGACGGGGAGGCGATGACGATGTACGACACGATGGTGACGCTGGTGGGGAACGCCGCGACGGCGGTGGAGCACCGGCAGACCACGACCGGCACCTCAACGGTCCGGTTCCGCCTGGCGACGTCCACGCGGCGCTGGGACAAGGAGCGCGGAGACTGGGTCGACGGGGACCCGAGCTTCTACACCGTCCGCGCGTGGCGGGCGCTCGCGGACCACGTCGCCGCTTCGGTCTCGTGCGGCGAACCCCTCGTCGTACACGGCCGTATGCGGGTGTGGGAACGGGAACTGCCCGAGGAGAAGGGCGGACAGCGGCGGGTGTCGGTGGAGGTGACCGCCGTGGCCGTCGGGCACGACCTGACGCGCGGCACCTCCGCCTTCCGGCGGATCACCCGGTTGCGTACGGGGCCGGTGTCCCAGACCGGCCGACCAGGCGCGCCCGAAGCGCCGACCACACCGTTTCCCCCTGCCGAGACCCAACCTGACTGGTCGTCGCCACCCCTGACGGCCGGGACAGCCGCCACGGCCGGAACAGCGAGGGCCGCGGCCCCGGCCCCCATCACCGCCGAAGCGGCCGCCAAGTCCCCACCGGACGAGCAGGCCCGCCACGCACCCCCTCCAATCGCCCGGGAGGAAGCGAACCTTGGCGCCTTCTGACACGGCACCCAACACCGCACCCGACACCAGGTCCGGCACCGTGCTCGCCCCGTGCCCAGCCCCACACCCCACACACGCCCGACAATCTCCCGATGCCGCCCCATGACCCCGATGTGCGGTAAGCCGGAGAAGCGGACAGTGCCCGGAAAGTCCCGGTGATTTGTCGATAATGCCAGGTCAAGGGGGGTGTGATCGGTAACGATTGCGATTCGGATCGCTTATGGGACGGTATTACGGGGGACCCTGTTGTGCCCGCTCTCTAGGATCCGTCGGGTACTCACGAGTACTCACGGGGGCTGATGTATTCGGCTGTTGAGTTCTTTGGGTTCATTCCGGCGAGGCATCTCCCCTATCGATCCCGCCTCGCCCAGAGGGGAAATTCATGATTTCTGTGAAGAGGCGGGGCGCAGCCCGCCTTGCCGCCGCGGTCCTGGCGTCGGGTCTGGTCGCGGCGGGTGCGATAGCCACCGCGGGGCCTGCCGCGGCTGACGACGCGACGCCCGCCCACGGGGGCGCCAGCGCCACGCTCGGCGGTTTGAAGACCTACGGCCAGGCGGTGCTGCACGCCAACGGTCACGACCAGCAGATCGGTGCCGGGCTCTTCGAGATGACCGTCGAGGGCGGCGGCAATCTCCAGACGTACTGCATCGACATCAGCACCCCGACGCAGCAGCGGGCGAAGTACCAGGAAGTGCCCTGGAGCGCCTCGTCGCTGCACGACAACCAGGACGCCGGCAAGATCCGCTGGATCCTGCAGAACTCCTACCCGCAGGTCAACGACCTGGCCTCGCTCGCGCAGAAGGCCGGTGCCGGGAGCCTGAGCGAGAAGACCGCTGCCGCCGGTACCCAGGTCGCGATCTGGCGCTTCTCCGACCACGTGAAGGTCGACGCGGTCGACCCCGCGGCCGAGAAGCTGGCCGACTACCTGGAGAAGAGCGCGAAGAGCCTCACCGAGCCCGAGGCGTCGCTGAAGCTGGACCCGCCGGCCGTCTCCGGCAAGTCCGGCAGCAAGCTTGGCCCGGTCACGGTCCACACCAACGCCAACAGCGTGACCGTCTCCCCGGCCGCCGGTGCCCCCGCCGGTGTGAAGGTGGTCGGCGCCGACGGCAAGCCCGTCACCAAGGCGGCCAACGGCGCCAAGCTCTTCTTCGACGTGCCCGCGGGCGCGAAGGACGGAGCCACCTCGCTGACCGCCCAGGCCGCCACCAAGGTCTCGGTCGGCCGTGCCTTCACCGGCAGCGTCGGCCGCGTCAAGAGCCAGACCATGATCCTGGCCGGCTCCAGCGAGTCCACCGCGACCGCGACCGCCACCGCCTCCTGGAAGAAGCAGGGCGCCGCCCCGGCCGTCACCGCGGAGAAGAACTGCTCCAAGGGCGGCGTGGACGTCACGGCCGCCAACAAGGGCGACGCGCCGTTCCGCTTCCAGCTCTCCGGCAAGGAGCACGTGATCGCGCCGGGCAAGTCCGAGACGATCACCGTCCCGGTCGGCGAGGACCAGGCGTACGAGATCACGATCAAGGGTGAGGGCGACTTCAAGAAGACCTTCACCGGCGTCCTGGACTGCAAGACCGCAGGCACCGGCACCGGCAAGCCCTCGTCGCAGCCCAGCCCGGCCTCGGCGGGCGGCGCCGGCACCGGCGGCACCGGCGGCGGCGCGGGCGGCGACCTCGCCGAGACCGGCTCCAGCAACGCCACCCCGGTGATCGCGGGTGTCGCGGTCGCGCTGGTCGTCGTCGGCGGCGGCGCGGTCTTCTTCCTCCGTAAGAAGAAGGCCGGCGTCACCCAGTAACCGAGGTGACCGAGGTACGGACATCACCCGGGTCCCGGGTCGGGCGCAAGCTCCCCGGGGCCCGGCGTGACAGGGCGCGACCGCGCTCCGCTCCGCCGGACCCCGCCGCCCCGTGACCGTACGCGTACCACCCACCGCCCTCCGTGCCCGAGCGAGACCGCTTCCCGGCCACGGAGGGCGGCGGCGTTCCCGGCGCGGGAGCGGGCCCGACCCCACCCCTCGTGACCCGGATCACCGCCCCGTGAGATACGCGTTTCCATCGCGGGCTGGCCGTACGGCAAGATGGGGTGTATCTGCCCTCGCGCGGCGGAGCCGCTCATCGGCCCACGCGGCGGAGCCGCATTGACCATGACAGATCCAGACTGCCGGACGGTTTCTCTTGGCTGAGTACATCTACACGATGCGCAAGACGCGCAAGGCGCACGGCGACAAGGTCATCCTTGACGACGTGACGCTGAGCTTCCTGCCGGGCGCGAAGATCGGCGTCGTGGGGCCCAACGGCGCCGGCAAGTCGACGGTGCTGAAGATCATGGCCGGTCTTGAGCAGCCGTCGAACGGCGACGCGTTCCTGACCCCGGGCTTCTCCGTCGGGATGCTCCTCCAGGAGCCGCCGCTGGACGAGACCAAGACGGTCCTGGAGAACGTCCAGGACGGCGCCCGCGAGATCATGGACAAGCTCCGGCGCTTCAACGAGGTCGCCGAGCTGATGGCGACCGACTACTCCGACGCGCTGATGGAGGAGATGGGCAAGCTCCAGGAGGACCTGGACCACGCCAACGCGTGGGACCTGGACACCCAGCTGGAGCAGGCCATGGACGCGCTGGGCTGCCCGCCCGGCGACTGGGCCGTCACCAACCTCTCCGGTGGTGAGCGCCGCCGCGTCGCGCTGTGCAAGCTCCTGCTGGAGGCCCCCGACCTGCTGCTCCTCGACGAGCCCACCAACCACCTGGACGCCGAGTCCGTGCAGTGGCTGGAGCAGCACCTCGCCAAGTACGCCGGCACCGTCGTCGCCGTCACCCACGACCGGTACTTCCTCGACAACGTGGCCGAGTGGATCCTGGAGCTGGACCGCGGCCGCGCGATCGCCTACGAGGGCAACTACTCCACGTACCTCGACAAGAAGCAGGCCCGCCTGAAGGTCGAGGGCCAGAAGGACGCCAAGCGCGCGAAGCGTCTGAAGGAAGAGTTGGAGTGGGTCCGCTCCAACGCCAAGGGACGCCAGGCGAAGTCCAAGTCCCGCCTGACCCGTTACGAGGAGATGGCGGCCGAGGCGGAGAAGACCCGGAAGCTGGACTTCGAGGAGATCCAGATCCCGCCGGGCCCGCGTCTGGGCAACGTCGTCGTCGAGGTCGAGCACCTGAACAAGGCGTTCGGTGAGAAGGTCCTCATCGACGACCTGTCCTTCACCCTCCCGCGCAACGGCATCGTCGGCGTCATCGGCCCGAACGGCGCCGGCAAGACCACGCTGTTCAAGATGATCCAGGGCCTGGAGGAGCCGGACTCCGGCCAGATCAAGGTCGGCGACACGGTCAAGGTCTCCTACGTCGACCAGAACCGCGCCAACATCGACCCCAAGAAGACGCTGTGGGCCGTCGTCTCCGACGAGCTGGACTACATCAACGTCGGCCAGGTCGAGATGCCGTCCCGCGCCTACGTCTCGGCGTTCGGCTTCAAGGGCCCGGACCAGCAGAAGCCGGCCGGCGTGCTGTCCGGCGGTGAGCGCAACCGGCTGAATCTGGCGCTGACCCTCAAGCAGGGCGGCAACCTGCTGCTCCTCGACGAGCCGACCAACGACCTCGACGTCGAGACCCTGTCCTCGCTGGAGAACGCGCTGCTGGAGTTCCCCGGGTGCGCCGTGGTCGTCTCCCACGACCGCTGGTTCCTGGACCGCGTCGCCACGCACATCCTGGCGTACGAGGGCAACTCCAAGTGGTTCTGGTTCGAGGGCAACTTCGACTCGTACGAGAAGAACAAGGTCGAGCGCCTCGGCCCGGACGCGGCCCGTCCGCACCGCGCCACGTACAAGAAGCTCACCCGGGGCTGAGCCGCGTGCGACACCTCTACTCCTGCCCGCTGCGCTGGTCCGACATGGACGCTTTCGGCCATGTCAACAACGCGGTGTTCATCCGCTACCTCGAAGAGGCGCGGATCGACTTCATGTGGCGGCTGGCGCCGGGCGAGGGCAGCACGTCCTTCTCCGGCGGATCCGTCGTGGCCCGTCACGAGATCGACTACGTACGGCCGCTGGTGCACCGGCACGCGCCGGTGACCGTCGAGTCGTGGGTGACGCGGATAGGCGCCGCGTCGATGACGATCGCGTACGAGATCAAGGACGAGGACGCGGTGTACGTCCGTGCCTCGACCGTCGTCGTGCCGTACGACTTCGCCGCGGAACGGCCCCGCCGTATCACCGCGGAGGAGAAGTCCTTCCTCCAGGAGTACCTGGACGACGCGGCCGACGCGAAGCAGCAGGAGGGGGCCGTCGCCGCATGACGGCGTTGCGCCTGGCCGATGCCGGGGAGGCGGCGGATCTCGCCGCTTTCCTGGCCCGGCTGATCCACTACGACCGCGCCGCCGCGGTGCGGTTGCAGGCAGGCGGCGGGGTGCTCGCGGTGTTCGGGCGCCCGCCGTCGTTCGAGGTGCTGGCGATCCGTACGGCGCGCCTGGCACCGGCCGCGCCCGGCCCGCAGCCGGGTACGGCCCCGCAGGCCGGTACGGAAGCCTTGCCCGCCGCCGGTCTCGACCGCACCGTCTCCGCCGGCGATCTGCTCGAAGGCATCGACGAGTCGGCGGACAGCCTGACACTGCCCGCCGCCGTCACCGGCCCGCCGTGGGCCGGCGTGCTGCCGCCGCGGGGCGGCTGGCGGCAGGTGCCGGGGCTGCCCGCGCCGCAGGCGCTGGGCCGGACCGTCGCACTGGCCGTCGCCGAGTTCCGCGCCCGGGACGAGGCACTGCCGCCGGAACGCCGTACGCGCGCCGAGCGCGACCGCATCGGCCGCGAGATCTGGTCGCGGACGCTGGGCGACACCCATCTGCCGCTGCGCGCCGCACACGCCGCCCAGTCCCTCGGCTTCCTGCGCCCGGCACGGGCCGAGGCCCAGGCCGGCGCCCATGGCCCCGCAGGCGGAGGCCAAAGCTCAGCGGGGGCCGCGCTGGCGGAACCGCCGACGCTGACGCTGCTGGCCGCGGGCGGCTGGCTGCGACTGCGGACGCCGTACGGCTCGGTCGCGGTCCGCACCGGCGGACCGTCGGCACTGCCGGTGACACCCGCCTGAGACCCATGGCCGAGAACCACCCTGCCTGAGCCCCCCTGCCTGAGACCCACCTCAGGCGGCCGGGCCGGGAACCACGTCAGGGCCGGGTGCGCCGTCAACCCGCACCCGGCCCCTCTCCCGGCCACCTGCCCGCTACGGCCTCACTCAGCCTCAGCCGTATTGATCATCGAAGCCGCCGCATACGTCATGTAGTTCCACAACTGCGTCTCGTGCTCGGGCGACAGCTCCAGCGAGTCCACCGCGTCCCGCATGTGCTTGAGCCATGCGTCGTGGGCGGCGCGGTCCACCGTGAACGGCGCGTGCCGCATCCGCAGGCGAGGGTGGCCGCGGCCGTCGCTGTACGTACGGGGGCCGCCCCAGTACTGCATGAGGAAGAGCGCGAGCCGCTCCTCGGCCGGACCCAGGTCCTCCTCCGGGTACATCGGCCGCAGCAGCGGGTCCTCGGCCACCCCCTGGTAGAAGCGGTGCACCAGGCGGCGGAAGGTCGGCTCGCCACCGACCTGCTCGTAAAAGGTCTGTTCCTGAAGCGTGCCGCGCGGAATCTTGTTCACCCTTCCATGGTGGCAGACGACCCGGCGGTGCCGGGCGACTCGGCCGAGGACCTGCGACGTAGGACAGTGGAGACATGAGCGGTACCCAGTCCGGCCGCTGGCCGGACCGTGAGCCCACGGTCGCGGCGCGTGCCGAGCTGGTCCGGCAGATCAGGGCGGGCGGCCACCTCGGCGATCCGCGGTGGCGGGCCGCCTTCGAGGACGTGCCGCGGCACCTCTTCGTTCCGTACTACTTCGCGGCCACCGCCCGCGGCTATCTGCGGCTGTCCGGCTCCGACTCCGACCCGCATCGGCGGGAGCGCTGGCTGGAGGGCGTCTACGCGGACAGCGCGCTGGCGACGTATATGCAGGACGGTGAGCTGGTGTCCTCCAGCAGCCAGCCGTCGCTGATGGCCATGATGCTGGAGGAACTGCGGGTCGAGGAGGCGGAGGAACGGAGCCCGGGCACCGGCTGCCGCGTCCTGGAGATCGGTACGGGCACGGGGTACAACGCGGCCCTGCTGTCCCACCGGCTGGGCGCGGAGCGCGTGACCAGCGTCGACCTGGACGAGGAGATCACCGGTCCGGCACGTGACCGGCTGGCGGCCGCGGGCCACCGGCCCACCGTCGTGACCGGCGACGGCGCCCTCGGCTGCCCGGAACGCGCACCGTACGACCGGGTCATCGCCACCTGCGCGCTCCAGGCCGTTCCACCCGCCTGGATCGAACAGTGCACCCCGGGAGCGCTCATCCTGGCGCCCCTCGCCACCGGCCTGATCGCCCTGCGCGTGACGGACCCCGAGGCCGCACGGGCGGAGGGCCGCTTCCTCGCCACTCCCGCCTACTTCGTTCCGCTACGCAGTCAGCCGTCCCCCGACCCGGGCCCCGGGCCGGACGCCCCCGAGCCATCCGAGCCCGGCACCGAAACCGGCGGACGACGCCGAGCCGCCCGCCAGAACCTGCCCCGCGAAGTACTGCTCAATGAACGCTTCCACTTCCTGTGGACCCTCACCGCAGGCAGCCTCACCCCCGAAGAAATCCGCACCCTCTGGCACCGAGAACACCACCCGCGCCGCGAACGTTTCGGCGTCACCGTCCACCGCACCCACCAGTACGCGTGGCTCGATTCCCCAGACGGTCCCTACCGGTGGGCGTTGCCCGTGAGCTGAGCCTTGCACGCGCCTCGTGCGGGCAGCAAAAAGCGCCGGCCCGCAGCGTGTGAGCCGAGGCCGGCGCTTCCTGCCGCGCACCGGGGTACGCCGCGAGGTCAGGCGCGGCGGACGGTGATGGTGGTCCAGGCTCCTACGTGGATGCGGTCACCCTCGTGAAGGGGGGTGGGGACGTAGGGCTGGATCGGGTCCTCGGCGAGGTTGACGGTGGTGCCGTTGGTGGAGTTCTGGTCGACCACGGCCCAGCTGCCGTCGGGCTGCTGGACGAGGAGGGCGTGCTGGTGCGAGACGCCCGGGTCCTCCGGCGGGCGGCCCAGGTCGATGTCCGGGGACTCGCCCGTGCTGTGCCGGCGGCGGCCGATGGCGATCTGGCCGCCGGTGAGCGGGATCTGCTGCCCGGGGGAGTAGGCGGGCAGGTTCAGACCGGCCGCCTCCGGGCCGCTGCGGCCCATCATCGCCATGAAGTACTCACGGTCCGGGGCGATCGCCACCACCCAGCCGTCACCGACGACCGGCGGCGGTCCGGGCGGGGCGGCGGGCCCCGGCGCGGGCCGGCTCCACTGCTGGTCGGGCTGCGGCTGCTGGTGGGCGTCCGGCTGCTGCGGCGGCTGACCGAAGGGGCCGGGCTGCTGCGGCTCGAACGGCGCCTGCGGGGGTGCCTGTTGGGCGCCCTGCGGGTCGTACGGGGCCTGAGGCGGCTGCTGCTGGAGAGGCTGCTGGGGCTCGAACGGGCCCTGCTGCTGCGGCGGGGTCGGCGGACCCTGCTGCTGCGGCGGGAATCCGTAACCGCCCTGACCGCCCTGACTTCCCTGACCGCCTTGGCTGTGGTCCGGGCCGCCCTGTGGGCCCGGCTGCGCCTGCGGGGGCGGGGGCGGGGTCTGGGAGTTGGGCGGGGGCAGCGGCCAGTCGTCGTCGCTCGCCCGGGGCGGAGCCGACGGGACGGGCTGGCCGGTGGGCGCTCCATGAGGGCCGGGCTGACCGGGCGGCTGCTGCCCCGAGTGCGGCCCGGGCGGCGGCGCGGGGTGGCCCTGCTGACCGGCCGGACCCTGCTGGCCTCCCTGTACGGGCTGGCCGAACTGACCGGCCTGACCGGACTGCTCAGGCTGGCCGAACTGATGGGACTGCTCGGGCCGGCCGAACTGACCGGGCTGCTCGGGCTGGCCGAACTGGCCGGACTGTTCGGGGGAGAGCGGTTCGGCAGGACGGTTGATCTGCGACGGGCGCGAGCCCTGGTACTCGTACTGCTGCGGTGGGGTGGGCGGGCCCTGCTGCGGAGGCGGGAACCCATAGCCGCCCTGGCCGCCCTGGCCGCCCTGGGGGGTGGGGGGCGGCGGGGCGTACGAGGTCGCCGAGTGCGTCAGGAAGTTGTAGCGGCACTCCTCGCAGAACGGAGCCATCGCCTCGCGCGGCGTACGGCACTGGGGGCACAGCTCCGGCAGGCCGGGCTGACCCTGCGGACCGGGCTGGCTCTGCGGTGCTGGCTGTCCTTGCGGGCCGGGAGGAGGGGTCGGCTGACCTGGCTGGCCGAAGCCCTGCTGGGAAGGGGGCGCCGGAGTGTTCGGGCCGGGGGCCGGAGGCGGGAAGCCGTAACCGCCCTGACTGCCCTGGCCGCCCTGACCGCCTTGGCTGCCGTGCGGGCCGGGTGCGGGGCCGGGACCCTGGCCCATCGGACCTTGCGCTGCCGGACCTTGCGCTGCCGGACCCTGGCCGGTGGGGCCTTGCGGCACGGTCGGCGGCGGGGCGTGCGGCGCGGGGGCCTGCTGAGGGGCCGGAGCCTGCTGCGGCGGCGGGGTGTGCTGGTGAGGCGGGGCCTGGAGAGGCGGCGGAGTCTGCTGAGACGGAGGGGTCTGCTGAGGGGCCGGAGCCTGGCTGGGGAAGCCTTGTCCGCCCTGGGAAGCGCCGGGACCTCCGGGACCTCCGGGACCACCGGCGGCGCCAGTGTCGCCGGGTCCGCCCTGCGGTGCCGACGGCGGTGCCGGCTGGCCGGCCGGAGGTGTATTGAGGAATCCAGCGGGCAGGGAGGGCGGCGGGGGAACAGCGCCCGCCATCCGGTGGCCGCACACCTCGCACCAGTCTTCGGCCACCGACTGATGGCCGTTCGGGCAGGTCGGCATGTCGGATCTTCCCCCTCAGTACCGATTGTGTTCGGTAGTACGTCTAGTTTGTTATTTCTTGACGCGAACTGTCTTGGTCGAGCGCGTTTCGAGCGTCATCTCGTCCGCCTCTGTGACCTTCGCCTTCAGTCGCACAGTACCGGTCGCCGCGTCGACGACGTCCACCACCTTCGCAAGCAGTTTCGCAGTGTCCTCGTTCCCGGACGCGCTCGCCAGTTGCACGGCCCGCCCCAGCTTCGCCGTCGCGCCGTCCGCATCGCCCGACTTGCGGGCATCCAGCCCTTGCTGGATGACCTGTGCCAGTTCGGCCTGGCCCGTGTAATGGGCGACCTGGGGGTTGATAGAGGTCGAAGCGGCCATATCGTCCGTCCAGACCGCCCGTACGAGGCCCTGGGCCAGGGTCCGTGTCGTACTGCCGCCGGGGTCGGGGAGGACGAGTGAGACCCGTGCGGCCAGCATCTCCTGGCCCACGTCGGCGGCCGGAACGCGTACGCACACGTGGTAGTCGCGGGACTCGTCGCCCCAGGAACCTGTCGGATAGTCGCCGGTCCGCGGGCCGGATTCGGTACGGCGGCCGGTGAGGTCCTCGACCGTCGGCGCCACTTGCTTCACGAAGGCGACCTGCGCGCCCTGCGGTGTCCACAGCCGCAGGGTGACGTCCGCCACCTCCTTGCCCATCGCGGCCTCCATCATCCGCGTGAAGTCGGCGGCCAGCCCGGACGGGTCGGCGATGATGTCGGCCGTGCCGAGCAGCGCCGAGGCGATGCCGGTGACCTCCTTGACCTCCCAGTCCGTACCGACGCCGCGGGCGTCGCAGGTGAAACGCCCGGCGCAGGCGTCGAGGGTGGCGCGCAGATCCTGGGCCGATTCGTGTTCGTTGCGGCCGTCGGTGAGGAGGATGCCGTGCCGGATGCCGACGTCCGCGTCGGTCAGCAGCCGGTCGGCCAGCCGTAACCAGGTGCCGATGGCGGTGCCGCCGCCGGCGCTCAGCTTGCGCAGTGCCTCCTTGGCCTGCGCACGGGTGCTCGGCCCGGCGGTGGCGAGCCGCCCGCTGCCCGGGTAGACCTCGCCGGCCTGGTGGGTGCCGGCCACCACCGCGAAGGCGACTCCGTCCCGTACGGTGTCGACCGCGGCGGCCGTCGCGTCGCGTGCGTTGCGCATCTTGGTGGGCGGGTAGTCCATCGAACCGGAACAGTCCACCATGATCACAACGCCCGCGTGCCGCACGCCCCCGTGACCGCGTGCGGCGCCGACCCCGCCCGCGTCCGTACCGGCGGCGAAGAGCGGCAGCCCGCCGCTGGTACCACCGCCCGTGGCCGTGACGGTGACGATGGCATTCACCTCGCGCCCGCCCTCGGGCAGATACGCGTTCTGGTACACCTCGGCGGCGAACCGCGGCACGCCGGACTTGGAGAAGTTGGCCATCTGTTCCGCTCCTTTGTGCCGCCGCGAGGCTCCGCAGCGCAGACCTCGCGGCGGTGAAGAGACACATGGGCGGGCGGAAGTCCCCGTGATCATCCCCCCGTTGGCGCCTTGCTCCTGGTGAAGTGTGCGGGGCCGGTCCAGCCGGGCGGGGCCGGGAGCATCACGGCTCCCGGCCACCGTTGCCGAGGGCGGCCTGGGGTGCCCGGGAGCCCGGGCGGGCGCTCAGGCCGATCCTGCCCCTCCCGGGGGCGCCGGGAACGGCACCACCGCCACCGTTACGTTGTCGTGGCCCCCACCGGCGAGTGCGTGGGCGACCAGGGTCCGCGCGCTGTGCAGCGGCCGGTCGTGCGCGTCGCCCGGCAGCACCGCGGCCAGCTGATCCGCGGCCTCGGCGTAGTTCCACAGGCCGTCCGTGCACACCACCACTACACCCGGTCCGTCGGGCTTGAAGGAAGCGGTGTGCGGCTCCAGTTCGTACGCGTCCGCGCCCAGCCAGCCCGTGATCGCGTGCGCCCGGTCGTCCGCGTACGCCTCCGCCTCCGACATCAGGTTGTTGGCGACCATCTGCGCCGCCCACGAGTCGTCCTCGGTGAGGCGGACGGCGGGCGCGCTGCGGTCGTCGGGGACCCAGTACGCGCGGCTGTCGCCGACCCAGCCGATGACGAGCAGCCCGCCGCCGACGACCGCGCCGACGAACGTGCAGGCCGGAGCGTTCTGCTGGCGGTACTGGTCGTGCTGCTGCGGCTGGTGGGGCGCGGCGGCCAGGGAGTTGACGGACTTGGCGGCGGCCAGGATCGCGTCGTGCATGGCCCGCTGCGGGTGCGTACCCCCGGGCAGGGCGGCCAGCAGCGACCGGGCCGCGGTTCCGGACGCGGCGGCGGACGCGTCGTCGGGGCGTGAAGCGGAGGAGACACCGTCGCAGACGACGGCGAGCACGGCGGGCGAACCGTCCGGCAGCGCCGCCTCGGAGACCGCGAAGAAGTCCTCGTTGCGGTGGTGGCGGTGACCCCGGTCGCTGACCGCCGCGACGCCCGGCAGCTCCCGCTCCATGTGGTCGCGTTCGCGCGGCTGGGCGTGGCCGCAGTTCTCGCAGTAACCGTCTCCGGTGACCGTCCCCGCGTGGCAGACCGCGCAGATGCGGGTGCCTTGGGCGGGGGTTTGGTGTTCGGGGGAGGGAGGTGCCGGGGGAGAGGAGGGGGCGGTGGGGACGTTGTGGGCGATGGGGGTGGTCGGGGTTGGTGTTGGGTTTTGGGCCGGTGGCTCTGCCGGTCCTCCAGGCATCTCACGGCCTGTCGGGCCGGGGTGCTGGCCGGGTTCCGGGCCGGGGTTCGCGCCGGAGTCCGGGCCGGAGCCGCTCGCGTCCGCGGAGCGCGCCGCTGCCTCGGCGGCGAGGTCGTACCCGGCGATACGGGGGTCCGGCGCGCCACCGTGGGGAGCGGCGGCCTGGTGCGCATGACCTCCGTACGGACCACCGGCAGGAGCGGGGGCGGCCGCGGCAGCCGCAACGGTGTCGGGTGAGGCGCCGCCCATGGCCGGATGGCTGCCCGTGCTCGGGGCGTGCGGCTGACCGGCCGACGGCGGAACGCTTACCTCCGTATGGGGAGCCCGGGACTGTGCGTCACCTTGCGCGTGGGCCGGCATTCCGGTCGGCGTTCCGGCCTGTACGCCGGTCTGCGTTCCGGCCTGTGCATGGGCCTGCGGCCCTCCGGGTGCGTAACCCGGTGGGGGCGGCGGCGGTACGGGGGCGTGCGGGACATGGGGGGCGTATGGGGTGCTCGGGGTGTGCGGGACGTGCGCCGATCCGTTCGCTTGGGCGGCGCTCACCGGCGCGGGCGGTGCGGACGGTACGGCCTGCCCCGGAGCCCCCAGGCTCCCGGAGCCCCCCGGGGCCCCCGCAGCCCCTTGAGGGTCAGGGGCACTCGATGCCGCCCCGCCGGCCCCCGGCATCAGGAACGACGCGGGCAGCGCCATGGCCCCCGGTGGGGAGCCCGTTCCGGCTGATGGGTACGCGGCGCGGTCCGCCGTGTCGCCCAGCGGGACCGTGGGCCGGTCGCCGGCCCCGTCCGGCCCGGTGGGGGCCACGACGTCGGCACCGCAGAACCCGCAGTAGTTGTCCCCCGGTTCGAGCGGCTCACTGCAGCTCGCACACCGGAACGGCCCTGTCACACCCATGTCACACCCACGTCCTGGGGCGGAAGCGGTTGGCCCGTTCCACCAGCTCGATCCTTTCCTCGCCGCGCTGCGCCAGCCGGGCGAGCAGTCTGAACGACCGCTCCAGGCCGAACCGCAGGCCGCGTTCGTCCAGTGCGCTGCCGAGCAGACCGGGCCGGGCGGCGGTGCCGCCGGAACCGGGCCCCGGGGCCTCGGACGGCAATGTACGCCCCCGCTGCTCGGCACCGCGGCTACCGGAGAGTACCCAGTCGAGGGCGCAGCCCAGCACCTCGGTCGTCAGTTGTTCGCGGCGCTCCGCGTCCAGCCCGGAATCGGCGAGCCGCTCGACCTGCCCGGCGGCTGCCCGCAGGTCGTCCAGCAGTGCGTCATGGGCGGGGCGTTGCCTCAGCCTGGCACGGATCGCCGCGATGCGCGCCGCAGTGTAGTGAATGGAGGATTCCGGTACGGCTTCCAGGGCGGCCACCGCGCCGGCCCGGTCACCGGTCGCCAGCCGCACCCGGGCCAGCCCGAACGCGGCGCTGACGTAACTGTGGTCGGCGGCCCACACCAGCCGGTAGTACTCCGCCGCGTTGTCCAGCTGCCCCAGCACCTCCGCGCAGATGGCGAGCGCCAGCTTCGGCGCGGACTCGCCGGGGAAGGCGTCGTACATCGCGTCGAACGACAGTGCCGCCGTCTCGCGGTCATCGTTCGTCAGTGCCACCAGGCCGCGGTACCAGACCACCCGCCAGTCCTCGTCCCAGCCCTGGCCGGGTTCCGTCTCGACGGCGCGCAGTTCGCGCAGGGCCGCCGCGCCGTCGCCCATCTCCAGCTGGGCCCGCAGCGTGCGCAGCCGAATTTCCATCGTGACGGTGGGGGCCGCGCGCAGCGCGCTGACCAGCTCCGCGGGCGCGGCGGCCAGCAGACCGGCCAGGAAACCCGCGTTCGGGTCGGCGGGGTCGACGTGCGGTACGGGCAGGGCGAGTACGGCGAGGCCGGTGTCGAGGGGGCGGAGCGCGGGCGCGCCGCGTACCTGGCCAAGGCCCGTCTGCGGCCCGGTGGCCGACGTGACCTCGTAGGCGACCTGTGCAGGAACGGCGACCTGTGCAGGAACGGCGACCTGTGCAGGAACGGCGATCCGGGCAGGAACAGCGACCTGGGCGGGGGCCTCGGGCGGGGAGGAACCGGCGGCCTGGGCGGCGATACCGGCCGACACCGCGCTCCCACCACCCCCGGCACCCTCACGACCGCCGCCACCCTCACCGATCCCCCCAGGTGCACCCACCCCGATGGCCGGGCCGACCACCGCATTCCCCTTCCGCCCCGCCGTCACCGCACGCGCGCCCAGCAGGGACGTGTCCCCCTCCGCGCGCGCCACCACGTCCGTGTCCACGACGCGCAGCTCCGGCCCGAACAGGGTGGACAGCGCCGGCCGCTGCTCACCCGTCCGGAGTGCCATGACCTCCCGCAGTACCCCCGTCAGCTGCTCGGCCATCTCCTCCGCCGACGAGAACCGCCGCGCCGGGTCGGGGTCCGTGGCCCGCACCAGCAGGCGGTAGAAGGACTCGTACGTACGGAAGACCTCGATGTTGTCGGGGTCGGGCAGCGAGTCCACGAAGACGTTCGTATAGCCCTGGAAGTCGAAGGTGAGCACGGCGAGGGTGCGGGCGACCGTGTAGAGGTCGGAGGCGACGGACGGGCCCGCGGCGGCGACCTCGGGCGCCTGGTAGCCGATCGTGCCGTAGATCGCGCTCTCGTCGTCGTCCATCCGGCGGACCGCGCCCATGTCGATCAGCTTGAGCTGGTCGTGCTGCTGGATGGCGTTGTCCACCTTGAAGTCGCAGTACAGGAGGTTGCGGCTGTGCAGGTGGCCGAGCGCCTCCAGCGCCTCGATGCCGTACGCGCACGCCTGCTCGACCGGCAGCGGGTCGCGGCGCCCGTTCGCCGTACGCCGCTCGTTGGCGATGTCCTTGAGCGACTTGCCGCCGACGTATTCCATGACGATGTAGCCGTCCAGGCTGCCGGTCGCGCGGTCCAGGTGCTCGACGAAGTTGTAGATGCGGACGATGTTGGAGTGCTCGATCTCGGCGAGGAAGCGGCGCTCGGACGCGGCCACGGCGAGGGCCTCCTCGTCACCGGTGTCCAGCAGGCCCTTGAGCACCACCCAGCGGTCGGAGACCGCGCGGTCGATCGCCAGGTAGATCCAGCCCAGGCCGCCGTGCGCCAGACAGCCGACGACCTCGTAGCTGCCGTGCACCACGTCACCGGGGCGCAGCTTGGGCACAAAGCTGTACGGGTGGCCGCACTTGGTGCAGAAACCTTCCGTACGGCCGGGGCGGTCACCGCGCGCCCGGCCCACCGGGGCGCCGCAGTCGCCACGGCTGCAGAACCGCTTGCGCTCGGGGACCTCCGGGTTCTCCAGCACGGCCGTATGCGGATCCGGGCGCGGCACCTGCGGCACCGACACCAGCCCCGCTCCCAGCCGCCCGCGGGACGGCCCGGACCCGGTGCCCGTGCCACGGCTGGCGCTGCGTACGGATACGGACATCGAGCGCGTCGACGCGCCGGGCAGAGAACGGGACAACCGGCCGGAAACGGAACGCCGAGAGGTCGAGGAACCACCCGAGCCACCGGACCCACCGGACCCACCGGACCCACCTGAGCCCGCCAGGCCCCCAGCACCCCCAGCCCCCTCAGAGCCCCCAACGCCCCCCAACTCCCTGCCACCAAACGCACCCCCACCAGCAAACGCGTCCCCACCACCGGACGCGCCCCCGCCCCCTCCCCCCTCACCCCGCCGAGCAGCCGTAACCCCCGTGGGCGGCGACCCCACCATCCCGTCCGGGGACACGACCGGCGCCAGGCCGCACGTGTCGCAGTACAGTTCGCCGCCGCCCACGTCCTCGTACGTGCCCGGGCACTCGCGCCGCTGGCATGCGGCGCCGGTCCGCTCCTCGCTCATGTTCCCCCCTGTGGTCCGTCCGCCGGCGGCAGCAGTGCCTCGGCCACCGCCTGCTGGTAGCGCAGCACCGCCTGTCCGGCCACCCGCAGGTCGCAGGGCGCGCTCCACAGCATCCGCCGCGCGGCGTCGTAGCGCTCGGTCAGCAGTGGGTCCTCGGCGAGGCCGTGCCGTGCGGCCTTCGCCTTGTACGCGTCCAGGCGGCCGCGGAGTTCGGCCCGTACCGCCAGGGGGGCCGTGACCGCCGTCAACGATTCGCGGGCGCGGTGCAGTTCGTCCTCGGCGCGCTCCTCCAGGCTGTCGAGCAGGGGCGAGAGGCGGTGCCACTGGGCGTGCCGGCGGTACTCGGCGGCGGTGGACAGCTGCTCGTGCAGCGCCGTGGACGGGCCGCTGACGGCGGGTACCTCGGATGCGGCGATCTTCGCGAGCACCTCGCCGCGGGCCTGCCGTGCCTCGGTGAGCGTCCGGTCCGCCCGGGAGAGTACATCGCGCAGCTGCATCAGCCGGCGTTCGGCGTCCTGCCGTACGTCCAGCACCGCCTCGATCTCCCGCCGGGCGTCCTCCAGGGCGAGTGCCGCGCGGTCGTAGCGGGCGGTGTCCGGGCGGCCGCCTCCGGGGGCGGCGCTGCGGTCGGCGTGCGGTGTCCAGAAGGCCAGCGGGTCGGCCACCACCTGGGCGCGCAGTTGCGTCAGTTCGTACGTGATGCGCTCCAGGTCGTCGCCGGCCGGATGCTCCCCGGGGCGTACGCCGACCGACCGGGCGAGGGACAGCGTGCGGCGCAGTTCGGCGGCGAGCAGGTCTATGCGCGCGGGCAGCGCGGACCACACGGCGTCGGCGGAGACGATGACGTCGAGGGCCGCCGCGTACAGTCCGTTCATCCGCTCGACCAGCTCGTCCAGGCTGAACTGCTCGCTCAGCCGGGCGGGGCCGCCGCCGGCCTGCGGCGCGCCGCCGGTGGTGGCCGCGCCGGAGACGGTGACGCGGGTGCCCCGGAGCAGCTCGGTCAGTTCGGCGAGGTCGTCGGGGGACGGCCAGCGGCGCCGGGTGCGCAGCTCACGGGCGCTGTCGAGCGCTTTGGTGTACGCGTCGAAGTGTGCCCACAGGACGGTGATGGACTGTTCGGTGGCGGCCCAGCGGTCCTTGGTGATGCCGGTGAGTTCGGCGCCCTCCAGGAGCCGGCGGCCGGCGTGGTCCTGGAGGGCGAGCAGCGACGTCTCGATCGCCTCGTACTCGGCAGCGAGCCGGCCCAGGGCGCGGTCCACCTCCTCCCGGCTCATCACCGGGTCGTGGGACTTCCCCGGGGAGCCGGGGAAGGGTCCAGGGGCCCCCATCGATCACCTCTCCAAAGTGCGTGTGGTGCGCGGCGGTCGTGCTGGTCGTCGCGGCTGTTGCGTATGGCGGTACGGGCGGTACGGGCGATACGGGCGGGGCGCCTCCGGGCGGTGCTCCCGCACGGTGCTGTCGCGTGGCGGCGTCCGGTGGTGCTGCCCCGCGGCGGTGGCACGCCGCGGTGCCGCCCCGCGGTGGCGTGACGGCGTCCTCGGTGCTGCCGCGTGGCGGCGGCGCGTCGCTGTGCCGTGGCCGTGCGCCTCCCCGCCGGCGCCTTCCGGCCGGCGCCGCTCCTCCTGCCTCCCTCCCTCCGGCCCCGCGCCCGCGGTGCTCCTTCCATGGTGACGCGACCGGCGGGCGAACGCCGGTCCGCGGCGGACTCCCGGGCGGCGGCACGCGCCGCCCGGTGTGCGGCGCCCGGTGTGCGGCGCGGCGCCCGGCCCCCGCACGGATCAGTCGCTGTACTGGGGCTCGGGCGCCCTGGTTATGCCGGGCAGGTCCGCCTGCAGCCACTTCTTGTAGGCGGCCATCCACCGGCTCTCGCCGCCGCCTTCGCGGTAGTCCTCCAGCACCTTGTTGACCCGCCGCACCAGGTCGGTGTCGGCGCGGTTGACCGCGACGCCGTACGGCTCGTCGGTGAACGGCTTCCCCTTCAGCTGCACCGTCGGGTCCTGTGCGGCCTGCGCCGCGGCCAGCGCGTTGTCCGTCACCACCGCGTCGGCCTCGCCGAGCTGGAGGCGCACCAGGCAGTCGAGCTGGTTCGGTACGGTCACGACCCGGGCGCCGTGCCGCTCCTCGGCCAGCCGGGCCTCGCCCGTGGAACCGGCCGCCGTACAGACGCGCTTGCCCTTCAGCGAGTCGTCGAAGGCCGTGATCGTGGAGTTCTTGGGCGCGAGGACCTGCTGTCCGCCCTCGAAGTACGCGGTCGAGAAGGCGACCTGCCGTTTCCGGGCGCAGTTGATGGTCATGGTCCGTACGACCAGGTCGACGGTGCGTTCCCGGAGGGCGGGGATGCGCTGGTTGGTGGGGATCGCCCGGAACGTGATCTTCGGGTCGGGGCCGAGGATGTCCTCGGCGATCGCCCGCACCAGGTCGATGTCGAAGCCCTCCAGGTCGCCGGTGGCCGGGTTGCGGTAGCCCCAGCGGTAGGTGTTCTGGTCGACGCCGACGATCAGCCGGCCCCGGGCCTTGATCCGGTCCACCGCGGGGCCGTCGTCCGGGGAGGGCCGCAGGCTCGCGGCGGCGTTGGCGGGCGTGCAGTCCGCCGCCGCGGCGTCGGCGCGCGCGGTGCCCGTCCCGTGGGGCACGGGACGGTGGGCCGGGCGGTCACCGCCGAGCACCGGGACGAGGACGGCGGCCGTCGCCGCCATCACGCACACCCCCGCGGCCACCGGAGCCAGCGCGGCCCGCAGGTTCCGCAAACCTCTCGCGCGCATCGTCATGTCGCCCTCACCAGGCCTCATCACCGGTACTCCGAAAGCCTGCGCCCGATGCCCAGCACCGCACCCGTCGCCCCCAGGACGGCCAGCACCGCGGCACCGGTCGCCAGCCCGGCCAGGGCCCCGCGCCCGTCGTCGGCGGCCCGCCGGAACTCCTGCTGCTCGTGGGCCAGGGCCTCGGCCAGCCGGTTGTCCACCCGGTCGAAGGACTGGCCGGTCGCCGCCTCGCCGCCGATCACCTTGGCCAGTGCCCGGTCGTAGTCGCCCTGGTCGTCGGCGTCCCGGGCCTCGGCGTGCCGTGTCTGCCACTGCCGTACGGTCTCGACCGCCTCCTGGACGGGCCGCTTGCCGGTGTCGTCGTCGGCGAGCGTCAGTGCCGTACCGAGCTTGCTGTCCGGCGCCGCGGCACCGGACCTGCCGGGGCCTGCCAGGTCCTTCATGCCGGAGCGGTAGCCGACTTCGTAGAAGTCCTGCTGGTCCTTGGTCACCACGGCGCCGCGTGCGACCAGGGTCAGGTCCTCGTCGCCGCGGGCCTGGAGGGCGTCGATACGGGCCTCGTTGAGAACCTTCAGCGACCTGGCGCCTTCCTCGTACGACGTGTTCAAGCCCGAGCGGGCCACGGAATGGCCGGCCATCAGCCACAGCAGGACGACTGCGGAGGCGGTCGTGGCGGCCAGCAGGCCGCGGTTGAAGACCCGGTTCGTCCTGCGGTAGTTGCGGCGCTGGGCCCAGGCGAGGGCACCGAGCGCCAGCACTCCGGCGGTGAGCGCGAGCCAGGGCCAGGCTTTCGCGGAGTCGTAGTCCTCGCCGAGGCGCGCCGTCTCGGTCGTGTACAACCCGCGGGCCGCCGGGAGGAGTTCGTCGCGCATCTGCGCGTTGGCGTAGCGCAGGTAGGCACCGCCGAGGGGCAGGCCCTGCCGGTTGTTCGTACGGGCCGTCTCGATCAGGCCCGTATACCGGGGGAGGAGGCTGTTGAGCTTTCCTATCTGGCGGGCCGCGGCGTCCGAACCGATGGTGTTGGACGAGGCCTTGGCCAGCAGCCGGGCGGCCGTCGCGATGTCGTTCTCGTACCGGTCGCGGGTGGCCTGGGTCTCCTTGCCGCCCGCCAGGAAGCCGGCGGCGGCGGTGGTGTCGGCGTCGGCGAGCGAGCGGTAGATGTCCGCGGCGTCCGCGGTCAGCGGTTGGCTGCGCTCCACGACGTCCCGCGCCGCGGCGGACCGGTCGGCGACCTGCCAGGCCGTGGCGGCGCCGAACGCGAGGACCAGGAAGGCCAGTACGGCGCCGATGATCCGCAGCCGGCCGGGCTCGGTCGTGGCCGCGGCCCGCAGCTGGTCCACGCCGTCGGCCCATGCCGTACGCCGCCGGGCGGCCGGCGCGGAGCCCGTACCCGCGGGGGAGACGGCAGGCGCGGAGACGACAGCGGTGCCGGAGCCGGAGCCGGAGGCGCGGCCGGATGGCGTCGGCGACGGCGGCGCAGTGCCGGTCTGCGGGTTGGACACGGAACCTCCCCCTGGTCGCGGACGGCGGCCCCGGCCCCGCGCGACGGGCGCACGGGAACAGTTGCACGGCCAGCAGTCAGTATGGCCGCAGGGACTGACAACCACACCGTTATTGCCTGGATCATGTGCGGATCGGGCCCCGCCGAACCCTCCCGTTCGACGGGCATCCCGTGTTCCCCGCCCGTCATCACGCACGGCCCACCGCCCGCGGTTCCCGATATAGGCGCGCGTGTACGGATTTCCGCCATACGGCCGGAGTGCCGAAACCCGCCCCCGCGCCACCCCACCTGCCCTACCCGAACTCCCCCCGCACCCGCGCATACGCGTCCGCCCCCGCCCCCGCCCGGTCCAGCGCGTGCAGCGCCGCCCCCAGCACCGGAGGCGCCGTCACCACGCGCGGTTCCGCCTTCGGGGCGCGTTCCGCCAGCAGCCGGGTCAGCTGGTCGTGCAGGAGTGGGTGCCGGGCGGCCAGGACGCCGCCGCCGAGGACCACCGGCACCTGCTCGCCCAGCAGACCGAGCCGTTCCAGCGCCACCGACGCGAGCAGCGCGATCTCCTCCGCCTGCCGTGTGACCAGGGCCTGCGCGACCACGTCGCCCGCTGCGGCCACCGCGAAGAGCAGCGGCGTCAGCTCGTAACGGCGCTCGCGGGGAATGTGGCCCAGATGCAGTGCCTCGATCAGCTCCGGCATGGTGGCCAGCCCGAAGTGGGCGGGTACCTCGCGGGCCAGCGCGCTCGGTTCGCCGCGCCCGTCGTCGGCCCGCGCGGCCCACCACAGTGCCTCTTCGGCCAGGTGCCCGCCGCCGCCCCAGTCTCCGGAGAGCCGCCCCACGGACGGGAACCGGGCGGTGCGGCCGCCGTGTCCCAGGCCCGCGCAGTTGATGCCGGCGCCGCACACCACCGCGACGCCGACCGGTTCGCCGCGGTCCGGGAGTCCGGCACGCAGCAGCGCGAAGGTGTCGTTGCCGACCGTGACCGTACGGGCCCAGCCGTAGGAGGTGATCGCCGCGGCCAGCTCGGTCTCCTCGGCGGGGAGGTCGGCGTTGGCCAGGTAGGCCGACATGTGGGCCACCGGGCCGGTGACTCCGGCCCGTTCGCGTACCGCGTCCACCAGTACGGCCAGGTCGCCGACCGCCCGTGCCACGCCGACCACCGGCGGCTGGAACCCGCCGCCGCGGGCCGTCGCCAGCACCGCCCCGTCCGCGCCGACCAGCGCCACGTCGGTCTTGCTGTTGCCCGCGTCGACAGCGAGCGCCAGACCGGCGGCGGCGCTCTCCGGACCGTCGGCACCCGGACCGGCGGCGGACGACGCGCGCCCCTCCCCGGCCACCATCCGGCCCCCCTCGGCCTCGCTCAGAGCCACGTGAGGTGCTCCCGGTTGTGCGCGATCAGTTCGTCGGTCAGCCGGTCCGCGTACGCGATCTGGCCGATGAGCGGGTGGGCGAGCAGGGCCTCGAAAACCCGGTCCCGGCCGCCCTTGAGGGCCGCTTCCAGCGCGAGGTGCTCGTACGCCGTGACGTTGGCGACCAGCCCCGAGTACAGCGGCTCCAGCGGCCGTACGGGCAGCGGCTTCGCTCCGCCCGCGTCCACCGTGGCCGGCACCTCGATCACCGCGTCGTCGGGCAGGAACGGCAGGGTGCCGTTGTTGAACGTGTTGACGATCTGCACGTCCCCGGTGTCACCGAGCAGCGCCGAGGTCAGCGCCACGGCCGCCTCCGAGTAGAACGCGCCGCCGCGCTTGCCCAGCAGCTCCGGCTTCTCGTCCAGCGACGGGTCGCCGTACATCTCCAACAGCTGCTTCTCGATGGCCGCGACCTCCGCCGCCCGCGACGGCCTGCTGCGCAGTTCCTCCACGACCTCGTCGTGCTGGTAGAAGTAGCGCAAGTAGTACGACGGCACGACGCCGAGGCGGTCCACCAGGGAGCGCGGCATGTGCAGGTCCTCGGCGATGGCCGCGCCGTGCTCGGCGATCAGCCGGGGGAGTACGTCCTCGCCGTCCACCTTCACGGAACGTTCCCACGTCAGGTGGTTCAGCCCGACGTGCTCCAGCTCCACCCGCTCCGGCGCGATGCCGAGCAGCCGTGCGAACTTCCGCTGGAATCCGATCGCCACGTTGCACAGGCCGACCGCCTTGTGGCCGTGCGACAGCAGCGCGCGGGTGACGATGCCGACGGGGTTGGTGAAGTCCACGATCCACGCGTCGGGGTTGCGGCGGCGGATGCGTTCCGCGATGTCCAGGACGACCGGGACGGTGCGCAGCGCCTTGGCGAGCCCGCCCGCCCCGGTCGTCTCCTGCCCGACGCAGCCGCACTCCAGGGGCCAGGTCTCGTCCTGGTTGCGGGCCGCCTGCCCGCCGACGCGCAGCTGGAGCAGGACCGCGTCCGCGCCGTCCACGCCGGCGTCGACGTCGGAGGTCCATGAGATCCGGCCCGGGTGCCCCTGCCGGGCGAAGATCCGCCGGGCCAGGCCGCCGACCAGGTCCAGCCGGTCGGCCGCCGGGTCGATCAGGACCAGTTCCGCCAGCGGCAGGGCGTCCCGCAGCCGGGCGAAGCCGTCGATGAGTTCGGGGGTGTAGGTCGAGCCTCCGCCGACCACTGCGATCTTGAGGCGGGGGTGCGGGGGTGTTTCCCCGGCGGACGACAGCATGAATCGATCAGCCCTTCACTCCGGTGAGCGTGACGCCTTCGACAAAAGCCTTCTGGGCGAAGAAGAAGACGATGATGACGGGGGCCATGACGAGCAGCGTCGCGGCCATGGTCAGGTTCCAGTTGACGCTGTGCGCGCTCTTGAACGATTCGAGGCCGTAACTCAGCGTCCAGGCGGCGGGATTCTGCGCGGCGTAGATCTGCGGTCCGAAGTAATCGTTCCAGCAGTAGAAGAACTGGAACAGTGCGACGGCCGCGATGCCGGGCTTCGCCATCGGCACGACGATACGCAGTACGGTACGGACCTCGCCGCACCCGTCCACCTTCGCCGACTCGATGTACTCCTGCGGAATGGTCAGCAGGAACTGCCGCAGCAGGAAGATGGAGTACGCGTCGCCGAACGCCATCGGGATCAGCAGCGGCCACAGCGAACCGGACAGGTGCAGCTGCTGCGCCCACACCAGGTACATGGGAATCACGATGACCTGGGGCGGCAGCATCATCGTCGAGATCACCAGGACCATCGCGGTACGCCGGCCACGGAAACGGAACTTGGCGAGCGCGTACGCCACCGGGATCGCCGAGCAGACCGTGAAGAGCGTGCCCAGGCCCGCGTACATCAGCGAGTTCTTCCACCAGTCCAGGAAACCCGGGGTGGTGAAGACCGTCGCGTAATTCGACCAGTTCCATTCGTGCGGCCACAGTTCGCCGCTCATCGCCTGGTCGTCGCTCATGACGGAGGTCAGGAAGACGAACACGAACGGCAGGACGAAGAACAGCGCGACGGCTATGGCGACGGCGTGCATGGCTATCCAGTGCAGCAGCCGCTTACGGCGGGCGCGGGCCGCGGCCGGGCCCCGGTCGGTGGAGCCGGTACGGGCCGGCGCGCTGCCCGCCCTCAGGGTCGTCGTGGTCATGTCGGTTCAGTCCTCCGCCGGGAGCAGGCCGGCGCGCTTGCGCATCAGCAGGGTGGTGACGGCCATGGCGATCACGAAGAGCACGAGCGAGAGCACACACGCGGCGCCCGTGTTGAAGTTCTGGAAGCCGAGCGAGTAGACGAGCTGCGGCACGGTGAGGGTGGAGTGGTCGGGGTAGCCGGGCTGGATGACCGAGCCGGGGCCGATGTTCACGCCGGAGGCCAGCTTCCCCGCGACCAGCGCCTGCGTGTAGTACTGCATGGTCTGTACGACCCCGGTGACCACCGCGAACATCACGATCGGCGTGATGGACGGCCAGGTCACGTACCGGAACTTGGCCAGGGCGCCGGCCCCGTCCAGCTCGGCCGCCTCGTACTGCTCCTTCGGTACGTTCAGCAGCGCCGCCATGAAGATCACCATCAGGTCGCCGATGCCCCACAGGGACAGCATGACCAGCGACGGCTTCGCCCAGGCCGCGTCGTTGAACCAGCCGGGCGCCGGGACGCCGACGGCTTCGAGCAGCGCGTTGACCGGGCCGGTACCGGGATTGAGGAGGAAGACGAAGGCGACCGTCGCCGCGACCGGCGGGGCGAGATACGGCAGGTAGAAGGCGGTACGGAAGAAGCCGACACCCGACTTGACCTTCGTGACGAGCAGCCCGATGCCCAGCCCGAAGACCACGCGCAGCGCCACCATCACCACGACCAGCCACAGCGTGTTCCACAGCGCCGGGCCGAAGAGCGGCATCTGCTCGAAGACGTACTTCCAGTTCCGCAGCCCGACGAACGACGGCTGCTGGATCTGGTTGTAGTGCATGAACGAGAAATAGACCGTGGCGATCAGCGGATAGCCGAAGAAAACGCTGAAACCGACCAGCCAGGGGGAGAGGAAACCGAGCGTACGCAACCGCTGCCGGGTGTGCTTACGGCGCAGTGCGGGAGCCTTCGGACGCGGCACGGCGGCCGCCGGGCGCTCGGGGGATTCGACGAGGGACATGGCAGGACTCCGTCAGTTCACGGACTGGAGATTGTCGGTGTCTATCTGGGCGTCGAGCTCGCGCAGCCCCTTGTCGAGATCGGGCACTTTCCCGGCCTCGACGTCGTACGAGAAGTCCTGCAGCGACACCACGTACTGCCCGCCGTTGACGGACGGCGGCAGCGCCGTACTGTGCCGGTTCCGCGCTATGTCGATGAACGTACGGAAGGACGGATCGGCGTCCAGCTTCGGCGACTTGAGCGCGGCGAAGGTGGACGGCACATTGTGGATGGCATTGGCGAACCGCACCACCTGATCCGTGTCCATCGTCAGGAACCTCACCAGTTCCCACGCCGCGTTCTGGTGCTTGCTGCTGTGCGCGATGCCCGCGACCGTACCGGTCAGGAAACCCCGCCCGTACGTGTCCGCCTGGTCGTCCGGCACCGGCAGCGGCGCCGTGTCCCACGCGAACTTCGCCTTTCCCTCCTTCAGCATCAGACCGCGCCATTCACCGTCCAGATGCATCGCGGCCTTCTGTGTCATGAAGGAACTCTGCGACGACATCTCGTCACCGAACGTCGTACGGAACTTCTCCAGCGCGGCATAACCGCCCTGCGCGTCGATCAGCTCCCGCTGGGTGGCGAAGAACTGCTTGCTGCGAGGGTCCTTCGACAGCCGGGCCTTCCCCTCGCCGTCGAAGTAAGCCGGGCCCCACTGCGCGAACAGCCGGTCCGGACTGTTCTGGTAGAGCCGGAAGTTGGGTACGAACCCGGCGCGCGCCAGCGACCCGTCCGGCTTCTGCTTGGTCAGCTTGGCCGCGTCCCGCTTGAACTCGGACATGGTGCGCGGCGGCCGCTCGATACCGGCCTCCTCGAACGCGTCCTTGTTGTAGTACAGCCCGTACGAGTCCGCGAGCAGCGGCAGAGCGCACTGGTTCCCCTGATAACTCGTGTAATCGAGGAAGGTCTTGGGAAACACCTTCGCCTTCTCCACCCCCGCCTTCTTCATGAAGGGGTCGAGATTCACCCACATACCGGACGAGCAGTACTGACCCACGTTGTTGGTCGTGAACGACGACACCACGTCCGGGGCATCGTCCCCGCCGGCGCGCAGCGCCTGGTTCACGGTCGCGTCGGTGACGTTGTTGACCGTCTTCACCGCGATGTTCGGATGCAGCTTCTCGAAACGGGCGATACTGTCGTCGATCGCCTTCACCTCGGCCGCATTGGACCAGCCGTGCCAGAACTTCAGCGTGACGGGCGCGGTGGGATCGTCGCGATCGCTGCCGACGCTCGGATTGGCACAGCCCGAAAGAATCAGACCGGCCCCGGCGAGCGCCGCCGACAGGCAGATGCGCATACGCGGACGCATGGCGGACTTCCTTTACGGCAGGGGTGATGACAGGGGGTGATGCGAGTGGTGAAGTCGTGCCGCCCCAACAGGAGCATCAAGCCGTGTCGAACACGGAGTTACGCGCCTCGGCGAGCGCCGTTCGCAGCGCGCCGATGAGAATCGGATTTCCTTCGATATTGCTGAGCCGAAGCTCCGGCCGGGGCAGTGCGAGCCCCGTGAACTCCCCCTCGACCAGCTCCCGCAGGGCTTCCCCGCCCGCCTGGGCCACCTCGCCGGACAGCACCACCAGCCGTGGGTCCACGACGGCGACCACCGCCGCCAGCCCGGTCGCCAAACGCCGCGCGACCTCGGCGAGCACGCCGCGATCGGCCAGCGCTCCACCGACCGTACGGGCGTCCCGCACCCCGTACTCCCGCGCCAGCTCCACCACACTCGGCGTCCCGACGAGCCGCTGGAAGCCCCCGCCGGCGTCCGGCCGGGCCGCGCTGCGGTCCCCGTCCCGCGCGAGCGGCGCGTCCGGCAGCGGCATGTAGCCGATCTCGCCCGCGCCGCCCGTGGCGCCGCGCAGCACCTGCCCGCCGAGCACGATGGCGGCGCCGACCCCTTCGTCGGCCCACACCAGCACGAAGTCATCAAAATCCTGCGCGGCACCGCCGTGCTGCTCGGCGACGGCCGCCAGATTCACATCGTTCTCGATCACGATCGGTACGCCCAGCACCCCGGTCAGCTCTTCCTTGAGCGTCCGCGAGTGCCAGCCGGGCAGATGCGGCGCGTACCGCAGCACACCGGTCTGCGGGTCGAGCGCGCCGGGCGTCCCGATCACCGCCCCGTGCAACCGCTCCCGCGCCAGCCCGGCCTTGACCAGCGCACCATCCACCGCCGACGCCACGAGCTGCGCCGTTCTGTGCGGCGTCCCCTCGTCCACCGCGTCCGTACCGACCCGCTCCTCGCCGAGTACCTGCCCGGTGACATCGGCGACCGCGGCGGTGATTCCGCACTGGTCGACGGCGAGCGCGGCCACGTACGCGGCGTCCGGATCGACCTCGTACAGCTGGGCGTTCGGCCCCGGCCGCCCGGTCACATTGCCCGTGGTCCGCACCAGTCCGGCCGCCTCCAGCCGTCCCAGCAGCTGCGACGCGGTGGGCTTGGACAGGCCGGTCAGCTCGCCGACCTGCGTCCGCGTCAACGGCCCCTGCGACACGAGGAGATCGAGCGCGGCCCGGTCGTTCATGGCCCGCAACACCCGCGGCGTTCCGGGAGTGCCCTGTCCGCCCTGCCCTCCGGCCATGGCGCCCGCCCCACCTCTCGCTGCGCGATCTGTTAGGAAAGTTTCCAATCGATGCACAGGAACGTAAGCGCCGCGTCAGCACGCCGTCAATGGGTCTGTACCACTGAGTTTGAGCACCGCCCAGACGGCCTTACCCGGACCCGGCCGGCACGCCACACCCCAATCGTCCGCCAGCGCGCCGACGAGCACCATGCCCCGGCCGTGTTCGTCCAGCGGCTGCGGGGAGCGGGCGACGGGCATTCCGTCGCCGGCGTCCGACACTTCGATACGCAGGACGCCGTCGGCCGGCCCGAACCGGACCTCGATCCGCCGCCCGGGGCCGGTGGCGGCGAGCACGGCGTTGGCGGCCAGCTCGCCGATCAGCAACTCCCCGGTGCCCACGGTCGTGGGCGCGAGGCGCTGCGCGGCGGCCCATTCCCGGAAGGCCGCTCGCGCCAGACGAGGGCTGCGCCGGTGGCGGGGGAAGTGGTGGGTCACGCGGGCAGGGGGAAGCAGGCTCTCGGCCATGACGGAACCGCTCTGAGGGTGCGAGAACGAACCGGCGGTGCGTCCCTCGACCGTCCTCGGCAGGCAACTGGGCGATGAGCTACGTGACTTTCGCGAGGCGGCGGGGCTGTCCACAGCCCTGGCGGCTGAAGCGCTGGACTGCACGAAGGGAAAGATCAGCCGTATCGAGAACGGCCGGGTGCCGCTCCGTACGCCGGACCTCGTGGCGCTGCTGGACGCGTACGGTGTGCGGGACGCGGACACGCTGAGGCGCCTCACGGCCTTGGCGCGGATCGCGAACCGCCGCCGCAGAGATGGCTGGTGGAACCAGTACGGGGAGGTTCTTGCGGACACCTACCGCGACTACATCGCACTGGAGGCGGTCTCCGACTCCGTCAAGACCTTCCAATGCCAACTCGTTCCGGGCCTTCTGCAGACACCGGCCTACGTGCGTGCCGTGACCGTGGCATCCAGAGCGTGGCACTCTCCGGACGAGATCGAACAGTTCGTCCAGGTCAGACTGGCTCGTCAGCAACGCCTCACGAACGATCCGAGACTCACCATGTGGGCCGTGGTGACCGAAGGTGTGCTGCACCAGCAGGTCGGCGGCCCGACAGTGATGCGGGCCCAGCTCGAACACCTTGCGGCCATGTCCGAGGAACCGAACGTCACGGTCCAGGTGCTGCCGTTTTCCCGAGGCGCACACGCAGGTATGTTCGGTCCGTACCTGCTGCTGAGCTTCCCGCAGGTGTCGGCATTGGACGTTGTTCGTGCGGAGAACCCCACCGGAGCGGTCTGGCTTGAGCGGGAGCCGGAAGTATCGCGCTACCGCGAGCTGTTCGCCGACGCCCGTACGTCTGCACTTTCGCCTGCGGAATCAGTGGCCCGGATCGAGCGCGTCGCCAAGGAGTACCGAGCGTGAACCCCACAGACATCACCTGGCGCAAGAGCACCTACAGCGGTGGACAGGACGAATGCCTGGAGATAGCCGACGGCCTCCCCGCCCGCTCACCCGTCCTCGTACGTGACAGCAAGCGTCCCGGCGGCCCGCACCTGCTGATCCCCACTCCGGCCTGGGCTGCCTTCCTCACTGCCGTGAAGGCGGACCGTTACTGAGTCCCTCCAGCACCTTGTCCAACGTCACCGGCACCTCCCGCACCCGCACCCCCGTCGCGTGCCGCACCGCGTTGACGACGGCCGCAGCCGTGCCCGTGATGCCGATTTCGCCGATGCCTTTGGCACCCAGGGGGTTGACGTACGGGTCGTCCTCGTCGATCCAGTGGGCCTCGATGCTGTGGACGTCCGCGTTGGCCGTGATGTGGTAGTTCGCCAGGTCGTGGTTGACGAGGAGGCCGTAGCGCGGGTCCGTCACGGTTTCCTCGTGGAGGGCCATGGACAGGCCCATCGTCATGCCGCCGATGAGCTGGGAACGTGCGGTGCGCGGGTTGATGACGCGGCCGGCGGCGAAGACGCCGAGGAGGCGGGGGACGCGCACCTCGCCGGTATCGGCGTCCACCCGTACCTCGGCGAACTGGGCCCCGAAGGCGTGCATGGCGAAGCGTTCGGCGTGCGGATTGGCGGGCGTCTCGGCCTGGGCGTGGTCTCCGGGGGACGGGTCGTGCCCGTGCCGCTCACGGAATGTCTGCGCCGCCGCCACGATCGCCGAGCCCCACATCGCCGTCCCCGAGGACCCGCCGGCGACGGTGGCCTTCGGGAGGGCGGTGTCACCGAGGCGCAGTTCGACGCGGTCGTAGGGGACGTCCAGCGCGTCGGCGGCGATCTGGGCCAGTACGGTCCAGGCGCCGGTGCCGAGGTCGGCGGCGCCGATGTCGACCCGGTAGTGCCCGTCGTCCCGGTACTGGACCGCGGCGACCGAGCCGGGCACGCGGTTGACCGGGTAGGCGGAGGAGGCGACGCCCGTACCGACCAGCCAGCGGCCGTCCCGCCGTACGCCCGGGTGCGGGTCGCGGTCCTGCCAGCCGAAGCGGCGCGCGCCTTCGCGCAGGCAGGCGACCAGGTTGCGGCTGGAGAAGGGCTTCCCGGTCTCCGGGTCCGTCGGCGCGTCGTTGCGGACGCGCACCTCGACCGGGTCCAGGCCGAGGCGTTCGGCGAGTTCGTCCATGGCCACCTCGGGCCCGAACATGCCGGGGCACTCGCCGGGCGCCCGCATCCAGGACGGCACCGGAACGTCGAGGGCGGCCAGGCGGTGGGTGGTCTTCCGGTGCGGTGCCGCGTACATGGTCCGTGTCGGGTTGGCGGACTGCTCGGCGAACTCCTTGATGCGCGAGGTCTGCTCGACGGCGTCCATGCCGATGCCGGTCAGCCGCCCGTCGGCCCCCGCCGCGAGTCGGACCCGCTGGTACGTGGGGGTGCGATAGCCGACGAGGGTGAACATCTGCTGCCGGGTCAGCGCGAGCTTCACCGGCCGCCCGGAGACCGCCCGCGCGGCCAGCGCCGCCAGCACCGAGTGGCCGTGCGGCTCGCCCTTCGAGCCGAAGCCGCCGCCGACGTACGGGCAGATCATGTGGACGCGCGCCCGGTCGAGGCCGAACACCTCGGCCAGTGTGTCGCGGTGCCCGTGCACACTCTGGCTGGAGTCGTACAGCGTCAGCTCGTCTCCCTGCCACACGGCGATGGTGGCGTGCGGCTCCATGGGGTTGCAGTGGGTCATCGCGGTCACGTACGTCTCGTCCAGCGCGACCGCGCCCGGGTCCGCCCGGGCCGCCTCCATGGCGGCGTCCAGGTCGCCCAGCTCACTGTCCGTGCCCGCACCACCGTTGGCCGTCTCCGGCCGGTACAGCTCACTCTCGCCCGGTTTCAGTTCGGATGCGTGCGGTTCCTCGGCGTACGAGATCCGTACGAGCGACGCCGCTTCCCGCGCCGCCTCCGGCGTCTCGGCGATCACCGCCCCCACGATCTGCCCACGGAACGCCACCTCGGGCTCCTGCAGGATCGCCAGCTCAGCGTCGTCCGTGGACGCCAGCCGCTCGGCGTTCTCGTACGTCAGTACGGTGATGACGCCGTCCTCCTGCTGTGCGGCCTCCGTGTCGATGGCCGTGATGTGGCCGCGGGGGATGGTGGACAGCACGGCGTGCGCGTAGCAGGGACGTTCCATCGGGTGCTCGAAGGCGTACGGGGCCCGGCCGAGCACCTTGTCGCGGGCGTCGGAGCGCTCCTGGTCCGCGCCGACGGCACGGGGGCGAGCCGGGTCCGCGGTCCGGCTCTCGGACGTACTAGTCATCGTGTTCCCTCCAGGCCGCCAGGAACCGCCGGCGTCTCCGGCACCAGCTCGCGTACGACGGTGACCAGCGTGTTGTGGACCAGCGGAATCTTGAATGCGTTGTCCCGCAGCGGATGCGCGTCCGCCGTCTCGGCGTCGGCGGCCGTACGGCAGCTCTCCTCGGTGGCCGGGAGCCCGCGCAGGGCCTGCTCGGCGCGCTCGGCCCGCCACGGCTTGTGCGCGATCCCGCCCAGCGCGATGCGGGCTTCCCGTACGGTGCGGCCGTCGTCCTCCAGGTCGAGCGCCACCGCCACGGAGACCAGCGCGAACGCGTACGAGGCACGGTCGCGGACCTTGCGGTAGCGCGAGCGGACCGCGTACGGCAGGGCGGGCAGCTCGACGGCGGTGATCAGCTCGCCGTGCCGCAGGACCGTGTCGCGGTGCGGCGCGTCACCGGGCAGCCGGTGGAACTCGGTGAGCGGGATGCGACGCTCGCCGTCCGGGCCGAGCGTCACGACCACCGCGCCCAGGGCGGTCATCGCCACCGCCATGTCGGACGGATGCACGGCCACACAGTGCGAGGAGGCGCCCAGGACGGCGTGGTAGCGGGTCCAGCCTTCCAGGGCCGCACAGCCGGAGCCGGGGTCGCGCTTGTTGCACGGGGTGCTGGGGTCCTGGAAGTAGGCGCAACGGGTGCGCTGCAGGAGGTTGCCGCCAGTGGTGGCAAGGTTGCGCAGCTGTCCGGAGGCCCCGGAGAGCAGGGCCTGGGAAAGAACCGGATAGCGCGAGCGTACGGCGGGATGGGCGGCGAGATCGGCGTTCCGCACGTTCGCCCCGATCCGGAGGCCGCCGCCGTCCAGCTCCTCCACCTGGTCCATGGGCAGCCGCGTGACGTCGACCAGCAGGTCGGGGGAGGTGATCCCGAGTTTCAGATGATCGACGAGATTCGTACCGGCGCCCAGGAACGCGGCCCCGGGGTGCGCCGCCACGGCGGCCACGGCCCCGGCGGCGTCGGCGGCACGCTCGTACCGGAAGGGCTTCATCGGTCCGCCCCCTCAGCCTCGGCAGCGGCCGCAACAGCCGGAACGATATTCACATACGCCCCGCAACGGCACAGATTGCCGCTCATCCGCTCGGCGATCTCGTCATGCCCCAGCGCTTCGGGCGCGATGCCGCCCTCCGCCCCCACCTCGGTCACCGCACTCGGCCACCCCTGTGCCGCCTCCCGCAGCACACCCACCGCCGAGCACACCTGGCCCGGGGTGCAGTACCCGCACTGCAGCGCGTCGTGATCCACAAAAGCCTGCTGTACGGGATGCAGCCCGTCGCCCTCACCCAGCCCCTCGGCCGTGGTGATCTCCGCCCCGTCGTACGACACGGCCAAGGCGAGACAAGTCGTCGCCCGCCGCCCGTCCAGCAGCACGGTGCACGACCCGCACTGCCCGTGATCACACCCCTTCTTGGGGCTGGTGATCCCCAGCCGCTCCCGCAACGCGTCGAGCACGGTGGTCCGCGTATCCACCGTCACCTCGTACGCCTGCCCGTCGACGCGCAGCCTGATCTCGGTCTCCATGGTCAGCCGAGTCACCCGGAGATGGGGTGGTAAACGACTGCATACAGGTGATGGGGGACGGGGGAGTGGGAATCGCTGCGGCGCCGCAGACGCTGAAGCAGGTTCTCCAGTGGAGGAAGGCAATGATGCTCGCGGAGCCGGACCGTCTCTTCAAAGTGTGGGAGTACACCGTCTCCCACCAGACCCTGTTGCTTCGCAGTGACACGGATCTGGCCATGAACACCGCACCGCGCATCGAAATCCATGTGGGCGGTGTGCAGACCATGTTTCTGCACTCGATGATGCGTGGTCTGACAGTGGCACCCGCCGACGAGGGAGAGGTCGCCGAGATCGCGGCGAAGCATGGAGTGGCTGCCGAGGCCGGCATCACCTACACGCTGAAGTCCGGGAACGGGCGGGGGTTTCTCGTCTCGGGCCGCCCGTCATGGAGACGAGCCGTCCGGGACATCGACGCGCCCACACTTTTCGACTTCACGCAGCCGTGGCCGCCTGACGGAGACGTCAGCTGGGGGGATGTGGAGTAGGGGCGCCGGTCTCATGGCCACGGCCTGGGGAAGCCGCTTGCTCCGGTCCGCGGAACTGCTCGGACCGGAGCGAGTGGATGGCCCGACGGCGCTACTTCCCCAGATTGGGCGCCGGGATAGGCGTAGTAGCCAGCGACTGCGGTGACGTCGGGCTGGCGAGGGCCGACGGGGCCGCTACCGCGGCGGCGGGGTCTGGGGCTGTTTCGTCGGGGGTGTCGGCGAGGGGGCGCGGGGCCAGGGTGATGCCTTCCGCGTCGAGGGCCTTTTTGATGCGCCAGCGGAGTTCGCGTTCTATGCCGGGGGCCTTGCCGGGCATGGTCTTGGCGGAGACGCTGATGGTGACGGAGTCGAGGTGGACCTCGCTGAGGCCGAGGACCTCGACGGCCTCCCAGAGCTGTTCGTTCCAGGGTTCGGCCTTGGACATCTCCTCGCCGGCGGTGGTGATGATCTCGCGGGCGCGGTCCAGGTCCTGGTCCGGGGCGATCATGACGTCGACGGCGGCGGTGGACCAGCCCTGGCTGAGGTTGCCGATGCGCTTGACCTCGCCGTTGCGGATGTACCAGATGGCGCCGTTGGGGCCGCGCAGCTTGGTGACGCGCAGGCCGACCTCGACGACCGTACCGGTGGCCACGCCCGCGTCGATCTCGTCGCCGACGCCGTACTGGTCCTCCAGGATCATGAAGACGCCGGAGAGGAAGTCGGTGACGAGGTTGCGGGCGCCGAAGCCGATGGCGACGCCCGCGACGCCGGCGCTGGCGAGCAGCGGGGCCAGGTTGATCTTGAGGACGGACAGTACGGTCAGGGCGGCGGTGCCCATGATGACGAAGGACGCCACGCTGCGCAGGACCGAGCCGATGGCCTCGGAGCGCTGGCGGCGGCGTTCGGCGTTGACCAGGAGCCCGCCCAGCGCGGTGCCTTGGGCGGCCGTCGCGGTGCGGTTCATCCGCTCTATGAGCTTGGTGATCGTGCGCCGGATCACATGCCGCAGGATCACGGCGATCACGATGATCAGCGCGATCTGCAGGCCGGATGTGAGCCAGGTCGCCCAGTTCTCCTCCACCCATCCGGCGGCGTTGGTGGCCTTCTCCGTGGCGTCGTCGAGCGACGCCCGGCGATGCGCGCCGGGCGGCGTGGCGGCTGGGGAAGCGGACCAGAACACAGCAGGAACCTCCGTGTGGGACAGCAGACCCGGGTCGGTGCTTACCGTGCCCCGGGCAGACCAACCACACTAACGGGGCAACGGGGGCGGTCCGCGCCGGTGTTCGAGAGTGACCGGACCAATTACGGGTCTGTTTGGGGGGAAGTAAAGCGGTGTGGTCGAAAACACCTCGGGCCCGTTACCCGGTGATGGTGGCGCTGCGACCAGGCACCGGGGGACACTGTGGAGAGATCGTCCCGGCGCGAGCCACGCGCCGCCGGCGTACAAGGAGGCACCCGTGCCGCATGTCCTGGTCCTCAACGCGTCGTACGAGCCGCTCGGCGTCGTACCGCTCCGCCGCGCGCTCATCCTCGTCCTCAACGAAAAGGCCGTCAGCCTTGAGGAGTCCGGCGCCCTGATGCACAGCGCGACCCGTGTGTTGCCCGCTCCGAGTGTGGTCCGCCTCAAGCGGTTCGTGCGGGTGCCCTTTCGCGGTCCCGTCCCGTTGACCCGCCGTGCCCTGTTCGCCCGGGACGGTGGGCGGTGCATGTACTGCGGTGGCGTCGCAACCAGCGTCGACCACGTTGTTCCGCGCAGCCGTGGCGGGCAGCACACCTGGGAGAACGTGGTCGCCGCGTGCCGCCGCTGCAATCACGTCAAGGCCGACCGGCATGTCGCCGAGATCGGCTGGCGGTTGCGGCATCAGCCCGCGCCGCCGTCGGGTCTGGCCTGGCGGATCATCGGCACGGGGCATAGGGACCCCCAATGGCTGCCATATCTGCAGCCGTATGGGGCGGATGACGCGCTGGCCCGGATCGATGCCGTATCGGCTTAGGTCCGGGTTTTTGCATGGAGAGGGCCATCCGCGGCCGGGTTCGGAGGGAGTCCGGGCCCGGCTGCGGGCGGTCGAGGGTCGTTCTCAGGTGGTCGGTGGCTGCCCCGGCGGTCGGTTCAGCGGACGGTTAACCGGTCGGCTAGGCGGATGGCTCAGCGGGTTTCCGCCGGCCATGCCTCGTGGGCCGACGGCGCGCCCTTGGGCGTGGCACCGGTGGAGCCCGGCCGGGCGGGTGTGCCGGGGTCGGAGCCGCCGGGCTGCCGGGCGGGCGGCGGGGCCGGTGTGTCCGAGCCCTTCACCGCGTACGCCTGTACGTCCCACAGTGAGTATCCGAAGCGGGTCGCGCGCTTGTCGCCCTGGACGCGTACGAAGCGGATGTCCTTCGCGTCCATGCGGACGGTGTCGCGGCCGCCCTTGCCGTCGCGGACGGTGGCCGTCGTGCGCCAGGTCGTACCGTCCGGGGATACCTGGACCCTGTAGCCGGTCGCGTAGGCGTCCTGCCAGGTGAGGACGAGTTTGCCCAGGCGGGTGGGGCGCGGGAGTTCGAGCTGGAGCCAGGCGTCGTCCCGGGCGGGGGAGGACCAGCGGGTCTTCGGGTCGCCGTCGGTGACGGCGGAGGCCGGGAACTCGGGGGTCTCGTCGCCGGAGGAGGTGGCGGTGGCGCCGCGGGCCAGGTCGGGGCCCGCGGTGGGCGGGTAGGTCCGGACGGTCAGCGTCCGCTTCTGGTCCCCGTAGGTGACCGGGATCTCGTACGTGCCGGACTTGGCATCGCGCGCGACCGTGACCTCGATACGGGCGGTGGCCGTGCCGCCGCGCGGGGCGGTGACGTGCTCCGGTGCCCGTACGGTGAAGCCCTTGGGCGCCTTGGCCGTGAGCTTGCCCTCCACGTCGGCGGGGCGGCGGGAGAAGATCCGGGCGTCCACGGAGAAGGTGCCGCCGGTGTCGGCGTCGATCTCGTCGTGGGCCAGCTCCAGGCCCGCCGCCGGGGTATCGGCGAACCACGGGGTGAAGGAGTGCACGGACGGTGCGGTGCCGCCGTCCTTCCAGGCCAGCCGGACCCCGTCGGCCTTCAGGCCGCGCGCCTCGGTCTGCGTCCAGCCGGTGCCGGAGAGGCTGCCGAGCCGGCGCCAGCCCTCGCCGGGTACGTGCGCCTCCACGGAGACGGCGGCCGCGGACGGGCTCGGCTCGGTGAGCGAGGTGACCGCGGTCAGCGGGCGGGAGCGGCCGAAGGGGACGGTCAGGGAGGTGGGGTGGGCGTCCTTGTCCGGCGCCGGGGCGGTGTCGGAGCGATCGGAGCGGGCACCGGTCCACGCGTCGGACTCGGTCATCGCGCGGTCGAGGAAGGGCCCCAGAACGCCCTTTCCGACCGTCGCCGGGCTCTTTTTGATCTTCTTGCGCAGGTCCTGGACGGCGCGTTGTGCGGTCCAGGCGGCGGAGCCGTCCCCGCGGGCCTGCGCCGTCAGCATGTCCACGGCGCGCTCGCCCGCCGCGCCGTAACGCGCCAACTGGCGAGACCAGGGACGTACTTCGTCGGCGAGGCCGGGGGACAGCTGTTCCGGCGCGCCGCTCATCGTGTGGAAGGCGGCCCGCAGCCGGGCGGCGGCCTTGGTGTAGCGCTCGTCGTCGCCCCGGTCGTCGCTGTCGGTGGCGTCGGCGCGGGCCTTCCAGAACGCCTCGATCAGGGGCTTGAGGTACGCGGACTCGTCGGTGCCGAGGACCGAGGAGGCGTCGTTGCCGGCCAGGGCGTGCAGGGCGGCGCGGGAGGCTGCGTCGTCCCCGGCGAGGTCGTCGATGGCGGCCTGCCAGGAGGCGCCGGGCCGGTAGCCGCGCGGGTTCCAGGCGAAGTCGGCGGAGGTGAACAGCGCGACGCGGGACGCGGTGGGCTGCGCCATGGCGTTGGCCAGCAGCGCGCTGGAGCCGGTGGCGACGGCGGGTTCGCGGCCCGTGTAGGGGCCGAGGAAGATACGCTCCTGCGCGTAATCGTTGACCGGATAGTTGTCCATCGTGGCCAACCGGTGGCCGAACACCTCGCGCGCCTTGGCCAGTTCGCCGCCGGTGATGGTACGGGGGACGACGCCGACGCCGGTCCACGCCACCTCGACCCGGTCGGACAGCGCGGCCGCGAGCGCTTCGCGGTAGGCGGTCGAGCCGTCCTGGTAGTACTCGGTCGGCATGAGGGTGAGCGGCGCCGCCTCGGGGTGCCGCTCGGCGAGGTGGTCGGCGAGCGCGTCCGCGACCTTGGCGTGCGCCTTCGCGGCGGCCTCGGGGCCGGAGCCGAAGGTGTCGGCGTCCGCGTCGCAGTGCCACTCGCTGTAGCTGACGTCCTGGAACTGGAGCTGGAAGGCGCGCACGCCCAGCGCCCACATCGCGTCCACCTTGCGGCGCAGCGCCTTCAGGTCGTCCTCGGAGGACATGCACATGGCCTGGCCGGGGGAGATGGCCCAGCCCAGCGTCACGTGGTTGGCGCGGGCCCGCTCGGCCAGCGCGCGGAAGTCGTCGCGCTGCGCCGCCGGGTAGGGCTCGCGCCACCGGAACTGGCGGTACGGGTCGTCGCCGGGCGCGTACAGGTAGCGGTTCTGCTTCGTACGGCCCATGAAGTCCAGCTGGGACAGGCGCTGCTCGCGGGTCCAGGGCCGGCCGAAGAAGCCCTCGGTCATGCCGCGTACGGCGGTGCCGGGCCAGTCCCGTACGACCACGGCGGCCAGCTCCTTGCCGCCGTCGTCGCCACCGTCCTTCCGGCCGTCGCCCTTGGCGCGCTCCACGACGAGCTGGCGCAGGGTCTGTACGGCGTGGAAGAGGCCGTCCGGTCCGACGCCGTCCAGGGCGACCGTGCCGCGGCCCGCGGTCTCGCCGACTGCGAGACGGTAGCCGCCGGAGGGCAAGTCCCCGCGGGCGGGCGCGCGCAAGGCCCGCAGCGCGGACTCGGCGTCCGGGCCGCCGACGCGGAACACCGGGCCCTTGCCGGGCGGCGTCTGCCCTGGGGCGGTGTCGTGGACCGTACGGACTCCGGCGTCGCGCAGCAGGGCGCGCAGCGCGTCCAGGGCGTACGGGTCGGCGTCCGGCGCGGCGACGACCGTGGCCTCGCCGCCCAGCGGTACGGACGCGCCGGCCGACCGCATCGACTGCGGGCGCGGCCACACGGCGGGCGGCTGCCCGGCGGAAACGGTCCGGCCGGTGCCGCCGGTGCCGTCCGCCTGTCCGGGCAGGTCGGGGGTGCCGACGACCGGGTCGGCGGGCGCCGCGTGGGCGGGAGCGGTGCCTCCGAGGAGGCCGCCGATGACGGCGGCGGCGAGGGCGGTGGCCCCGGCGACGCGCGTACGGGCCCGTACCCGTACGGCGCCGAAGCGGCCGACGCTGCCGGTGCCGATGCTGGTGGGGCCGGCCGGGCGGGCGTCGGTGTCCCCGGCCAGGCGGGTGACGGTGGCTACGGTCCCGACGGCGCCGCGATCTCCGGCCGGGCCTGAGACCGGGCCCGAGGCCGGGCCCGACCCCGAGCGCGTACCACCACCGGGCTCGTCACCCGTGGCGCCACCCGCCCCCTCGCCCTGTCTGCCGACCCTTCCGCCGTCCCGAACGCCGCTCCGGACTCGCACGGTCTCTCCTCAGTCCCCGTATTCCAACGCACCGGCCGGCCGGTGACGCACCGGACGGCCGCAGCCCGGCCGCCCCGCGGCCGCGCGCCCCTGAGCCGACTGTCGCGGCGGGGGCCTCGTACCCCGTGGAACCCCGCCGGACCAGCCTTCGGCAGTGAGCCCACCACTGTGGCGGTAAGGGTGTCAACGGCAGCAGGCGAAGTGCCGGGTTTGCCCTGTGGGACCGGCGTGTCGCGGTGTGTTCCGGGGGTGCTCCCGGGGCGGGCCGGGGTGCTGAAGGACTTCCTCCGGAAGGCCCGTCCGAGGGGCATCCCTGCGCCGTCACCCGTCCGCCACCGGCAAATCGCCTGCACGAGGGATGTGTGACCTGGGCCACGTTGGTTGAATGGGTACGTCTGCGACCGCCCGGACTGGGTAGGGCAGGTCGTGTCCCACTACCGACGAACGGGAGGCCCTCCGTGGCCGCGTCCGCTCAGCTCCTCCTCGACGCACTGTCGTCCGCCCCCGAGTACCCGGCAGAGCGCGTCAAACCCTCCGAGCCGGAGAAACCTGTCGAGCCGGATCTGTTCGCCGGGGTGTCCGACCCCGACTCCGGCCTGGACGGATCCGGCTCGCTCTGCTTCTGCGAACCGCCCCTGACCAGCGAGCCTCCGCTCGCCGACGCCGCCCCGCTCACCAGTGAGTCCCCGATCGCCGCCGAGCTGCCGCTGACCAGCGAGCCCACCGCGGCCGGCCTGGGCACGGAGTCCATGGAGGTCTGATGGGCCGACCGCGGCTCGCCGGTCTGCACGGTGTGTGCACGTCCTATGAGCCCGCACCGGGACGTATCGAACATGTCGGTGACGACACCGTCGTCGCCGTTCTCGCCGCGCTGGGGGTCGACGCGTCGACTCCGCACGCCGTACGCGCCGCGCTGGAGGCGTACGACCATGGCGTGGGCCGTGCCCTGCTTCCGCCCACCGTCGTGGTGCGCCCCGGGCGCCCCCCGGACCTGTCGCGTCTGCCCGAGGGCACCGCCCTGCGGGTGGAGACCGAGTCGGGCGAGGTGCTCGACTGGGGCCCGGACCCATCAGGTCCCCCGGACTACGCGTACGAGCCGCCCGCCCAGGACCCGAACCCTGACGACGCCCGGACGCCGCGCAGGGCCGCTGCCCGCGGCCCCGGTGTCGCCCGGATGCCGCGCCGGTCTCCCGCCCGGAGCCCCGGTGCCGCCCGCACGCCGGGCAGGCCCCCGGCCCGAGGCCCCGGCGACCACGTGGGCCGCCTTCCCCTGGGCGTCCACATCCTGCGCGCCCACACCCCCGACGGCCGCTCCGCCCGCGCCCACCTGATCGTCGCCCCCGGCCGGATGCCCGCGCCGCCCGGCCGTACCCACGGCTTCATGGTGCAGCTCTACTCCCTGCTCTCCGGCCGCTCCTGGGGCATGGGGGACCTGGGTGACCTCGCCGACCTGGCCGCCTGGTCCGGACGCGCGCTCGGCACCGGCTTCGTACAGATCAACCCGCTGCACGCCGCCGTGCCCGGAGCGCCCACCGACCCCTCGCCGTACCGTCCCTCCTCCCGCCGCTTCCCCGACCCCGTCCACCTGCGCATCGAGGACATCCCCGAGTTCGGAATCCTCGAAGGCCCGGCCCGCTCCCGGATCGACGCGCTGCTCGTACGGGCCCGGAAGCTGCGCGAATCGGTGCTCCGCGAGGGGGCGCTGATCGACCGGGACGCCGTGTGGGAACTGAAGCGGGAAGCGCTGGAGCTGCTCTGGAAGGTGCCGCTGAGCCCCGGCCGCCGCGCCGCCTACTGCGACTTCCTCGCCGACCAGGGCACGGGCCTGGAGGACCACGCCACCTGGTGCGCGCTGGCCGAGCGGTACGGCTCCGACTGGCGCGGCTGGCCCGCCGGCCTGGACGACCCGCGCTCGGCCCGTACGGCACGGATGCGCGGCTCCCTGCTGGACCGGATCGACTTCCACAGCCGGCTCGCGTGGTACACCGACCAGCAGCTCGCTGCCGCCCAGCGCGCCGCGGACGAGGCGGGAATGGCCATCGGGCTGGTGCACGACCTGGCCGTCGGCGTGCACCCCTCCGGCTCCGACACCTGGGCCCAGCAGGACGCGTTCGCGGCCGGCATGTCCGTCGGCGCGCCGCCCGACGCCTTCAACTCGCGCGGCCAGGACTGGGGCCTGCCGCCCTGGCGGCCGGACGCGCTGGCCGCGCAGGGCTACGCTCCGTACCGCGGTCTGCTGAGCGGCATGCTGCGGCACGCGGGCGCCCTGCGCATCGACCACGTCATGGGCCTGTTCCGGCTGTGGTGGGTGCCGGAGGGCCGGCCGCCGACGGAGGGCGCGTACGTGCGGTACGACGCGGAGGCGATGCTCTCCGTTCTCGCCCTGGAGGCACACCGCGCGGGGGCCGCCGTGATCGGCGAGGACCTGGGGACGGTCGAGCCGGTGGTGCGTACGGAGCTGGCCGAACGGGGCGTGCTCGGCACGTCCGTCCTGTGGTTCGAGCGCGACTACACGAAGGAACCGGCCCGGCCGCTGCCGCCCGGGGACTGGCGCGCCGGGTGCCTGGCCACGGTCACCACGCATGACCTGCCCAGTACGGCGGCCCGGCTGACCGGGCAGCACGCCGCGCTCCGCCACGGCCTCGGGCTGCTGGACCGTTCCCTCCGGGAGGAGCAGGCGGCGGAGGCGGTCGAGGTCGGCGAGTGGCTGGAGGTGCTGCACCGGCTGGGGCTGCTGCCGGAGGGGCGGGGGAGCGAGGAGGCGGCGGTCAAGGCGCTGCACCGCTATCTGCTGCGCACGCCCGCCCGCATGGTCGGGGTGTGGCTGCCGGACGCGGTGGGGGACCGGCGTCCGCAGAACCTCCCGGGGACATGGGACGAATATCCCAACTGGCGGCTGCCGATCACCGATCCGGCAGGGCGCCCGCTGTCCTTGGAGGAGATTGCCGCGTCGCCCCGGCTCCATGCGCTGATGAGTGAACTGCGCACCCCACAGCGGTAGTCGGGCCCGGAGCGGCCGGCTGACCGGCTGCCCGCGCCGGTCTTCCGGTCGCATCGGCCGTACGGGACCATGCCGTGGACGCCATCCAAGAGATCCGACCAATCGGGGTCGGGGAGTTGGAGGGAACCATGGCAAGACGCCGGCCACGCGCCCGCTTCCGCACCGTCTTCGCGCTCACCCTCGCCGTCGCCCTCGCCCCACCGGCCACGCTCCAGGCCGCCGCCGACAGTCAGCCGGTCTCCGCCCGCCGGCCCGCCGCGCCCCCCTGTCACGGCCCCGTACGTCCCGCCTCGCAGATGACCGTCCAGCCCTGCGACACCCCGGCGCGGATCATCGAGAAGGCCGCGAACGTCGTACCGACCGCCGCCCAGCGCGCCTGGCAGCAGCGGGAGGTCACCGCGTTCACGCACTTCGGCATGAACACCTACACCGGCCGCGAGTGGGGCTCCGGGACCGAGGACCCGAAGTGGTTCGCGCCGTCGCGCATCGACGTGGACCAGTGGATGCGCGCATACAAGGCGGCGGGCGCCGAGCAGGTCATGCTGACCGCGAAGCACCACGACGGCTTCGTGCTCTATCCCAGCCGCTACACCCCGCACACCGTCCGGGCCGGCCCGGGGCAGCCGGACGTCGTCGGCGCGTACGTGCGGGCCGCCCGCAAGGCCGGGCTCAAGGTCGGCCTCTACCTCTCCCCGTCCGACGGCGCCGAGCTGCCGCACGCCCGGCACGCGCGCTGGGTCGAGGAGGTCCGGCGCAAGCAGGCCGAGGGCAAGCCGCTCAGCCTGCCCGAACGGGTCGCTTTGGAGGACCGTGGCCGGGTTCCCGCCGGGCTGGGCCGCTTCGGCAACGGCAGCGCCGTCACCGAGCGCACCATCCCCACCCTCGTCGCCGGCGACGACCGCGCCGACGCCGTACGCGACGGCCGGCTGCCCTCCTTCACTGTCCGCGCCGACGATTACGACGCGTACTACCTCAACCAGGTCTACGAACTGCTCACCCAGTACGGCCCGGTCGACGAGCTGTGGCTGGACGGCGCGAACCCCTGGGCGGACGCCGGGATCACACAGAAGTACGACGTGCGCCAGTGGTTCGAGACGATCCGCCGCCTCTCGCCGCGCACCGTCGTCTTCCAGGGGCCGCAGGGCGTGCGCTGGGTCGGCAACGAGCGGGGCGTGGCGCGCGAGACGGAGTGGAGTGTCACCCCGTCCGCCGTCGATCCCTGGTCGGTGCTCTCCGGCGGCCTGCCCAACGACTCCTCCGACGCCGACATCGGCTCCCGCGCCAAGCTGCTCGCGCCCACCACCAAGTACCTCCAGTGGTATCCGGCGGAGGCGGACGTATCGATTCGCCCCGGCTGGTTCCACCACCCCTGGGAGCGGCCCAAGACGCCGGCCCGGCTCCTGTCCTTGTACGAGAAGAGCGTGGGCCGCAACGCGTCGCTGCTGCTCAACGTGCCGCCGGGCCGGAACGGCCGGATCGACGCGGCCGACGTCGCCTCCCTCACCGGCTTCGGGCGGGCCGTGCGGGCGACGTACGGGAAGGATCTCCTGGAGGGCGGCCGGGGTGCGGCCGCGCGCCCGGGAGGCGTCACGTTCGACCGGGTCGGGCTCGGTGAGGAGCTGCGGTACGGGCAGCGGGTGGAACGGTTCGCCGTCGAGGCGCGGACCGCCGGGACGTGGCGGCGGATCGCCGGCGGGACGACCGTCGGCCACCGGCGCATCCTGGCGCTGCCCGCGCCGGTGACCGCCGACGCCGTCCGCGTACGGGTCCTCGCGGCCCGCGCCGCCCCGCGTCTCAAGCCGGTGACCGCGCACCGGTCCCGGCCCTGACCGGACCCGGGTCAGCCGTTAGGCGACCCCGGGCGCGCGAGGGTGAATCGCGTCCGATACGTTGACCACGTGAGCAATCTGGTCAAGAAGAACGCCCTGCGCGCCGGAACCATCACGGCCGGCACCGCGCTGATGCTGCTGATGTCGTCCCCCGCGTTCGCGCTCACCCGCGACGATGGTGACGACCCGGGTCCGGGCCTGAGTGTCGTCCAGACGCTCGGCCTCTATGTCGCCGCTCCCATCGTCCTCTTCCTGGTCATCGCCGGCCTGGTCATGGCCGGCGACAAGTCCCGCAAGCAGTCCAAGGGCTGATCCAGGGCTCTACTTCACGCCTCTTCGAGGGCGCCCGCAGGTTCGCGAGAACCGGCGGGCGCCCTTTTTTGCGTGCGGCGCGGACCGCCCGGTGCCGGCGGAGGGCGGGATTCCGCCGATGACGATTTTCACGCGGACCTAACCTACGATGACGTAACCTACGGAGCCGTAGGTACCCCCGTCCCCAGGAGTCCCCGTGACCATCGCCCCCGACCGCCACGCCGGAGAGCACGGCCAGGCCGCATGGAGCGACACCCGGCTGCTGTTCGCGCTCGAAGAGGTCGTCGAGAAGGAGCTGAACCGGCACCTGAAGGCCGCCAAGGAATGGATGCCGCACGAGTACGTGCCCTGGAGCGACGGCCGCAACTTCGACGGCGTCATGGGCGGCGAACCGTGGGCCCCCGAGCAGTCCAAGGTCACCGACATAGGGCGGATCGCCCTGGTGGTCAACCTGCTGACCGAGGACAACCTCCCCAGCTACCACCACGAGATCGCCAGCCTCTTCGGGCGCGACGGCGCCTGGGGGACCTGGGTGCACCGCTGGACAGCGGAGGAGGGCCGGCACGGCATCGTCATGCGGGACTACCTGCTCACCAGCCGGGCCGTGGACCCGGTCGAGCTGGAGCGGTTCCGCATGGCGCACATGTCGGAGGGCTTCGAGTCCGACAACGCGCACAGCATGCTGCACTCGATCGCGTACGTCGCCTTCCAGGAGCTGGCTACCCGCATCTCGCACCGCAACACCGGCCACCACTCCGGAGACCCGGTCTGCGACCGGATGCTGGCCCGCATCGCCACCGACGAGAACCTCCACATGGTCTTCTACCGGAACCTGCTCGCCGCCGCCTTCGAGCTCGCGCCCGACCAGACCATGTGCTCCGTACGGGACGTGGTCACCGGCTTCCGCATGCCGGGACACGGCATGCCCGGCTTCGAGCGCGCCGCCGCCCGGATGGCGATCGGCGGGATCTACAACCTGCGCATCCACCACGACGACGTGCTCCAGCCGGTGCTGCGCTACCTCAAGGTCCTGGAGATCGGCGGCCTCGGCCCGGCCGGACTGCGGGCCCAGGAGGAGCTGGGGCTGTACATGGGCGGGCTGGACGACCAGGCGCGCAAGTTCGACGAGCGGCTGGCGGCCCGGGAGGCCCGCCGGGCGGCACGCGGCTAGTACGCGGCCACGGGCCGCCGTTCGGCGGCCCTCCGGCGCGCCCGATGCGTACGCTGCCCGCATGGCCGACTGGGACATCAAGAAGCTGCGCGTCCTGCGCGCCCTCCACGAGCTGGGCACGGTCACCGCGGCCGCCGAGGCGCTGCACCTGACACCCTCCGCCGTCTCGCAGCAGCTGACCGGGCTGGCCAGGCAGCTCGGGGTGACGCTCCTGGAGGCGCACGGCCGGCGCGTACGCCTGACGGACGCCGCGCACCTCGTCCTGCGGCACGCCGAAGCCGTCTTCGCACAACTGGAACGGGCGGACGCCGAGTTGCTCGGCTACCTCCAGGGCGAGGCGGGCGAGGTGCGGGTCGGCGCGTTCTCCACCTCGATCCCCGCGCTGGTGGTCCCCGCCGTGCGGGACCTGCGCGGCACGCACCCCGGCCTGGTGGTGACCGTACGGGAGGCGGAGGCGGCGGAGGCGTACGAGCTGCTGGCGGAGGGCAGCGTCGACCTCGCGCTCTCGCTGGCCGCGCACGCGCCGACGCCGCGCGACCCGAAGTTCACCCGGCTCTCGCTGCTCGCCGACCCGCTGGACGTGGCGCTGCCCGCCGGGCACCCGCTGGCGGACGAGCCGGGGCTGCGGCTGGCCGACCTGGCGGGCGAGCAGTGGATCTACGGCAGCAGCGGCCCCTGGTCGCAGATCACGACCGCCGCGTGCGAGCACGCCGGTTTCGTGCCGGAGCGCGCGCATGCCGCGGCCGACTGGGACGCGATCCTGGCGATGGTCGGCGCGGGCATGGGGGTCGCGCTGGTGCCCCGGATGGCGATGTCGGGGGCGCGGGGCCGGTCCGAGCCCGTACGGGGTGAGGGCGGCGCCGCCGCGGTGGCGGTGCGGGTGCTCCGTGCCGATCAGCCGCGGCGGCATGTCGTGGCGGCGGTACGGCGCGGGGCGGAGGGGGCGCCGGGCCTGGCGCGGGTGCTGGCCGCGCTCCGGCGGGTCGCCGAGCAGGCGGCCGTACCCCCGGGCGAGGCAGCCTGCTGAGCGCGGACCATTCAGCCCGCCTGAACGTAACCTCCAGAAACTTTCGATAGACCTGGACTAAACGATCCTGCAATCGTCAAGGAGTCCGCGTCACATCGTCCCCTCACCGAAGGGCAGAGATGACCAGCACTCCGGCCGTTGCCTCCTCCACCGACCCGCACGCCAACGACGCCCCACCGTACGGCGGCGGCGACCCGTACGCGGACTACCGCGGCGGGGACTTCCCCTTCACCTCGCTCGTCGACCTCGCCGATCGCCGCTTCGGCGCCGGGGTGATCGCCGCGAACGACGAGTTCTTCGCCGAGCGCGAGAACCTGCTGAAGCCGGAGCCCGCGGTCTTCGACCCGGAGCGCTTCGGCCACAAGGGCAAGATCATGGACGGCTGGGAGACCCGGCGGCGGCGCGGGGCCGACGGCGCGCACCCCTTCCCCGCCGACGACGAGCACGACTGGGCGCTGATCCGCCTCGCCGCCCCCGGCGTCGTCCGGGGCGTCATCGTCGACACCGCCCACTTCCGCGGCAACTACCCGCAGCAGATCACCGTCGAAGCCACCGCGGTCCCCGGCAGCCCGGGCCCCGAGGACCTGCTCGCCGGTGACGTGAAGTGGGAGGAACTGGTCCCCCGTACGCCCGTACGCGGCCACGCCGCCAACGGCTTCGAGGTGACCGCCGAACGCCGCTTCACCCACCTGCGCCTCAAGCAGCACCCCGACGGCGGCATCGCCCGGCTGCGGGTGTACGGCGAGGTCGTGCCCGACCCGGCGTGGCTGGACGTGCTGGGCACCGTCGACCTGGCGTCCGTCATGCACGGCGGCGTCGTCGAGGACGCCTCCGACCGCTTCTACTCCTCGCCCGCCCAGATCATCCAGCCCGGCCTGTCCCGCAAGATGGACGACGGCTGGGAGAACCGCCGCCGCCGCGTGCGCGACACCAACGACTGGGTACGGTTCCGCCTCGCCGCGCAGGGCGAGATACGCGCCGTCGAGATCGACACCGCGTACCTGAAGGGCAACTCGGCGGGCTGGGCGGCGCTCCACGGCTGCGACGCGGCGACCGCCGATCCGGCCGACGACGACGCCTGGTTCGAGATCCTGCCGCAGACCAGGCTCCAGCCCGACACCCCGCACCGCTTCGCACTCCCGCGCCCGGTGACCGCGACCCACGTACGGCTGGACGTCTTCCCCGACGGCGGCCTCGCCCGGATGCGCCTGCACGGAGACCTCACCGACGCCGGCCGTGCCGAGCTCGTCCGCCGCTTCGACGAACTGAACGGCTGACACCGCCCCGCCGGGCCCCGCCGGAGGGGAGCGGGGCCCGGCAGCCACCGGTCCGCCCGGCAGACGGCAGCGCCCGACGCGCCGCCTGCCGGGCGTCTCCATGGCCGGGGCGTACGCGGACCGGGCCCCGGCCCGCCCCCCGTACGCCGAGGCGCCCCGGACCATCCGGCCCGGGGCGCCTCGTCGAGTCCGGCGTGCCGTTACGCGGCGGCCGCGTCCGCCCGCTGTGCCTTCAGCGCGCGCTCGATGCCGGAGCGGGACTCCGTCACCAGGCGGCGCAGAGCCGCGGTCGGCTCGGCCGAGGCGAGCCAGGCGTCGGTCGCGTCCAGGGTCTCCTGGGAGACCTGGAGGGCCGGGTACATGCCGACCGCGATCTGCTGCGCCATCTCATGGCTGCGCGCGTTCCAGACGTCCTTGACCGCGGCGAAGTACTTCTCCGCGTACGGGGCCAGCAGCTCCCGCTGGTCGGTCTGGATGAAGCCGCCGATGACGGCCTCCTGCACCGCGTTGGGCAGCTTGTCGCTCTCCACGACCGAGGCCCAGGCCGCCGCCTTCGCCTCGGCGGTCGGCCGGGACGCGCGGGCCGCGGCGGCATGCCGCTCGCCCGCCGAGGTCCGGTCGCGCTCCAGCTCCGCCTCGATGACCTTCTCGTCGGCGCGGCCGGTCGCGGCCAGCCGCTGCACCAGCGCCCAGCGCAGCTCGGTGTCCACGGCCAGGCCGGGGATCTCCTGCGTACCGTCCAGCAGGCCCTGGAGCAGGTCCAGCTGCGCGTCGGTACGGGCCGCGGCGGCGAACGCGCGGGCCCAGGCCAGCTGGTGGTCGCTGCCGGGGGCCGCGGCCCGCAGCTGCTCCAGCGCCGCCTCGGTCCACTTCGCGAGGCCGGTCTCCCGCCAGTCCGGTGCCGCGTACAGGTCCAGCGCCAGCTTCACCTGGCGGTGGAGGGACTGGACGACGCCGATGTCGGATTCCTTGGTGATGCCGGACAGCACCAGTTCGAGGTATTCGCGGGTGGGCAGTTCGCCGTCGCGTGTCATGTCCCAGGCCGAGGCCCAGCTCAGCGCGCGCGGCAGGGACTCGGTGAAGTCGCCCAGGTGCTCGGTGACGACGCGCAGCGAGTCCTCGTCCAGCCGGACCTTCGCATACGACAGGTCGTCGTCGTTGAGGAGGATGACGGCCGGGCGCGGAGTGTTGGCGGGGAAGGGCACCTCGGTGCGCTCGCCGTCCACGTCCAGCTCGATGCGGTTGGTGCGGACCAGCTTGCCGTCCTTCAGGTCGTAGCAGCCGATCGCGATGCGGTGCGGGCGCAGCACCGGCTCGCCCTTGGCGCCGACCGGCAGTGCCGGGGCCTCCTGGCGTACGGCGAAGGAGGTGACCGTGCCGTCCTCGGCGAGCTGGAGCTCCGGGCGCAGGATGTTGATGCCGGCCGTCTCCAGCCACGCCTTCGACCAGGTCTTCAGGTCCCGGCCGCTGGTCTCTTCCAGCGCGCCGAGCAGGTCCGACAGGCGGGTGTTGCCGAAGGCGTGTGCCTTGAAGTAGGCCTGCACGCCCTGGAAGAACTCCTCCCGGCCGACGTAGGCGACCAGCTGCTTGAGGACGGAGGCGCCCTTGGCGTAGGTGATGCCGTCGAAGTTGACGAGCACGTCGTCCAGGTCGCGGATCTCCGCCATGATCGGGTGGGTGGAGGGCAGCTGGTCCTGGCGGTAGGCCCAGGTCTTCATCGAGTTGGCGAAGGTGGTCCAGGCGTGCGGCCAGCGGCTGCCGGGCGCCGCCGCCTGGCAGGCGATGGAGGTGTAGGTGGCGAACGACTCGTTCAGCCACAGGTCGTTCCACCACTCCATGGTGACCAGGTCGCCGAACCACATGTGCGCCAGCTCGTGCAGGATGGTCTCGGCGCGCGCCTCGTAGGCGGCGTCGGTCACCTTCGAGCGGAAGACGTACTGGTCGCGGATGGTCACCGCGCCCGCGTTCTCCATCGCGCCGGCGTTGAACTCCGGCACGAACAGCTGGTCGTACTTGGCGAAGGGGTAGGCGTAGTCGAACTTCTCCTCGAACCAGTCGAAGCCCTGCCGGGTGACCTCGAAGATCGCGTCCGCGTCGAGGTGCTCGGCCAGCGACGGGCGGCAGTAGATGCCCAGCGGCACCGAGCGGCCGTTGCCCTCCCAGGTGCTGTGCACGCTGTGGTAGGGGCCGGCGATCAGCGCGGTGATGTAGGTGGAGATCCGCTGCGTCGGCTCGAAGCGCCACACGTTGTCCTGAGGCTCGGCCGCCGGCGAGTTGGAGATCACCGTCCAGCCCTCGGGAGCCTTCACGGTGAAGGTGAACGTCGCCTTCAGGTCCGGCTGCTCGAAGCTGGCGAACACCCGGCGGGCGTCCGGCACCTCGAACTGCGTGTAGAGATACGCCTGCTGGTCGACCGGGTCGACGAAGCGGTGCAGGCCCTCACCGGTGTTGGTGTAGGCGCAGTCCGCGACGACCGTCAGCTCGTTGCGGCCCTCGCGCAGCCCCGCCAGCGCGATCCGGGAGTCCGCGAAGACCGTACCCGGGTCCAGGCTCTCGCCGTTCAGCACCACCTCGCGCACGGCCGGCGCCACCAGGTCGATGAACGAGTCCGCCCCCGCCTCGGCGGCATCGAAGCGCACCGTGGTCACCGACCGGAAGGTGCCGCCCTCACCCGCCTCCTGCGCACCGGAGAGGTCCAGATCGATCTCATACGCGTCCACACGCAGCAGCCGCGCCCGCTGCTGCGCCTCGTCGCGGGTCAGATTCGTGCCAGGCACCCGTTCATCTCCTTCGCATCGGACTTTGGGCCATCTTTCCATGGAGGCATCCGGTCGCGGAGGGTGGCAATCGGGGTGGTAATGGTAGTCCGACCAGAGTAGTATCGAGGGTATGAAGATTAGTGTCAGCCTGCCGGAAGAGGACATCGCGTTCCTCGACACGTACGGCAAGAAGACGGACGCCGAATCGCGCTCGGCCGTGATACACGCGGCGGTGGAACTGTTGCGCGCTTCCGAGCTGGAGGCGGACTACGCCTCGGCATGGGAGGAGTGGGGCGAGAGCGACGACGCGCGGCTGTGGGACCAGGTCTCGGGGGACGGAATCGCCGATGCGGCGCGGTGACATCTACCTGGTCGACCTGGAGCCGGTCCGGGGGAGTGAGACCAACAAGTTGCGTCCTGCGGTGCTCGTGTCCAATGACGCGGCCAACCGTTCCGTGCAGCGGGCCGGGAGAGGCGTGCTCACAGTGGTTCCCGTGACGTCCAACGTCACGCGGGTCTTCCCGTTCCAGGTGCTGCTGAGCGCCGACGACAGCGGGCTTCCGAAGGACTCCAAGGCCCAGTGCGAGCAGGTGCGCGCGGTGTCCGTCGAGCGGCTGGGGCGGCGGGTCGGCAGCGTTCCGGCGCGGGTGATGGTCGGCTTGGACGCGGCCCTGCGCAGGCACCTGGCGCTCTGAGCGCGCCGGCCCACCTGGGGTGGTCCGCCCTGAGTCGCCCCACCTCCCCGTCCGATTCCCGCCGGAAACCGTCCTGGCGTACGCCCACCCTGTACGTATGACGACGTACACACCCCTCCCCATCCCTGAAGCCGCCCTCAAGGAACTGCGTATCGCGGACGACTCCGGCCGGGCCATGGAGCCCTTCGCCGCGGGGTCCGCGAGTGACCGGGTGGACAGTGCGGGCAGTCCGCTGCGCTGCTGTCTGCGGGGCATCGAGGAAGGGGAGCGGGTCGCGCTCGTCTCGTACGCGCCGCTGCGGCGGTGGGCCGAGGAGCGGTGGGCCCGGCCGGGGGCGTACGACGAGTGCGGGCCGGTGTTCATTCACGCCCGGGAGTGCGGCGGGCCGGACGGCAGCCGCACGGGATATCCCTTCGCGCGGCCGGGGGCCCTGCGGACCCTGCGGCGCTACGACGCGGACGGGCACATCGTCGGCGGGCGGCTCTTCGAGATTCCCGAGGACGCGGATGCCGGATTCGACGCGGCCTTCGCGGAGGCGTTCGCACAGCCGGACGTGGCGCTGGTGCACGTCCGGGCGCTGGAGTACGGGTGCTTCCACTTCGAGGTGCGGCGGCCGTAGCCCGGCACGACGACGCCGCAGGGCCCGTACGGCATGTCCGTACGGGCCCCGCGACGCGTGCGGAAACGTCTCAGCCGCGCAGTTCCGCCGCGACCAGCTCCGCGATCTGGACCGCGTTCAGCGCCGCGCCCTTGCGCAGGTTGTCGTTGGAGAGGAACAGCGACAGGCCGTGGTCGACCGTCTCGTCCTTGCGGATCCGGCCCACGTAGGGCGCGTCCTGGCCGGCGGCCTGGAGCGGGGTGGGGATGTGCGAGAGGGCCACGCCGGGGGCGCCGCCCAGCAGCTCGTTGGCGCGCTCCGGGGTGATCTCGCGCTCGAAGCGGGCGTTGACCTGGAGCGAGTGGCCGCTGAAGACCGGGACGCGCACGCAGGTGCCGGAGACCTTCAGCTCCGGGATCTCAAGGATCTTGCGGCTCTCGTTGCGGAGCTTCTGCTCCTCGTCGGTCTCGTTCAGACCGTCGTCGACGATGGAGCCGGCCATCGGCAGCACGTTGAAGGCGATCGGGCGGACGTACTTGTCCGGCTCGGGGAAGTCGATGGCCGCACCGTCGTGGGTGAGCTTGGTCGCGTCCTGCTCGACGGCCTTGCGTACCTGCTCGTCCAGCTCGGCGACGCCAGCCAGTCCGCTGCCGGACACCGCCTGGTAGGTGGCGACGACCAGCGCGGTCAGCCCGGCCTCGGCGTGCAGCGGGCGCAGCACCGGCATGGCGGCCATGGTCGTGCAGTTCGGGTTGGCGATGATGCCCTTGCGGCGCTCGGAGATCGCCTGCGGGTTGACCTCGGAGACGATCAGCGGGACGTCGGGGTCCATCCGCCAGGCGGAGGAGTTGTCGATCACGACCGGGCCCGCGTCGGCGACCTTGGGGGCCAGCGCCTTGGAGGTCGAGCCGCCGGCGGAGAAGAGCACGATGTCCAGGCCGGAGTAGTCCGCGGTGGCCGCGTCCTCGATCGTGATCTCGGTGTCCTGCCACGGGAGCGTACGCCCGGCGGAGCGGGCCGAGGCGAACAGTCGCAGCTGCTCCACCGGGAAGTTCCGCTCGGCGAGGATGCCCCGCATCACGCCGCCGACCTGACCGGTGGCTCCGACGATTCCGATCCTCATGGCACTCCTTGTTCGGTACGTACAGCAGCGGAACGGGTGCCCTCCAGGGCACCCGCCCCGTTACTGTCCACTATCTCAGGCCGTTACGACACGACCTTTTCGATGCGCACGCCGCCGCTGCCCGTGACCGTTCCGGACGCGTTCAGCAGCTGGACCTCGCCGAAGAACTCGCGTCCCGCGGGGGCCGGGCCCGCGACCGAGACCTCGGCCGTGACCTGCGTCGATGCTCCGCTACCCAGCTTTACGGGTTTCGATTCGTCCGTCTTGAGCGAACCGAGTCCGGCGGAGTAATACACATCACGGTAGTCGTAGGCGGTGCTGCCCGCGGGGATCGCGTAGCCGGCCACGACGACGGTGTACGTGCCGGGCGCGGGCTTGGCGATGCTGACCGCCTCGTCCGAGGTGCCGGTCGCCGAGGAGGCGACGACCTTGCCGCCGAGCAGGACGCTCAGGTCCAGGTCGGCCTTGGCGTCGGCGGGCGCGCCGATCGCGGCGTCCAGCCGGGACACGCCGCTGCCCACGACGATCTCGTACCGCTGCGACTCGCCTTCCTTGATCGTCGGGCGCTCCGTACGGGACGAGCCCAGCTCGCCGCCCTTGAGGGTGCCCTCGACGGCGGCGAAGGCGTTGGTGACCTTCCACGCCACCGGGGCCGGGCTGCCGACCTCGGCCTCGGGCAGGACGCGGACGGCCGGGTCGAAGGTGGTGCCGAGGGTGGCCGCGGTGACCGTGTACGGGTTGTCCAGCAGCGGCGAGGTGCGCCGCGACTCGACCTCGATCTCCCAGACGCCGGGCGCCGGGTTCTTGTAGGTGCGCCGGGTCGGGTCGCAGGTGTTGGCGGGGTTCGGGTAGTTCGGGTAGCAGTTCGGGGTGCCGGTCGGGTCGGCCGGGACGCCCTGCGGGGTGATCGCGATCCAGCGGGTCTGGCTGCCCGCCGCGAGCCCGCTCATCGATACCTGGAGGGCCTTGGCGCCCTTCGGGACGGTGATGAAGTGGGAGGTGGTGGCGTTGCGCTGGATGGTGCCGGACTTGGCGACCGCGTGGCTGGGCGCGGCCAGCGGATCGGCGGCCACGACGGTGGCGAGGATCTTGCGGTCGACGCCCTCGGTGCGCGGGTCGTCCACGTCCAGGGTGACGCTGTGGAGGCCCGCGGTCCGCGGCTTCGCGGTGATCTCGAAGGTCACGGGGCGGTTCAGCGGCAGCCAGACCGCGCCGTCCTCGTCCGGCAGGTCGAAGGTGCCGTCGTTGTTGATCAGGTCCAGCTCGTGCCGGACGGGGCGGTCGGGGCCGGTGGTACGGGTGATCGTCACCTCGTACGTCCGGGACTGCCGCACCTTCAGGCCGCCCTCGCGGTCGTAGAGGCCGGTGCCGTAGCCGGGCGTCTTCAGGAAGTCGGACAGGGCCGTCTTCACCGGGGCGCGGACGGTGTACTCATGGGCGGCGGCGCCGTGCCGGATCGCGGACCAGGCGGCGCGGATGTCCATCAGACCGGAGCCCTGCTCGTACGACTGGAAGCCCTTGATCTGCTTCGCGGTCGAGGTCAGCGCGGTGCGCAGCTTCGCCGGGGGCAGCGCGACCCGCTGCTGCTTCGCGGCGGACAGCAGCAGCGCCGAGGCGCCGGTGGCCTGCGGTGCGGCCATCGAGGTGCCCTGGAGCATGGCGTAGCCGGGCGGCAGCTCGTAGCCCGCCTCGGCGGTGGGGCCGCCGGGCTCCCAGGTGGGGATGGTGTTGATGGAGGCGCCGGGCGCGGTGATGACCGGCGTGAAGCCGCCGTCCTCGCGCGGGCCGCGGGAGGAGAACGGGAGCATGGCGTACTTCCGCGTCACCGCCGAGCCGTAGTTCGCCGCCCAGGTCTCCTTGGAGATGGACGCGCCGACGCTGATGACCTTGTCGGCCAGCCCGGGGTCTCCGATGGTGTTGGCGCCGGGGCCGCTGTTGCCCGCCGAGATGATCAGCTGGACGCCGTAGGTGTCGATGAGCCGGGTGTACAGCTCGGCGCGGGCGTTGTTGCCGTCGTTGAGCGCGGGCAGACCGCCGATCGACATGTTGACGATGTCGACACCGCGCTGGGTGACGAGGTCGATCATGCCTTCGGTGAGCGCGATGTTGGTGCAGCCGCCGCTCCAGGTGCAGGCGCGCGAGGAGACCAGCTTGGCGCCGGGCGCCGCGCCGTTCATCTTCCCGCCGAACAGGCCGTTCGCCGCGGTGATGCCCGCGACGTGCGTGCCGTGCTCCGACTCGACGACACCGATGTTGACGAAGTCGGCCTTCTTGCCCGCCCAGTCCCCGCCGAGCGGGTCCATCGGGACGTCCTTGCGGATCTCCACCGTGAAGGGGATGCGCTCGGCGATCGGGGTGCTCGGGTCGTCCTTGCCGAAGTAGCCGATGTCGAAGCCGTCCTTGTACGGCTTCATGGGCGCATCGTCGGTGAAGTCGCCGTTGTCATTGAGGTCCACCCGGACCGTGCCGGTGGCCGGGTCGTACAGCACGCCCCAGCGGTCGGTGGTGTCCCCGTCGCGGTTCAGGTCGCCCTTCATGTCGCCGCCGGTGGTGGCGGCCTCGGCGAAGGTGCTGATCCGGTACGCGCCCTCGGGCGCCTTCCAGGTCCGGCCGCCGTAGGTGAAGGACGGGCCGGAGACGGCGGTGGTCATCGGGCGCCAGGTCTGGTCGCCGTCGCTGATCGGGTCGGTCGCGGTGACCCAGTCGACGATCTTGCGCTCGCCGGTGGTGGTCTTCTGCAGCGCGGGGTGTGCCAGGTCCACGCCGGAGTCGAGGACGCCGATGGTCACGCCGCGGCCGTCGGCCTTCGGGTGGTCGCGGACGAAGTCCACCGCGCCGGTCTCGAAGGACGGCTGGTACGGGTTCTTCGCCGGAGTGTCCTTGCCGGGCGCCGGGTAACTTCCGGCCTGCGGCTTGCCCTTGGCCCCGCGGTCCGCACCGGGCCGCGGGTCCGGCAGCTTGATCTCCTGCCGGAGGTCGATGGCGTGCACGGACGAAAGCTCGCGCATCTTCGCGATGGCCGCGTCGGCCTGGGCGGTGGGCACGGTGGCCCGGACGTAGCCGAGCTTGTCGTCCGTACGCCCGACGGAGGCGCCCTTCAGGGAGTCCAGCCAGGCGGCCGCCTGCTCGGTGGAGCCCGGCGCGGTGGCCAGCATCATCGAGACGAACCGGGCGCCGCCGGACTTGGCGCGGGCCAGCAGTTCGGCGTCCTGCGAACCGAGCTTGTCGTGCGGGGCCTTCGGCGCGGAGTCGGTGCCGGCGGATATTCGGGCGCCGTCCCGGTCCGCGGCGAGTGCGGGGCCGGCGGCGAGCAAGGGCCCGGCCGCGGTCGCGACCGCGACGGCCGCGACGGCCGCGAGCCGGGCCGTGCGTCTCGCCCGGCCGGTGGGCGGACGTCCTGTGTCGGGGGTCATGGCGCACCTCTTCAGGGTGAAGGGTCCGGAAATCGGACCCGTATGACCGCTCAATATGACGTAAGGGATTGGTGTTTGGGGAGGGGGGTGATCACAAGTTTGTGAACATTCGCGCGGGATGCGCGGGGCGTACGGCCGGTGCCGCCCCCGGCGTCCGGCCGGTCCGGGCCGCCGCCCGCCTACCCCGTGAGGTGAACCTCCGGTGACCGCCGGCCGCCCCCGGTCCGAGGGCCCGGTGACCATCGGCGCCCGCCGTGATCCCTGTCCGGCGATCGGCGGCGGGCGTTGCGGCGCGGTTCACCCGAGGGCCATACCCGCTGCCAACGCTCCCTGGTGAGAGGGCGGTTGCGGTGTTCCGTGCCGCCCTCGCCGCCGCCCCGTCCGTACCAGGGAGCTCGTGCATGTCCCGTACACGGTCCGCCGCCCCCACCCCCGCCTCTCCGAACGCCACCGCCAGGCCCACCGTCGACCGCCGCGCCTTCCTCGCCGCCACCGGTGCCGTCGGCGCCACGGCCGCGCTCGCGCTGGCGTACGGAACCGGCGTCACCCGGCCCGGCGCCGGGTCTGTCGTATCCACCGCGCCCCTCGTCGCACCCGAACCGGTCGCCGCGCCGCCCGTTCCCCCCGTGCCCTACGCCGAAGGCACCACCCTCGCCTCGGTGGCCACCCCGCGCGGCGCCCCGGCCGGGTACCGCAGGCTCGCCGAAGGCCCCGGCTGGGGGCGTGTCGTACGGCGTGAACTCGCCGCCGCGCGCCCCGGCCGGGATGACCGGCGTACCGTACTGGCCGCGTTCGTGCAGCTCACCGACCTGCACGTGGTCGATGTGCAGAATCCTTTGCGCTATGAGTACCTACGGGTGCGGTCCGCGGGTGCCTGGCGCCCGCAGGAGGCGCTGTCCGTCGCCGGCGCGGTCTCCCTCGTCGAGCGCGTCAACAGCCTGCCCGGCGCGCCCGCCACCGGGACGCCGCTGTCCTTCGCGATGACCACCGGGGACAACACGGACAACAACGCCAGTATCGAACTCGACTGGTTCCTCACCGCGATGAGCGGCGGCCGGATCACCCCCAACTCCGGCGACCCACGGCACTACGAAGGCGTCCAGAACAGCGGCCACCCCCTCTACTGGCAGCCGGACAGCGCCCTGCGCGACGCCGACAAGCTGCGCGGCTTCCCCGGCGTACCCGGCTTCCTGGAAGCGGCGACCCGTACCGTCACCAGCCCCGGGCTGCGCCTGCCCTGGTACTCGACCGTCGGCAACCACGACTCGCTGCCCGCGGGCTGCTGCGCCCCCGACGATCCGTTCCTGGCCGAGATCGCGACCGGCGGGCGCAAGCTCGAACTGCTGCCGGCCGACGAGGCGATCCGCGCGTACCTGGCGGTGCGCCGCGGACCGGGCCCGGACCGGCGGGAGTTCGCCGGCCTGCTGAGGGCGCACGGGAAGCGGGCGCGCTCCGTCACCCCGGACGAGCGCCGTGTCCCCTTCACCCGCGCCGCGTACCTGCGCGCGCACCTGGACCCCCGGCACACCGGACCGGGCCCGCACGGCCACGGCTACACGGCCGCCGACCTCGCGGCGGACCGGCTGTACTACACGTTCCGCATCGCGGAGAACGTGGTGGGCGTCAGCCTCGACACCACCGACCCCGGCGGCCACCACACCGGCTCCGTGGGATCGGGTCAGCTGCGCTGGCTCGACCGTACGCTGCGGGCGCACGCGTACGAGCACGTCCTCGTCTTCAGCCACCACACCAGTACGTCCATGGACAACACGCTGCCCGACCCGTCCCGCCCGGCCGAGCGGCGGCACAGCGGGCCCGAGCTGGCCGGTCTGCTCTCCCGGCACCGCAATGTGCTGGCGTGGATCAACGGGCACAGTCACCGCAACCGCATCACCCCGCACGGCACCTTCTGGGAGGTCACCACCGCCTCGCACATCGACTTCCCCCAGCTGGCCCGGATCGTGGAGGTGACGGACAACCGCGACGGCACGCTGTCCCTGTTCACCACCCTCGTGGAGTCGCAGGCTCCGCACCGTACGGATTTCGGCGATCTCTCCCAGCGGGGCCTGGCGGCGCTCTACCGCGAACTGTCCTGCAACGCCCCCGGAGCCCGGAGCGACCTCGCCGGTGATCCGGGCGACCGCAACACCGAGCTGCTGCTGAGACGGCGCTGAGCGATGCCCCCACACACAGCAACGGCCGGTGTCAGCGCGGCAGCACCACCACGTACGACCCCGGCTCATGGTCGTCCGCCGCCATCAGGGCCGTACGGACCACCGCGGCCTGCTGCTCCGGCGCCTCCCGCAGTGCGCGCGGGGTGACGTGGACGACGGTGATCCCCAGCCGCTCCAGGTGCTCACGCTTGCGGGCGTACTCCGCCCACATCGCGTCCTCCTCCTGGCGCGGCACCCGCGCGTCGATCTCCACAGCCACCGCCTGTTCCGGCCAGTACGCGTCCACCCCGCCCAGCTGCGGGCCGCCGGGCAGCCGCAGGTCCACGTTCCACAGTGGGTCCGGCAGGTCGTACTCCCGCACCAGCTCGTACAGCCGCCCCTCGGCCAGCGCGCGGCCCTCGGCGAGCAGCGCGTGCACCGCGTCCACCACGTGCGGCAGGTTCAGCAGCCGCGCCTGGCTGAACTCCCGAACGATCGCGGTCGCTTCGCAGTGGCCGCCGCGTACCGCCTCGGTGAGCAGCCGGCTCACCGTGCAGGCGTCCGTGAGCCCGCCGACGGCGTCGGCCAGCGCCCGGGGCACGGGGGCGACCGGCACTTTGGTGATCTGCTGGGCCGGCGGCATGACCTGCGCCCGTACGACGAGCGCGAAGCCGGTGGTGCGCAGCCGCCGGGTGCGCGGCACCAGGACCTCGATGCGGTCCAGGGAGAGGAGCGGGGGAGCGGTGGCGAAGCGGTGCAGGGCCAGCGCCGCCAGCCCGGTGATCATCGGCGCCTCGGTGGGCGGCGTGCCGCCCTGCGGAGGGACCGCGGGCGGCCGGCTCGCCGCGTAGAGCAGCACCGCGTGCAGGCGTTCCTCGCTGGTGGGCGGGCCGGGATGGAGCAGGTGCACGCCCGGCAGCACCTGCTGCCAGGGGCCTCCGGGGCGGCACCGGTCGGCGACTTCCGACGGGCTGATGCCGTGCTCGCGCAGCTGGCGGGTCGTCAGTACGCGGGGCCCGGCGCCGGAGCGGCTGTGCAGCGGGCGGGGGGAGAGCGGGGTGGGGGACTCCCCGCCGGAGGTTGGGGAAGTGTGGTTCATGCCCCGGCCATTCCCGCTGCCGCCCCGCCCCCTAACGCCTGTTACACGCCCGTCGACAAACCCGGACAACGCCGTCCTAAAGTACGGGCGTTCGAGCGCCGAAAATGGCTGGTCCGGCCGGAGTCGGCGGCTGTGCGCGGGACCCGGACACACGGCCGGGTTCCGTACGCAGGCGTCAGTGGTCCGCCGTACGCCGGCGCCGTCGGCTCACGTACGCAGGCGCCGACTGCCCGCGTACGCGAGCCCCGCCGGCTACCGCGCCGCCTGCGCGTCGCAGGTCTGCGCCCGCAGCGCCCGCGCCAGGTCGTCGCGCGACTCCGACACCAGCCGCCGCAGCGCGGGCGGCGCCTCCGGGTGCCCGGCCAGCCACGCGTCCGCCGCGTCCAGCGTCTCCCGGCGGTCCTGGTGGAGGGGGAAGAGCCCCCGGACCACGGCCATGCCGATCTCGATCGACCGCTCGCGCCAGACCCGCTCGACGGCGTCGAAGTACCGCGGCGCGTACGGGGCCGCCAGCTCGCGTTGCGACGCCTGCACGAAGCCGGAGATCGTCGCCTCGACCAGCGCGTTGGACAGCTCGTCGGACTCCACCACGTCCGCCCAGGCCCGCGCCTTGACCTCGGCCGAGGGCCGGGCGGCCAGGCACCGTACGTGGTGGCGGCGGCCGGAGGCGGTGTCGTCGCGCCGCAGTTCGGCGTCGAGGGCGGCCTCGTCGGCGGCGCCGTGCGCGGCCAGCGGCTCCAGGAACGTCCAGCGCAGCTCCTGGTCCACCGCCAGGCCGTCGATCTTCGCCGTACCGTCCAGCAGGCCCTGGAGCAGCTGGAAGTCGGCGGCCGTGGTGGCCACCGAGGCGAAGAACCGCGCCCATGACAGCTGGTGACCGCTGCCCGGCTCGGCCAGCCGCAGTTCGTGCAGCGCGCCCTGCGCCAGTTCCTGGGCGGCCTGGTCGCGGTGGTCCGGCGCCGTGTAGTGGGTGAGCGCGTAACCGGCCTGGGCGTGCAGCGACTGGAGCACGCCGATGTCCGACTCGCGGCCCGCGAAGCGCAGTACGAGGTCGAGGTAGTCGCGGGCGGGCATCAGTCCGTCGCGGGTCAGGCCCCACACCGCGGACCAGCACAGCGCGCGCGAGAGCGGTTCGGTGATCTCGCCGAGGTGGCCGCGCAGCGTGGCCAGCGACCGCTCGTCGAAGCGGACCTTGCAGTAGGTGAGGTCGTCGTCGTTGACCAGGACCAGCTCCGGGCGGTCGGCGCCGGCCAGCTCGGTGACGACCGTGCGCGGGCCGGAGACGTCCAGCTCGGCGCGGGCGTAGCGGATCAGTTCGCCGTCCGCGTTCTCCCGCCGGTACAGGCCCACGGCCACCCGGTGCGGGCGCAGTTCGGGGCGCTCGGGGGTGGCTTCCTGGAGGATGCTCAGCTCGGTGATGCGGCCTTCGGCGTCGTACGTGGCCTGCGGGGTGAGCGCGTTGACGCCGGCGGTCTCCAGCCAGGCGCGCGACCAGGTGGCCAGGTCGCGTCCCGAGGTCTCCTCCAGGACGGACAGCAGGTCGGCCAGGCGGGTGTTGCCGTACGCGTGCCGCTTGAAGTAGCGCCGCGCGCCCTCCAGGAACGCGTCCCGCCCCACGTACGCCACGAGCTGCTTGAGGACGGCCGCGCCCTTGGCGTACGTGATGCCGTCGAAGTTGAGCTTGGCGTCCTCCAGGTCACGGATGTCGGCGGTGACCGGGTGGGTGGAGGGGAGCTGGTCGGCGCGGTACGCCCAGGCCTTGCGGCCGTTGGCGAAGGTGATCCAGCCGTTGGTGAAGCGGGTCGCCTCGACCAGGGACAGCGCGCCCATGAAGTCGGCGAACGACTCCTTGAGCCACAGGTCGTCCCACCACCGCATGGTCACCAGGTCGCCGAACCACATGTGCGCCATCTCGTGCAGGATCACGTTGGCGCGGCGCTCGTAGGACGCCTCGGTCACCTTGCCGCGAAAGACGAACTCCTCACGGAAGGTGACACAGCCAGGGTTCTCCATCGCGCCGATGTTGTACTCGGGCACGAACGCCTGGTCGTACTTGCCGAACGGGTACGGGAAGTCGAAGTGCTCGTGGAAGAAGTCCAGGCCCTGCTTGGTGACGGTGAAGATGTCCGCGGGGTCGAAGTGCCGGGACAGGCCCTTGCGGCACAGCGCGCCGAGCGGGATCTCCAGCTCGGTGCCGTCGTCGAGGGTGCGCCGGTAGGTGTCCGAGACGTAGTGGTACGGGCCGGCGACGACGGCCGTGATGTACGTCGAGATCGGCTGCGTCTCGGCGAACCGGTACGTGCCCGCCTCGGGCTCGCCCACCTGGGCGCCGTTGCTGAGCACCACCCAGCCGTCGGGCGCGGTCACCTCGAAGCGGAACGGTGCCTTCAGGTCGGGCTGTTCGAAGTTGGCGAAGACCCGCCGGGCGTCGGCCGGCTCGTACTGCGTGTAGAGGTAGACCTCGCCGTCCTCCGGGTCCACGAAGCGGTGCAGGCCCTCGCCGGTCCGGCTGTACGCGCACTGCGCGTCGACGACCAGGGTGTTCTCCGCGGCCAGGTCCGCCAGGGCGACCCGGGTGCCGTCGAAGACCTCCGCCGGGTCCAGCTCCCGGCCGTTGAGCGTGACGGCGGTGACGGACGGCGCCACCAGGTCCGCGAAGGTGGCGGCCCCCGGCTCGGCGCACCGGAAGCGGAGGGTGGTGCGGGAGCGGAAGGTCCGCGCGGCCTCGCCCTCCCGGACCGCGGACCGCAGGTCCAGCGCCACGTCGTACCCGTCGACGCTCAGCAGTGCGGCCCGCTCGCGGGCCTCGTCTCGGGTCAGATTCTCACCGGGCACGACGCGACTCCCTCGTCCTCGTCTCGTATATCGAACACTGGGAATCATGGCACGCCGGACCCCGGTTGAAGCGGGTGACCGATCCTCCGATCGGCCGCCGGCCCGTACGCCCGAGGAGCAACCGTGTCCGAGACCGCCGCCGCAACCGACCGCACTCCGGCCGACTTCTGGTTCGACCCGTCCTGCCCGTGGGCCTGGCTGACCTCCCGCTGGATGCTGGAGGTGGAGAAGGTGCGCCCGGTGGACGTGCGCTGGCACGTGATGAGCCTGGGAGTGCTGAACGAGGACAAGCTCGACCAGCTGCCGGAGGAGTACCGCGAGAAGAACCGCCCCGGCGGCCCGGTGTGGGCCCCGGTGCGCGTGTGTGTCGCCGCCGAGCAGCAGTACGGCCCGGAGGCCCTGGCCCGCCTCTACACGGCGCTCGGCACCCGCTTCCACAATCAGGGCCTGCCGCGCACGAAGGAGACGATCGCGGCCGCCCTGGAGGCGGCCGGGCTGCCCGCCGGGCTGGCCGACGCGGGGGACACCGACACGTACGACAAGGAGCTGCGCGCCTCCCACAAGGCGGGCATCGACCTGGTGGGGCAGGAGGTCGGCACCCCGGTCATCGCCGTCCCGGGCCCCGACGGCGAGCGGATCGCCTTCTTCGGCCCGGTCGTCACCCCGGCCCCCAAGGGCGAGCAGGCCGCACAGCTCTGGGACGGCACCCTGATGGTCGCGTCCATCCCGGGCTTCTACGAGATCAAGCGGACGCGGACGCTGGGGCCGGTCTTCGACTGAGCCGGGGCGGCGTGTGCTGCTTCAGTCGAAGACGGGCATCCGCTCGGGCGGGTCGAAGGTCCTGCCCTCCCACCGGTAGCGGATGTTGCGGCAGGTGGAGCGCTTGCAGATCCAGTAGTCCTCGACGTACCGCTTGCCGGTGAGCTTGCGGAGCCACTCCCGCTCCTGCTCGCCCTCCGGTGACCGGTGCGGCTCGTCCGCGTCGCACGTGGAGCAGTACAGCTTCGGTTCGTCCGGCATGGGTCCACCATGCTCCGCGCCGCGGCGTACAGAAAGACCCCCGTGAGTCATGTCCTCACGGGGGTCCTTCCTTCATCCGCCTGCCGGGTGAAGGCTGAGAAGACGATCACGAGGCAGGACGTTCACCAGGGCGCCATCGGGCGCCGGGCTCAGGGAGCGATCAGCAGTACGTTGGCGCGCTCCTTGGCGGCCGCGTAGCGCTTGGCGACGTCCTGCCAGTTGACGACGCGCCACATCGCCTCGATGAAGTCCACCTTCTGGTTCTTGTACTGGAGGTAGAAGGCGTGCTCCCAGGCGTCGAAGACCAGGATCGGGACCGAGCCCTGGCCGACGTTGCCCTGGTGGTCGTAGATCTGCTCGACGATCAGGCGGCCGGTGATCGGCTCGTAGGCGAGGACGCCCCAGCCGGAGCCCTGGGTGGTGGCGGCGGCCTTGGTCAGCTGGGCCTTGAACTTGGCGTACGAGCCGAAGTTCTCCGCGATGGCGTCCGCCAGCTCGCCCACGCCGTCCGCCTCCAGCGGCTCGCCGCCGCCGTCACCGGTCATGTTGTGCCAGTAGATGCTGTGCAGGATGTGGCCGGAGAGGTGGAACGCGAGGTTCTTCTCCAGGCCGTTGATCGAGCCCCACTGGTCCTTGTCGCGCGCCTCGGCGAGCTGCTCCAGGGTGTCGTTGGCGCCCTTGACGTATGCGGCGTGGTGCTTGTCGTGATGCAGCTCGATGATCTCGGGGCTGATGACGGGTTCGAGCGCCGCGTAGTCGTACGGAAGTTCCGGAAGATTGTAGGTGGCCATGCCGAGCCCTCCAGCTGCTTACGACCTTTAATTGCAATCCACTTGCAACTGCACGCTACCAGCATGAGTGATCACGAACCCGCCGAGGGGCGGGGTCTGGGCCAAAAGAAGGAGGCGGTGCCCGACCCCGGTCCGAGGTCCGGCACCGCCTCCGGAAAAGAGCGATGCATTCTGGTGAGGTAAGCCTTACCGCACTTCTGCTTTTGGTGAGGTAAGCCTTACTTGCACTTAGCCGAGGGGCTTTTGACGCGCCATTCGCTGCTTGACGAGACCGATGGCGACGAGCACCAGCCCGAACCCACCGGTGAAGTACAGCTGGACGCGCTGGTTCTCGTCCCGCAGCATCAGCAGCAGCACCGCCACCACGCCGGCCAGCGCCACCCACGTCAGCACCGGGAAGAGCCACATCCGCACGACCAGCTTCCCGGGCTCCTCGCGCTCCAGCCGGCGGCGCATCCGCAGCTGGGCCACGGCGATGAAGCCCCACACCACGAGGATCGCCGCGCCCACCATGTTCAGCAGCCACTGGAAGACGGTCTCCGGCCACCAGTAGCTGAACAGCACCGCGAGGAACCCGAAGGCGGAGCAGAGGATCACCGCGCGGCGCGGCACGCCGCCGCTGACCGTGCGCAGGAAGCGCGGGCCCTGGCCGCGGGCGGACAGGGAGTGCGCCATCCGGGACGAGCCGTAGATGTTGGCGTTCATCGCGGACAGCAGCGCGATCAGGATGACGACGTTCATGATCTGGCCGGCCGCGGGGATGTGCAGGTAGTCCAGGACCGCGACGTACGGGCCGTTCTTGGCGATGTCCGCGTTGTTCCAGGGGATGACGGTGACGATGACCGCCATCGAGCCGACGTAGAACAGGGCGATCCGCCACATCGCGGTGCGCACGGCGCTGGCCACACCGCGGACCGGGTCCTTCGACTCGGCCGCGGCGATTGTCACGGTCTCCAGGCCGCCGTACGCGAAGACGGAGGCCAGCAGGCCGATCACCAGGCCGTCCGAGCCGTTGGGCAGGAAACCGCCGTCGCCGGTCAGATGGGCGGCGCCGGGCGCCGAGGTGCCGGGCAGCACGCCGAAGATGGCGAGCAGGCCCAGGACGAGGAAGATGCCGATCGCGGTGATCTTCAGGGCGGCGAACCAGAACTCGAACTCGCCGAAATTGCTGACCGCGGCGAGGTTGGCGCCGCAGAAGACCACCATGAACAGCAGCACCCACATCCAGGGCTGCGTGTCCGGGAACCACCCGGTCATGATCCCGGCGGCGCCGATCGCCTCGGCGGCCACCGCCACACACAGCTGCGCGGTGAACATCCAGCCGGTGGTGAAGCCCGCCCACGGGCCGATCGAGCGCCCGGCGTGCACGGAGAAGGAGCCGGAGGCCGGGCTGGCCGCCGCCATCTCGCCGAGCATCCGCATCACCAGCATGACCAGGCAGCCGGAGACGGCGTAGGCGAGCACGATCGACGGGCCGGCCGCCGCGATGCCCTCCTTGGAGCCGACGAACAGCCCGGCGCCGATCACACCGCCGAGCGCGATCATCGACAGATGGCGCTGTTTGAGTCCGTTGGACAGCGGGGTGCCGGTCTCCGGAGCCGCCGTGGCGCCGGTGCCCTGCACCTGGCCCGTTTGCTCGCGCTCGGGCGTGGTGGACGAAGGTGTCCGATTCATGGTCGTACCTGTCCCATTAAGTGAGAGCGGAGCGAGACGATCGACGGAAAACGCGCTCAGTTTGAGTGTCTGTGTCCGCTGAGGGCAACAGTCGTGCAGCAGATGTTCGGTATTCAGACGAGATCGTGACCGGCCGTATTCACACCGTTGTGAGACGTGACCCTGGGTGTTTCCGGAGCGGAAGTGGGGCGGCCGATTCCGGCCTGCCCCCACGCTCCCGCGGTGCCGCTGACGGGCGCCCGTCAGCGGCCGGACCGCCGCGCCCGCAGCTCCCGAAGACCCGCGACGGCCAGCACCGCACCGGTCGCGGCGGCCGACCACAGCAACTGCGGCCGCGCCCCGTCGTCGGTGAGCATCAGCACCAGCACCGCCACCATGGCCGCCAGCGCCGTCCACGTCAGATACGGGAACGCCCACATGCGCAGGGTCAGCTTCTCCGGCGCCGTCCGTTCGAGCTGCCGCCGCAGCCGCAGTTGCGAGACCGCGATCAGGGCCCAGACGAACAGCAGTACCGCGCCGACCGCGTTCAGCATGTAGAGGAAGACCGTGTCCGGCCACAGCAGATTGAGCAGCACCGAGACGAAGCCGAAGGCCACCGACGACAGCACGGCCCGGCGCGGCACGCCACCCGCCGTCACCTTCAGCAGCGAACGCGGCGCCTCACCCCGCTCCGCCAGCGAGAAGACCATCCGAGAGGAGCCGTAGAGGTTCGCGTTGAGCGCCGACAGCAGCGCCACGAAGACCACCACGTTCATGATCTGGCCCGCGCCCGGCACGCCGATACTGTCGAGCACCGCCACGTACGGGCTCTTGCCCGGCTGCATCGACGACCAGGGCAGCAGAGTCACGACGACCAGCATCGAGCCCACGTAGAAGAAGAGGATGCGCCACACCGCGCTGCGCACCGCGCGCGCCACGTTGCGCGCCGGGTCGTCGGACTCGGCCGCGGCGATGGTGACGACCTCCAGACCGCCGAAGGCGAACGCGACGGCGAGGACACCGGAGACCACGCCCTGCCAGCCGTTGGGCAGGAAGCCGCCCTGCCCGGTCAGATTGGCCAGCCCGACCGCGTCGGTGTCCGGCAGCACCCCGAAGATCGCGAGCAGGCTGAGCGCCAGGAACAGCACGATCGCGGCGACCTTCAGCGTCGCGAACCAGAACTCGAACTCGCCGAAGCTCTTGACCGCGGTGAGGTTGGCGGCGGTGAACACCAGCATGAAGATCAGCACCCAGCCCCACTGCGGGACCGCGGGCAGCCACCCGTTGGCGATCTGCGCCGCGCCGGTGGCCTCCACCGCCAGCACCACCACCAGCAGGAACCAGTACAGCCAGCCGACACTGAAGCCCGCCCAGCGGCCCAGCGCGCGCTCGGCGTGCACCGAGAAGGCACCGGAAGCGGGCATCGCCGAGGACATCTCGCCCAGCATCCGCATGATCAGCATGGCCAGCGCGCCCGCGATCAGATACGAGAGCACGATGCCGGGACCGGCCACCGCGATACCGACGCCGGAGCCCACGAACAGCCCCGCGCCGATCACCCCGCCCAGTCCGAGCATGGTCAGGTGGCGCTGTTTGAGCCCGGCGGACAGCGGTTCTCGCTCGCCGGCGCCCTCGCCCGGCGGTGGCGTTCCGGTGGCGGTGGGTGCGTCGTGCATGGGCTCGTACTCTCGCAAGGGGTCTTTGGGGGAACCCCACAGGGTCCCGCGTTGTCCCCTCAGTTTCCCCGCCGGCCGCGCGCTACCACAAAATGCGCACCCGTCCGGGGAGCGGGCCGTGACGAGCATCACGTGACCTGCGAAGACCGCTGACGAGGCGGTACGGCCCGACGGCCGCTGCGTTGCACGGAACTCTCCAAGGACACCATTGCGCCTTTGTCGCCGCCACACGATGATCGGCTCCGGGGCGCTGGACTAACGTCAACGCGTCCCCCTGTCCCCGCTCCACCTCACACCCCGCGGAGTTCCGATGAGCACTGCCGACGCAACCACCAGGCCCGGTGCGGTCCTCGCCGATCTGCTGCCCGCAGCAGGCGCCACCCGCGCCCGCGTCCGCGACGCCGCACTGGTCGTCGGCGGCGCCGCGCTCACCGGCATCGCCGCGCAGATCGCCGTCCCGGTCCCCGGCTCCCCGGTCCCGGTGACCGGCCAGACCTTCGCCGCCCTGCTCGTCGGCGCCTCGCTCGGCGCGGGCCGCGGCTTCGTGTCGCTCGCGCTGTACGCGCTGCTCGGCATGGCGGGGCTGCCCTGGTTCGCGAACGGCGCCTCCGGCGCGGGCGGCGCGACCTTCGGCTACGTCCTCGGGATGCTGCTCGCCGCGACCGCGGTGGGCGCGCTGGCCCGCCGCGGCGGCGACCGCGGCGCGCTGCGCACGGCCGGCACGATGGCGGTGGGCACGGCCCTGATCTACGCGGTCGGCGTGCCCTTCCTCGCGCTGAGCACCGGCATGTCGTTCGGCGCCGCGGTCGCGGCCGGCCTGGTCCCCTTCCTGATCGGTGACGCCCTCAAGGCCGCGCTGGCGATGGGCGCGCTGCCCACCGCGTGGAAGCTGCTCGGCCGCCGCGGCTGACACCGCGCGCGCCGTCCTTCCGTACGGACCCGGACCGGGCCCCGCACCACCACCTCGCGTGGCGGTACGGGGCCCGGCCGCTTTCCGTCTCCGTACGGGTCGTACAGCGCGTCTGATCAGGCCGTACGGGCGGTGCTCACCTGCGGGTCGACCGGCGGGTGGTGACCCACACCCCGGCGCCGCCGAGGAGCAGCAGGCCCGCGGCGGCGCCCGCCAGCGGGAGGACCGACGGCGTACCGGTCTCGGGCAGCCGCTCCTCCGGGGCCGTGGACCCCGACTCCGATGGGGAGGGTGTGGTGGTCGCCGAGCCGGCCGGTACGTTCACGGTGTTGAGCATCAGCGGGGTGTCGGGCGCGTCGGACACCGGATTACGGGTGCCGAAATTGACCGGGCCCTGCTGCCACAACAGCGTTTCGGTGTTTCCCAGTGTCACCGGCAGACAGATCTGCCCCTGCTTTTTCAGATCGAAATGCGCGGTGACGTCGAACGAACGGCTCTTTCCGCTCGCCAGCGAGCTGATGGCACAGGAGTACGCGCTGTTCGCGCCCTCCGGCAGCCGCGCCTCGGGCACCTTCGAACACCCGGCCACGTTCTCGACCCGCAAACCCTGGAAACCGGCGACCGTCAGCCGCACGGCCCCCGTCCCGGCGGTCCCCTTGTTGGTGACCTTGGCGGTCAGCGAGGTCTTCCCGGTGCTGTTGCCGACGGAAATCCGCTCCGGCAGCTCGGTGGTGATCCGGTAGCCCGCCGGCGCGCTCGGACCGGCCTTGCCGCCCGCGCTGCTGCCCGGTACGGGATCGGCCGCCAGGGCCGAGGAGCCGACCGGCAGCGCCAGCGCGGCCGCCGCCGCGGCCACCACGAACGCGCGTTTTCCCTGTCGGGTCGTGTACATTCTTGAACCCCCCTTTTCCACATCCTCGGCTGAGGTATTTGATGGGTACCACAAGATTCCGCGGGTGCTGTGGGGGCTGGGCATGGTGGGGAATGCGAGCGAGGTGGGGCCCGGGCGTCTGGCAGCCGGCCGTTACCGCCTGCTGGAATTGATCGGACGCGGCGGAATGGGACGGGTCTGGCGCGCCCAGGACGAAATGCTCGACCGGTGTGTCGCGGTCAAGGAAATACGTATCGACGATCGCGCGGGCGAAGAGAGCGTGGTGCAGCGCGAACGCAGTCTGCGCGAGGCCCGCGCCACCGCCCGTATCGACCATCCGAATGTGGTGCGGGTCCATGACGTGGCCGAGGAGGGGGACCGGCTGTGGATCGTCATGCAGCTGGTGCAGGCCCGCTCCCTGGAACAGATCCTCACCCAGGACGGCCCGCTCGCCCCGGACGCGGCGGCCCGGGTCGGCACCGGACTGGCCCGCGCCCTGCGCGAAGTGCACGCGGTGGGCGTGCTCCACCGGGACATCAAGCCCGGCAACGTCCTGATCGACGACCGCGGCGCGGTGGTCCTGACCGACTTCGGCATCGCCGCGATGCAGGACGCCACCGCGCTGACCATGGCCGGGATGCTCATCGGCTCGCCGGACTACATGGCGCCCGAGCGGGTGGCGGGCCAGGAACAGGGCCCGCCGTCGGACCTGTGGTCGCTGGGCGCCACGCTGTGCGCCGCGGTCGCGGGACAGTCGCCGTTCACCCGTGCCACGACACTCGCCACGCTGCACGCGGTGCTGCACGAGGAGCCCGCCATCCCGCCCGCCGCGGGCCCGCTGCGCGAGGTGCTGACCGCCCTGCTGAACAAGGCGCCCGAGGCGCGCCCCACCCTCGACGAGGTCGAGGCGCTGCTCGATCCGCTGGTGCGCCGGGCCGCGGCGGCGAACCCGACGGCGCCGCTGGACTCGGCGGAGGTGGTGGACGTCCGTACGCCGACGGTGGCCGATCCGGCGCCGGACCGCATCGAGGTGCGGGCCCTTGCGCCGCGAACGGATGTCGGCCCGCAGCCCGACATCGCTCCCGCCGCCCCTTCGGTCCCGTCCGCCCGTTCCCGAGCCAAGCGGCCCGCCCTGCTCGCCGTCACCGGCGTCCTCGCGTCGGCCGCCGCGGTCGTGGTGATCATCGTCGCGACACAGGGCCCCGACTCCCGCGGCACGGCCGGAGCCGGGACGGGCACCGGGCGCCCGCCCACCGCGAGCACGAGCGCCGGTACGGGGACCGGGACCGGCAGCCCCTCGGACCCGGCCGGCTCCCGCCGTACCGAGAACGGCTTCAGCTGGGTGCCGCCCACCGGCTGGAACCGCACCGAGGAGTCCACCAGCGACGTCACCTACAGCACGAAGGACGGGTCCACGCTCGTCTCGGCGCGGCAGGACCCGTCCTCCGGCGGTGATCTGCTGACGATCTGGCGGCAGTACGAGGCGCAGCAGCACGACGTGCCGGGCTACCGCAGGATCCGGCTGGAGCGCACCACCTTCCAGGGGCACCCCGCCGTCGTGTGGGAGTTCGCGTACACCCGCGACGGCAAACCGGCGCACGGGCGGCAGCTGGGCTTCCGTACCGGGAACCGGACCTACCAGCTCAACCTCTGGTACCTGGACTCCGCCGAGGCCACCGCCCTGCGTGCTTACGACCGGGTCAAGGAGTCCTTCCGCGCGTCGTCCTGACCTTCCGGGCCGCCGCCGTCCACGGCACCGGCGCCGCCCGCCGCGCCGCCCGCGGCACGCCGCCGCCGGTCCAGCACCAGTCCGACGACCAGGACGACCACGGCCACGGCCACCGACGGCACCATCTGCTTGCGCCCGTCGGGGTTGTAAAACATGTAGCCGACGACGAAGAGGATCAGCGCGATCGTCGCGTACGTCAGGTACGGGTAGAGCCACATCCGTACGGTCAGCCGCTCCGGCATGTCCCGCTCGATGACCCTGCGCATCCGCAGCTGGGAGAAGCAGATGACCAGCCAGACGAAGAGCGCCACCGCGCCGGAGGAGTTCAGCAGGAAGTCGAAGACGGTGTCCTTCGAGGTGTAGCTGAAGATCGTCGCGACGAAACCGAAGGCCACGGACGCCCAGATGGCGGTCGCCGGGACGCCGCCCTTGTTCACCCGGGTGAAGGACTTCGGCGCGTCGCCGCGCTCGCCGAGCGAGAACGCCATCCGGGAGGCGGTGTAGAGGCCGGAGTTCAGGCAGGACAGCACGGCGGTGAGCACCACGACGTCCATCACGGTGCCGGCCGCCGGGATGTCCAGCGACTTCAGCACGGCCACGTACGGGCTCTTGTCGAGCGCCTTGTCGTTCCACGGCAGCAGCGTCACGATCACCGCGATCGAGCCGAGGTAGAAGATCGCGATCCGCCAGATGACGCTGTTGACGGCCTTGCGGACGGCCTGCACCGGGTTGGGCGACTCGCTCGCCGCCAGGGTGACGATCTCGCTGCCCATGAAGGAGAAGACCACCAGCAGCATGCCGGAGAGGATCGCGCCCGGCCCGTTCGGCAGGAACCCGCCGTGGCCGGTCAGGTTCGACAGGCCCACCGCGTGGTCGCCGGGCGGCAGCCCGAAGATCGCCAGCGCGCCGACCACGATGAACACCACGATCGCCACGACCTTGATCCCGGCGAACCAGAACTCGAACTCGCCGAACGAGCCGACGGAGATCAGATTGGTGCCGGTCAGCACCATCATCACCAGCAGCGCCCACGCCCACTGCGGGACGGCGGGGACCCAGCCGGTGAGGATTCCGGCGGCGGCGGTCGCCTCGACGGCCAGCACGACCGACCAGAAGAACCAGTACAGCCAGCCGATGGTGAAGCCCGCCCAACGGCCCAGCGCCCGGTCCGCGTACGCGGAGAACGAGCCGGAGGTGGGGGAGGCGGCGGCCATCTCGCCCAGCATCCGCATCACCAGGACGACCAGCAGGCCGGTCAGCGCGTACGAGATCAGGATGCCGGGTCCCGCAGCCGCGATACCGGCGCCGGAGCCCACGAACAGGCCCGCGCCGATCACGCCGCCGATGGCGATCATCGACAGATGGCGGTTCTTGAGACCTGCCTGAAGACCGTCGGGTGACTGGCCTCCGCCGGGGCCGCCGGGGTCACCGGCCGCCTTGCCCGCGTTCATGGTCGGCGGATGCGCGCCCATGTGCACCGTCCTTCTGTGGTTCTCGGTGTCGATTCCCCGCATTAGAACTGCGTTAACGCTCGTTTTGGAAGATCTGAATCCGGATCGTTGCGTGGATCTCATTTCCGCACGTCATCGCGTGTACACCGCACGTATGGCGGCGGGGGGACCCGGCGGCACCTACCCCGGGCCCGGCGGACGACACGTCCGTGCAACACTCGGCACATGCGCGTGTATCTCGGCTCCGACCATGCCGGTTTCGAACTGAAGAACCACCTCGTCGAGTGGCTCAAGGCCCACGGCCACGAGCCCGTGGACTGCGGCCCGCACATCTACGACGCCGTGGACGACTACCCGCCGTTCTGCCTGCGCGCCGCCGAGCGGACCGCGGCCGACCCGGAGAGCCTGGGCGTCGTCATCGGCGGCTCGGGCAACGGCGAGCAGATCGCCGCCAACAAGGTCAAGGGCGTACGGGCGGTGCTCGCCTGGAGCGAGGAGACCGCGAAGCTGGGGCGTGAGCACAACAACGCCAACGTGATCTCGGTCGGCGGCCGGATGCACACCCAGGACGAAGCGACGGCGTTCATCGAGGCGTTCCTCGCCACGCCGTACTCGAACGAGGAGCGGCACACCCGCCGCATCGAGATGCTCTCCCGCTACGAGACCACCGGCGAGCTGCCGGAGATCCCGGCGCACCACCCGCAGCAGGGCTGAACCCACCCGCCGTCCCGCCCGCGCCGCCGCCGGCGCGGGCGGTCGCCGTACGGTCCCTTCCCACTCCGCCGAGGAGGCGTCGACCCATGCCCGAGGGGCACACGATCCACCGCCTCGCGCTGGACCACCGTGCGCTCTTCGAGGGCGCGCCGGTCCGGGCGAGCAGCCCTCAGGGCAAGTTCTCCGACAGCGCGGCGCTGATCGACGGCCAGGTCATGACCACCGCCGAGGCGCACGGCAAGCACCTCTTCCTCGGCTTCGGGCCCGCCGGATGGGTCCACATCCACCTCGGCCTCTTCGGCAAGCTGAACTTCGGCGACGCCCCGGCGCCGCCGCCCACCGACACCGTACGGCTGCGGCTGGCCAACGGCACGGCCTACGCGGACCTGCGCGGGCCCACCGCCTGCGCGCTGCTCACCGACGCCGAGAAGCAGGCGATACACGAACGGCTCGGACCCGACCCGCTGCGTCCCGAGGACGACGGCGAGCGGGCCTGGGCCCGGATCTCCCGCAGCCGTACGTCCGTCGCGGCGCTGCTGATGGACCAGAAGGTGATCGCGGGCGTCGGCAACGTCTACCGCGCCGAGGTCCTCTTCCGGCACGGCATCGACCCGTACCACGCCGGACGTGATCTCCTCCGGTCCGAATGGGACGCCATCTGGGCGGACCTGGTCGCCCTCATGCGGGAAGGCGTCCGGCACAACCGCATCGACACGGTCCGCGCCGAACACCTCCCCGAGGCCATGGGCCGCCCGCCGCGCGTCGACGACCACGGCGGCGAGGTCTACGTCTACCGCCGCGCCCGCCAGGAGTGCCACATCTGCCGCGCCGAGATCCGCACCGCCGCCCTGGCCAACCGCAACCTCTTCTGGTGCCCCGGCTGCCAGCAGAAGTGAGCCCCGGCCCGCGCGGTGCTCAGAACCCGTGCGGCAGCCAGGGCTTGAGCTGCGTCCCGAACGCCATCGACGCCTCCCGCAGCGCGCCGGGCCGCAGCTCGCGCACCCGCCCCGCCCCGGCCAGCGCCGCCGGCGAGAACCCGCCCAGGTAGGCCGCGCCCAACTCCCGCACGGACAGCGCCAAGTCGGCCGCGTCCGTGGTCCGCTCGCAGGAAGCGCCCTTCTCGTCGCCGGTGAGCCGCCACCGGCCCTCGTTCCACGGGCAGAACGGGTCCGCCACGTCGAGCACCACGTCCAGCGGCGTCGCGTACGTACGCGCCGCGAGCGCCTCGCCGACCTCCACCAGCCGCACGAACAGCGACTCGCGCACCGCGATCCGGCAGCGCCGCATGTCGTCCACCAGGTGCAGCAGCGGATCATCGGCGGGCCGGTTGCGCACCGTCAGCTTCGACGTCAGGTCGATACCGAACAAATAGCGCCACAGCGCCGCGTAGACGACCGGATCCAGCGCCTCGACGTCCCGCACCACCACGGTCCCGTCCGGACCGCCCCCGTCCCAGACCGCCTTGACCGCGTAGCGCGCGTACCCGCGCACCTCCCCGGCCACCTCGGCCAGCACACACAGCAGCGGCCCGGCCCCGTCCCGGTCGGCCTCCGGGTCGAGCAGCGGCAGCCGCTCCCAGCCGGGCTGCCGCGCGAGCATCCCCGGACGGCCGGTGACCAGCTGCCCGTACACCTTCTCGCAGTCCGCCAGCCCGGCCTCCGGGGCGACCAGCCGCAGCCGTACGCCGTCGGCGCCGTCCGGCACGCTGACCGACTGGCGCAGCGTGTCCAGCGTCAGGCTCACCGCCTCGGTCGCCGCGCCGTACCCGAAGCGCCCGTAGATGGCCGGTTCGGAGGCGGTCAGCACGGCCAGCGGCTCGCGCCGGTCCCGGACGTCCGCGAGCTGGTGGCGCATCATCGTGCGCAGGATGCCGCGCCGCCGGTGCGTGGGCTGCACGCTGACCAGCGTGACGCCGGCCGCCGGGAGGACGGCGCCGCCGGGCACCGACAGCCGGAAGGTGAACGCCCCCGCCGTGCCCACGACCTCGCCGTCGTCCCGGACGGTCAGACAGCGCTCGGGCTCTCCGAGGCCGCGCCACAGGGCGCGCTCTTCGGGGGCTTCCGGGGTGCCGCCGAACGCCCGCTCCAGCTTGTCGTACCAGTCGTCCCACTCGTCCGGACGCAGCTGCCGTAACTCGGTCGTCATATGCCATGGGTAGCAGGACACCTTCCGCCCGCGCGACCGTTTTTCGAACGCCGTTTCCCGGCGATTGCGCCAGGCGGCGTGCCGCGAATCGACGCGCCGCCGAACGGGTGGATAAGGTCCCAGAACAATGGCGAGCAGCACGGGAGCGGAGTCCCCGACGGCCCGGTGGCGCAAGGCGATGCACCGGGTCCGCATCAGCGTGCGCAAGGCCGGGGTCGACTACTTCCGCGGCGACGGCTCCGACTGGATCGCCCTGGTCGCCCTGTTGATCGCCATTCCCGCCATCGCCTGCGGCACCATCTGGCGGCCCGACTGGATCGCGCCCACCGCACTGGTCCTGCCGGTCATCGCCGGCGGACTGCTGCTGCGCCCGGCCAACCTGCTCGCCCTGTACGGCACGTCCGCCGCCGCGCTGATCATCGAGGCGTCCCTGCTCGGCCCGTACGACCAGGGCCGCGACCGGATCACCCCGGGCACGGTCCTGGTGGTCGCGGCGGTCGGCCTGTCCGGGCTGCTGATCGCGCAGTTCCGCAGCCGGGTCGGCGTGCCGTGGCGGCGCGGCGGCACGATGCTCTTCGACCTGCGCGAACGCATCCGGGTACAGAGCAAACTTCCCAAACTGCCGGCCGGCTGGCACCGGGAGATGGCGCTGCGGCCGGCCGGCGGGCAGTCCTTCTCCGGCGACTTCGTGGTGGCCTCCCGCACACAGGGCGGCAACATCCTCGAAGTGGTGCTGACCGACGTGTCCGGCAAGGGCATGGACGCGGCCTCCCGCGCGCTCCTGCTGTCCGGCGCCTTCGGCGGCCTGCTCGGCTCGCTGCCGCCGCACGGCTTCCTGCCCGCCGCCAACGGCTACCTGCTGCGCCAGGACTGGGACGAGGGCTTCGCCACCTCCATCCACCTCGTCCTGGATCTGGAGTCCGGCGACTACGAACTGCTCTCCGCCGGGCACCTGCCCGCCCTCCAGCTCTGCGCCGGAACCGGCCGCTGGGAGGAGAAGGCCGCGGAGGGGCCGCTGCTCGGGGTGTACGACGGGGCGCAGTTCGACCCCGTCAAAGGGACGCTGCGCCCCGGCGACGTGCTGATGCTCTTCACGGACGGCCTGGTCGAGGCCGCCGACCGGGACATCGCGGAGGGCATCGACCGGCTGACCGGCGAGGCCGACCGCTATGTGGCCTGCGGTTTCGCCGGCGCGGCCTGGCATCTGATCGAAGCCGTCGCCAAGGATGTCAACGACGACCGCGCGCTGCTGCTGCTCTGCCGCGACTGAACCGTACGGTGGTCCCGGCACCCGGACCACCCACGGAGGACGCATGGCCGGCACGTTCACCTTCGTCCACGTCACCTACCTCGCGAGCACGCCGGACAAGGTCTGGCACGCCCTCACCGACGCCGAGCTGACCGCCGCGTACTGGGGGCACAGCAATGTCTCCGACTGGCGGCCCGGCTCCCGCTGGGAGCACCGGCGCACCGACGGGTCGGGCATCGCCGACGTCGAGGGCGTGGTCGTGGAGAGCACGCCGCCCACGCGGCTGGTGACCACGTGGGCGGAGCCCGGCTCGGGGGCGGCCCAGGACGGGCCCGGCGTCTCCAGGGTGAGCTTCGGCATCGAGGCGTACGAGGAGATCGTCCGGCTGACACTGACGCACGAGGGCCTGGCCGACGAGGCCCAGCGGGACGCGGCGGCCCAGGGCTGGCAGGCGGTGCTCGCCAACCTCAAGACGCTTCTGGAGACCGGCCGCCCGCTGCCGCGCGAGCCCTGGACGATGCCGTGACCACCGGGCCCGCCCGGCCGAGGTGAGCGCGCCTACCGTCCGGCGGCCGCGGGCTCGGGCTGCCCGCCGCCCGCCGGCGACTCCGGACCGGACCGTCCGCCGCCCGGCAGGAACCGTGCCAGCCACGCGGACCGGCCGGCCGCCAGCGGCCCCAGTACGGCCAGGATCAGGACGTACCCGGCGATGAACGGCGCCAGCCGTTCGTCCAGCCCGGCGCCCGCCGCCATCGTCGCCAGGATCAGCGCGAACTCGCCGCGGGCGAGCAGCGCGGTGGCGATGTTCGCGGCCGGGCCCGGCCCGAAGCCGTAGATCCGGGCGGCGACCAGCCCGGCGACCACGTTCATCAGCAGTGTCAGCGCCACCGCGATCAGCACCGGCCACACCACCGACGGCAGGTCGCCGGGGTCGATGGACAGGCCGAACGCGAAGAAGAAGATCGCGCCGAAGGCGTCCCGCAGCGGATGCACCAGCTCCATGATCCGTTTGCCGGAGCCGGTGCTGCCGAGCATCAGACCGACCATGAACGCGCCGATCGCGTCCGCGACGCCGAACCACTCCGAGACGCCCGCCACGAAGACGGCGGCGCCGAGGAAGGAGATGACCAGCAGCTCGTTGTCCTTGGTGGCGATCAGCTTGCCGATCACCGCCGTGCCCCAGCGGGCGACCACCGCGAGCAGCAGCAGGAAGCCGAACGCCTTGCCCGCGTCGAGGGCCGCCGTGGCCATCGAGTCGGCGCCGGAGATCACCGGCTGGAGGGCGGCCAGGTACAGCGCGAGGAAGATGTCCTCGACCACGATGATGCCGAGGATCGGCTTGGTCTCGGGGTTGCCGAGCCGGCCGGTGTCCATGAGGACCTTGGTGACGATGGCCGACGAGGAGATGCCGAGCACTCCGGCCAGTACCAGCGCCTCGGAGGTGCCCCAGCCGACCAGGAAGCCGAAGAGGAGACCGGCGCCGACGTTCAGTGCCAGATAGGCGGCCCCGGCGACGGCCATCTTGCGGCCGCCCTCCTTGAGGTCGTCCATGTGGAATTCGAGGCCGAGGTAGAAGAGCAGCAGCACCAGACCCAGCAGGGAGAGCATCTCCAGCTCGTGCGGGTCGTCGACCAGTGAGATGCCGGGGGTGTGCGGGCCGAGCAGTATCCCGGCCAGGATGAACAGGGGGATCGTGGGGAGCCCGATGCGGCTGCCCAGGCGGGCGAGGACGGCTGCGGCCAGGAAGGCCCCGCCCATCGCGAGGAGGGTTTCTGCGTGTCCGATGGCTCCTCCAGAGGTTCGGCCGGACGGTGTTCGGTCAAGGGGGAGTCAAGAAAGCGTTAGTAGTTAGTTTACCAAACGACTTTTCGTGTCCAGTGCGCCCGTGCCCGTCACCCGCCGCACCGGCGCCTGCCCGCTCCTTCACCGACCCGCCTCCGGGATCTTCCCGGGCCTCCCGACGAGAGCCCTGCCGGGGGTTTTCCCCACCCGGAAGCCACCGGCAGCCGCCATGGTCCAGGTTCACCCCCGCTCCGTACGGTCGAGAGGCGACCGGACGTACGAGACGAGGGGCGGCGCGATGGGCCAGCGCGACACACACCGGGACGGGCGAGGGCGGGAGAGCGGCGCCTGCGCCATGGAGCTGCGCGGCGTCCGGCGGCAGTACGGCCGCGGCGCCGGCGCCGTGCACGCCCTGCGCGGCATCGACCTCGCCCTGCCGTACGGCAGCTTCACCGCCGTGATGGGGTCCTCCGGCTCCGGGAAGTCCACCTTCCTCCAGTGCGCCGCGGGCCTGGACCGGCCGACCGGCGGCACGGTCCGCGTCGGCGGTACGGACATCACCCGGATGCGGGAGAACCGCCTCACCGCACTGCGCCGCGAGCGCCTCGGCTTCGTCTTCCAGGCGTTCAACCTGCTGCCCTCGCTGACCGTCGAGCAGAACGTCGCCCTGCCGATGCGTCTCGCGGGACAGTGCGCCGACCGGCGGCGCACCGCCGAGGCACTCGCCCGGGTCGGCCTCGGCGAGCACGCCGGACGCCGCCCGGGACAGCTCTCCGGCGGGCAGCAGCAGCGCGTCGCCATCGCCCGCGCGCTGGTCACCGGGCCGGACGTGGTCTTCGCCGACGAGCCGACCGGCGCGCTCGACGCCGGCACCGCCGCCGAGGTCCTCGCCCTGCTGCGGCACGCGGCCGACGCGCTCGGCACCACGGTCGTCATGGTCACCCACGACCCGGTGGCGGCCTCCTGGGCCGACCGGGTCCTCTTCCTCGCCGACGGCGCGCTCGCCGGCAGCCTGGAGCGCCCCTCGCCCGAGCAGGTCGCCGCCCGGATGGCGGCCCTGACCGGCCACGCGCGCCGGACGGCAGCGGCCTGAGCGCGAGGGAGGGGGGTGCGCCGCAGGACGTCAGCCCCGGGGCATCGGCTCCCTCCGGAACGCCCACGCCATCCTCGGCTCGACCACGCAGCGCAGGGCCCGGCGGACCGGCGGGGTGCACAGCGCGGTCACTACGGCCGCCGCCGTCAGGCTCACCACGACCTCGCCGGGCGGCGAGTGCAGCCACGGGTGGTCGTCGAACCAGCCCCAGGCGCGCGAGCCCTTGGTGAGGAAGCCGTGCAGCAGATAGCCGTACAGGGTGCCGGCGCCCAGCACCGTGAACCACGTGCGGCGGGCCGGCACCCAGGCGAGGAAGCAGCCGACGAGGACCAGCGAGCAGCCGAACATCGCGAGGGTCATCACCACCCCCGCCCACCAGGGTGCCCCCAACTCCTGGGCGCTCTCGCGGTGGTAGAACCACGTCGACGTCATCCGCGGCACCGCCCAGTAGGCCAGCGCCACGGCGCACGCGAAGACCGGCACCGCCGCGATCCGTACGGCGCGCCGCCGCACCAGCGCGAAGTGCCCGGGACGCAGGTTCAGGCCCAGGACGAAGAACGGCAGGAACTGGAGCAGCCGTTGCATGTCGAGCTCGTCGCCGATCTCCGGGGACACGGAAGCCAGTACGGCGACGGCCAGGGCCAGCGGAACCGGCCAACGGACGATCCGCCACAGGGGAGTCGTCAGCCGCCACACGAACAGCGCCGCCAGGAACCACGTCAGGTACCAGGGGTCCAGCAGGCTGACCGGCATATCCGGGTCGTGGTTCACCCGGCGCGCGAAGAGCGTATAGGCGGTCTCGAACACGACATACGGCACCACGACACCGGTGATCAACCGCTGCAGCCGGTCCGTACGGAGACCGAAACCGCGCGAGAAATAGCCGGAGATGATGATGAACGCCGGCATGTGGAAGGCGTACACCGTCATGTAGAGCGCTCCGGCGGCGCGGCTCTGCCCGGTCAGCGGCTCCCAGGAATGCCCCATGGCCACCAGGACGATCGCCAGGTACTTGGCATTGTCGAAGAAGGCGTCCCGGCCGCCGCCGGCACCGGGCCGCCCGGCCTCCGCCGCCGGCCGTCCGGCGCGCCGCGGCCCGCGCTCCCCGGTGCCCGCCGCGGGGGCCGCCGCGTCCGGGCCGGGGGCCCCGGCGGCCGGGGGAAGCACACGTCGTGGGGTCGGCGCAGCGGGAAACATCTGACGCACCCTAGTGGCGGCCGGGGAATGCGTAAAACCTTCACCGCCGAATGTGCATTACGGCGTGGCGCGCCGGGCAATTTCCTTTCGGGTGGCGGCGGTCAGGCATCCGGGGTGCATTTTCGCGCGTTTTCCGGAGGGCCGGTGAATATCTGTCCGGGGGTGCGTCATCCGCTTATGTGAGGGCATATGCCCCGTCGTGGACCCGGGGGCGATGTCCGCTTCGCTACCGGTATGTCGGGGCGGCGGACGTCCGTCGGCCGCGCACGCGCCTCATGAATTCACGTGTGCACAAAAGGGGGCCGGTCCCTGCGGCGGCATCCGGCCAGGCGCCGCGTACGGTTCCGGTCGCGCGGCCGATTGCGTTCCGTGGCGTCAATTCCCGCGCCGCGGACCGGCGTCCGGCCGCGTCCGGCGGCGCGGCCGTCCGGTTCGCAGGCAAAGCCTTGGCCGATGATTCGCCACCCGCCTCCACTGGGCAAGGACTTGGTGGCACGATGGTGCCGAGCGGGGGTGTGCGCGGCTGCATGCTTCCGGGGCCGGCCAGGCGTTCCGACCGAGGGTGTGATCAGTTGTGGCTCTTTCGCTGTCCGTCGTGCTGTTGTTGGGCATCATCATGATCGTGTTGATACGCGGCAAGTCACTCAAGGCGGGACCGGCGCTGGTGGCCATCCTCTTCGGCTTCTTCCTCGCCTCGACCGGCATCGCGCCGTCCATCAACCGGTTCCTGAACTCGGTGGCCGAGACGATCAACAACATCAGCTTCTAGCGCATCGCGGGCCCGCGCCCCGGCACCCGCAGTGCACGGGCCCGACCGGCATGTCAGCGGCTCTCGCGTCCGCTCCGCGCGACCGCCTCCCGTACGGCCTCCTCGCTGCGCCCCACCAGCGCCGTGCCGTCGTCCGCCGTGATGATCGGCCGCTGGATCAGCCCCGGATGCGCGGCCAGCGCCTCGATCCACCGTTCCCGCGCGGCGTCCGTGCGCTCCCAGTCGCCGATGCCCAGCTCCTTCGCCGTGGCCTCCTGGGTGCGCGTGATGTCCCACGGCTCCAGCCCCAGCCGCTCCAGCACCTCCCGCAACTCGGCGGCGGTCGGCGGCTGTTCGAGGTAGCGGCGCACCGTGTACTGCACCCCCTCCCCGTCGAGCAGGTCGACGGCGGAACGGCACTTGGAACACGCGGGATTGAGCCAGATCTCCATGGGGCCACCCTAGCCAGGAGGCGTTGCGGCTCGCCCTAGCGCTTCCGGGCCCGGTGCCGCTTCAGCAGCTCCGTGAGTTTCGCGGGGTCGGCTCCGCCGTTCAGCTCCGCGACCAGGGCGTCCGGGCACAGCTCGTAGAGGTCGCCCCACCAGCGCCGGCCCCGGTTGTCCCAGATCCGGTAGCCGCCGGGCACTCCTCGCGCGACGTACCGCCTCCTGGCCACGCCTTCGCCCCTCCTGCAAAACACTCAGGGCCAGGTCGGGAGAACACCCTCTGACCTGGCCCTGAACCGTATGGAGCGGGCGACGGGAATCGAACCCGCGTAGCCAGTTTGGAAGACTGGGGCTCTACCATTGAGCTACGCCCGCATGCGCCGCCGGTCGGGTGACCTCGGCACGCAGTGCATCGTAGCGGGTCACCCGGGCCCCCGCACACTCCGGCCCGTTGTCGCCCGTCGCGGCCGGTCGTGACCGCCCCGCGCGCCCCCGCTCGCACCGTGTGCGCTCCCTGTCCGCGGTCCCGCCCCGTGGATATCCGGCAGCCGGACCGTCCGCGGCCATGTACCCTACGTGTCGCACCGACGGGGTGTGGCGCAGCTTGGTAGCGCGTCCGCTTTGGGAGCGGAAGGTCGTCGGTTCGAATCCGGCCACCCCGACCAGCAGGTTTCTGCACGTTCAGCCGTACGGCGTCCCGGCCCTCTGCCCGGGGCCGTCCGGCCCTCCGGGCGCGGCGCGCGCCCCAACCACACACCCCCTCTCCGAGGCTCCGTGCCGACGGGCCCGTAAGGGGCCCATCAAGATCACATTGCGGGTGCCAACCCGCTTGCGGTTACTATGCAAGCTGCGTGCCCGTGTGTCTTTCTCCCGGGCGCGATCCGCAGGGCGCCTGGACCCCGGGCGCCGGCAGATCTCAAGCAGAACCCCAGAAGTCAGCCCCAAGGAGACCGAACCGTGAAGAGCGCCGTGGAGACCCTGAACCCGACCCGGGTTCGGCTCACTGTCGAGGTGCCCTTCGAGGAGCTCAAGCCCAGCCTCGACGCGGCGTACAAGAAGATCAACCAGCAGGTCACGGTGAAGGGCTTCCGCCAGGGCAAGATCCCGGCCCGAGTCATCGACCAGCGGTTCGGTCGCGGCGCCGTGCTGGAGGAGGCCGTCAATGACGCGCTCCCGAAGTTCTACACCGAAGCGGTCAACGAAGGTGAGCTGAACGTCCTCGGCCAGCCCGAGGTCGACATCACCGAGCTGAAGGACGGCGAGCTGCTGGCCTTCACCGCCGAGGTCGACATCCGCCCGGCCCTGGAGATCCCGGACTACTCCGGCATCGAGGTCGAGGTCGACGCCGTGGAGGTGTCGGACGAGGACATCGACAAGTCCGTCGAGCAGCTGCGCGAGCGCTTCGCCTCGACCGCCCCGGTCGAGCGCGCCGCCGAGGACGGCGACGTGCTCACCATCGACCTGGAGGCCAAGGTCGACGGCGAGGTGCTGGCGGACGGCGTCGCCGAGGGCGTCAGCTACACCATCGGCTCGGGTGAGCTGCTGGACGGCATCGACGACGCCGTCAAGGGCCTGAAGGCCGGCGAGTCCGGCACCTTCACCTCCGAGCTGAAGGGCGGCTCCGCCGCCGGCAAGGAGGCCGAGGTCAAGGTCGACGTCACCGCCGTGGCCGCCCGTGAGCTGCCCGCGCTGGACGACGACTTCGCCCAGCTGGCGAGCGAGTTCGACACGCTGGAGGAGCTGCGCGCCGACAGCGCCAAGCGCCTCGCCCAGATGAAGAAGTACGACCAGGCCACCCAGGCCCAGGAGAAGGTCCTCGACGAGCTGCTCAAGCTGGTCGAGGTCCCGATGCCGGAGAAGCTGCTCGCGGACGAGATCGAGACCCGCAAGCACAACCTGGTCAACCACCAGCTCGGCCAGATGGGCCTGGACCTCGCGAAGTACCTGGAGATCCAGGGCAAGACCGAGGAAGAGTTCGACGCCGAGACCAAGGAACAGGCCGAGAAGGGCATCAAGACCCAGTTCATCCTGGACGAGCTGGTCAACAAGGAGAAGCTGAACGTCAGCCAGGAGGAGCTCACCGAGCACCTCATGCGCCGCGCGCAGTCCTCCGGCATGTCCCCCGACCAGTTCGCCCAGGCCGTCGTCGAGGGCGGCCAGGTGCCGATGCTCGTCGGTGAGGTCGCCCGCGGCAAGGCCCTCGCGGTCGTCGTCGAGGCCGCCACGGTCAAGGACACCAACGGCGAGGTCGTCGACCTGGACGACGAAGACGAGACGGCCGAGACCACGGAGACCGTCGAGGCCTCCGAGACCGAGGGCGCCGACGCCGAGAAGAGCGAGAAGACCGAGGGCTGAGTCCCGGTCGTCCCGGTGGGGGGGGGGGGGGGGGGGGGGGGGGGGAGGGGGGAGGGGGGGGGGGGGGAGGGTGGGGGAGAAGGGGGGGGGGGGGGAA